>NZ_CP026100.1:5013067-5336134 GCF_003722335.1 Caulobacter flavus
GCGGCCGAGGCGGCGCTCAAGGCCGTTCCCGACGACCATCTGCGGGCCGAGACAGCGCTGGCGGCGCTGGAGGCCGAGCTCGGCAAGCCGCAGGGCGACCACGTGACCTGCAACCGCGCCTTCCACATGGCCCTGGTCCGCCCCGGCGGACACATCACCAGCCAGTTGGTCGAGCGACTGCAGATCCTGTCGGAGCGCTACGTGCGCATCCACCTCGAACCGCTGGGCCGCGACGAGCGCGCCAGCCGCGAGCACCGGGCCATCCTCGACGCCTGGAAGGCCGGCGACGCGGCGCGGGTGGAGGCGCTGCTCGCCGGGCACATCGAGGGCACGCTGGCCGACCTGCGCCAGCAACTCGCCGCCTAGGCGGCGCGCCGCGTGTAGAGGAACTCGATCACCGCCGCCCTGGCGTGGACGTAACTGGCGTTTTCCGCCACGGCCAGGCGGTCGCGCGGGCGCGCCAGGTCAACGGGCCGCACCTCGCCGATCGTCGCGCGGGGGCCGTTGGTCATCATCACGATGCGGTCCGACAGCAGTACCGCCTCGTCGACGTCGTGGGTGACCATCAGCACGGTGTTGTTGAGCGCCGCCTGGATCTCCATGACGCTGTCCTGCAGGTGAGCGCGGGTCAGGGCGTCCAGCGCCCCGAACGGCTCGTCCAGCAGCAGCACCTTGGGCTGCATGGCCAGCGCCCGGGCGATGCCGACCCGCTGCTTCATGCCGCCCGAGATCTCGGACGGACGCTTGTCCCTGGCGTGGGTCATCTTGACGAGATCGAGATTGTGCAGCGTCCAGTCGCGGCGCTCGGCCGCCGACTTCCTGCCGGCGAACACCTTGTCGACCGCCAGCTGGACGTTCTCGCGCACCGACAGCCACGGCAGCAGCGAGTGGTTCTGGAACACCACCGCCCGCTCGGGTCCCGGCGCGGCGACGGCCTCGCTGTCGAGGATCACCGCCCCGATCGTGGCGGGCACGAGCCCGGCCACCACGTTCAGCAGGGTGGACTTGCCGCAGCCCGAATGGCCGATGATCGAGACGAACTCGCCCTTGGCCACCCGCAGCTCGACGCCGCGCAGCACTTCCGACGCGCTCGGACCATGCCCGAAGGTGACGCCGAGGTTCTCGATGGAGAGATAGGCCTTGCCCATGATGCTTGTCCTTTCTCAGCTCGCCGCGCCGCCGCGCGAGACGATGCGGCCCAGCAGGGCGACGATGCGGTCCAGGGCGAAGCCGGTCAGGCCCACCCACGCCAGGGCCACGACGATGTCGGAGATGCGCGAGGCGTTGTACTGGTCCCAGATGAAGAAGCCGACGCCGACGCCGCCCAGCAGCATCTCGGAGGCGACGATGGCCAGCCAGCTCATGCCCACCCCGATGCGCAGCCCCGTGAAGATGTAGGGCGTGGTCGAGGGCAGCAGGATCTTGAAGAAGTACTCGACCGGCGACAGCCGCAGCACCCGGGCGACGTTGCGATAGTCCTCGGCGATGTTGCGCACCCCGACGGCGGTGTTGATGACGATCGGCCAGATCGAGGTGACGAAGATCACGAACAGGGCCGACGGGTTGGCCTCGTGGAAGGCCGCCAGCGAGATCGGCAGCCAGGCCAGAGGCGGCACCGTACGCAGCACCTGGAAGATCGGATCCAGACCCCGGTGCGCCCAGCGGTTGGCGCCGATCAGCACGCCCAGACCGACACCGACCACCGCCGAGATCGAGAAGCCCACGGCTACGCGCCTCAGGCTGGTCAGCACGTGCCAGAACAGGCCCTTGTCGACCCCGCCCCGGTCGTAGAACGGATCGACGATCAGCTCCCTGGACTCCAGCCAGATGCGCGAGGGCGACGGCAGGCCGTCATAGGAGTCGCCGCACAGCCCCTGCCAGAGCGCCAGGATCACCAGGGCGGTCAGGGCCGGCGGCAGGACGGCGGCCGCGACCGCCCCCGCCCGCCGGGCAAGGCCGGCCGCTCCGGGGATCTTCGGAGCGGCCGGCGCGGCCTCCGTCGCCGACGCCGTTGCCGGCGGGGAGACCCTCACCGGGGTCGCGACGGGCGCGGCCTCGGCGAAGTCGGGCTTGGGATAGGTCATGGCTGTCCCCTTCCTCAGGCGAGCTTCTTGATGGGCTGGCTGGCGAGGTAGGCGCCCGGATTGGCCGGATCGAACACCTTGCCGTCGAAGAACCGCTCGGGGCCTCGGCTGTCGCCGGCGGGGCCGGACTGGCCGATGCTCTTGGCGGCGGCGCGCCAGATGTCGGCGCGGTTGACCTTGTTGACCAGCGCCTGCTTGTTGACCCCCTGCCCGATCACGCCCCAGCGGATGTTCTCGGTGACGAACCACAGGTCGTGCGACTTGAAGGGGAAGCTGGCGTTGTCGGCCCAGAACTTCATGACG
This sequence comes from Caulobacter flavus, assembly GCF_003722335.1. Lineage (GTDB taxonomy): Bacteria > Pseudomonadota > Alphaproteobacteria > Caulobacterales > Caulobacteraceae > Caulobacter > Caulobacter flavus. The sequence continues at coordinate 5,015,455 of NZ_CP026100.1, forward strand.
TGCGGCGAGCCCGTCACCTTGCGGCCGTCGCCATAGTCGATGACGCCCTGCTGGCGGGGCAGGATGTCGCCCATCGGCACGTTGATGTACTGCCGCCCCGAGACGATCGAGCACATGGCCGCCTTGTTGGCCGGCTTGTCGCACCACATCTGGGCCTCCAGCACGGCGGCGGTGAGGGCCTGGGCCGCGCGCGGGTAGCGGTCGACCCAGTCGGCCCGCATTCCCAGCGCCTTCTCCGGATGGTTCATCCAGATCTCGCTGGTGGTCGTGGCGGTGTAGCCGATGCGCTGGTTGACCGTCTGGCCGTTCCACGGCTCGCCCACGCAGAAGGCGTCCTGGGTGCCGGCCTTGAGGTTGGCCACCATCTGCGGCGGCGGGATGACGATGGTCGAGACGTCGACGTCGGGATTGATGCCCGCCGCGGCCAGCCAATATCGAACCCACAGGTCGTGAGTTCCACCACGGAAGGTCATGGCGACCTTGGCGATGTTGCCCGAGGCCCGCAGCTGGGCGAACTTGGCCTTGGCCCCGGCGGCGTTTAGGCCGACCTTCACGGCCTTCAGGTCGTTGCCGACCGAAATCGCCTGGCCGTTGGTGTTCAGCCTCGCCAGCACGTACATCGGCAGCGGCTTGCCGCCGGTCTGGACGCCCAGGGTGAACTGCAGCGGCATGGGCGACAGGATGTGCGCCCCGTCGACGCCGCCGCCGCCCGAGCCCAGCATCAGGTTGTCGCGCGTGGCGGCCCACGAGGCCTGCTTGACCACCTCGACGTCGGGCAGGCCATGCTTGGCGAAGAAGCCGCGCTCCTTGGCGATGATCAGCGGCGAGCTGTCGGTCAGGGCGATGAAGCCCAGGCGCGCCTTGGCGGTCTCCGGTCCTGGTCCGGCGGCATGCGCCCCGGCCGGGAACGCCGCCTTGACGGCGGCCATGGTGGCGGCGGCCCCGATCAGGGCCGTGCGGCGGGAAACGCCCTCGGGGCGGTCTTGTCGGTCTTGGTCATGATCGCCATCCGTCTCAGAGCTTGTATTCGAGGGAGAACCAGGCCTTGGTCCGTGAGGCTGGCGGGGACAGGGTCCCGGCCGGCACGGTCGTCTCGCGCTGGAAGTCGGCGTACTTCACCAGCAGGGTCAGCTTGGGCGTGATCGCCGCCGTCAGCTGCACCTCCCACTCGTGGCCGAGGTCGGCGCCGGTGCGCTGGTCGTCGAAGTCGTGGTAGCGGACCAGGACGTCGCTGTTGAAGAACCATGTCTTCCTGAAGCGCGGCTTGACGTTGAGGCCGACGTTCAGGTCCTGCAGGCCGTCGGCGAAGCTCTTGTTGCCGCCGGGCGAGACCCACGAGTCCGACCAGCCGTTGAAGGCGTGGACGGTGCCCAATGGCGTGGTGAAGCCCCGCGTTCCGTCGCCCTCCAGCTGCTCGTAGGCCAGGCGGGCGGTGTAGATGTCGAAGGTTCCGGCCACCTCGCCGGCCCAGTAGTCGAGGTCGTAGCTGGGCGTGTTGCCGTGCCAGTCGCTCTGGCGGGCGAAGGCCGCGCCATAGGCCAACTGGTAGAGCCCTACCCAGGTCTTGCCCGAGGCCTTGGCGCCCTTGGTGATCGACGAGTTGATCGGCGAATTGCCGAAGTCGAGCGCGTAGACGAAGCCCTGCAGGCGCAGCGCCTCGGCCGGCGACCAAGTGACGTTCAGCAGGTGGCTGTCGCTGTCCCAGTCGCGCAGTTCGCCGAGGATGCGGTTGACGTGGGTGAGGTAGGCGTAGGTCCCCTTCACCCGGCCCAGCGCGAAGTCGGCGCGGACGCCGTCGAAGGTCTGCTCGTCCTGGCGCCAGGCGACGCCGCCGACGAAGCGCTGGTCGTCGAGCACGATGCGCTGGCGGCCGGCCGTCAGCTGGAAGGCCGCGCCGGGCGTCCAGGTCACCTGGGCGCGGTTGACCTCGGTGACGTCGGGATCGTTGACGATCGGGTAGCGGGCCTTGTCGGCGCCGTTCAGCGGCGGCGTGGCCGCGCCGGGCACGTTGACCGCGTAGTGCTCGGGACCGATCTGGCGGACGTCCTCGAACTCGATCAGGCCTTTGAAACCATGGAAGTCGCCGGTCTCCCAGCCCAGCCGGGTGCGGACGGTGTAGGCGTTCGCCCGCTCGCGCAGATTGGCCTGGTCGACGGTCTCGTAGCGCGCCCGCACCTCGAAGATCGGCTTTCCCGCCAGCACCTGGTCGCTGAACGTCGGCGGCGGCGCAGGCGTCGGCGACGGTTCGGCCAGCTGCGCCACGGCTTCCGGCTCGGCGGCCGGCGGCGCGGTTTCGGTTGTCGTCTGAGCGTGCGCTCCCGCGGCCCACAGCAGCGCCGCGAGCCCTGCGCCGAGCGTCAGCCCGGCCCTCGTCGTCTTCATGCCTCTTCCCCTCAAGGCCAAAAAAAAACGCCCGGCGGGGGCGCAAGCCCCCTCCGGACGTCGTTGTCCAAAACAGTCGCCGACCCCGTCGTCGGCGTCGGAGCCTTGCGGCCCCTCGCGGAACGTCGTTGCCCCGCGTGTCGTGATCAGGGACGCATCGACCGCCCGGGGACGGCAATCGACAAACCGCCGTTATCGATCGTTTCGCAGGTGCGGCGCCCGTTTTTGCGCAGCAGCACGGCGCCCAAAGCTTGGGCGGCGCCCGTAAACCGGGCACGCCCCTCCCGCCACGGACGGTCTCAGAGCTTGTACTCGAGGGTGAACCACACCTTCTTGCGCGAGGCGGGCGGCGCCAGGGTACCGCTCGGCACGCTGTCGACCCGATCGAATCCCGCGTACTTCAGCTGAGCCGACAGCTTGGGGGCGATGGTCGCCGTCAGCTGGGCGTTCCACTCGTGGCCGAGATCGGCCCCCGTGCGGTCGTCGTCGAAGTCGTGGTAGCGGACCAGCAACTCGGGATTGGTAAAGCCGCGCGCCTTGATCTTCGGTTTGACCGTGACGGTGAAGTTCAGGTCGTCCAGGCCGTCGGCGAAGCTCTTGTTGCCGCCCAGCGAAGACCAGGCGTCGGCCCAGCCGTAGAAGCCGTGGGCCGCGCCCAGCGGCGCGCCGAAGCCGCGCGTGCCGTCGCCCTCCAGCATGTGGTAGCCGATCTGGGCCGTGTAGATGCCGCGCGTGGCCGCGAACTCGCCGCCCAGATAGTCGAGCTCGTAGTCGGCGGTGGCGCGGTGATAGTCGCTCTGACGGGCGAAGGCGCCGGAATAGGTCAGGGTGTAGGGCCCCGCCTTGGTCCTGCCCACGCCGCGCACGCCCTTGGTGATCGAGGTGTTCACCGGCGAGTCCGAGAAGTCGAGGGCGTAGACGAAGGCGGTGGCCTTCAGCGCCTCGGAGAAGGTCCAGGTGGCGTTGACGAAATGGCTGTCGCTGTCCCAGTCGCGCCGCTCGCCCAGCGCCCGGTTGACCCGGGTCACGTAGACGTAGGTCCCCCTGAAGCGGCTGAGCGTCAGGTCGGTGCGCAGGCCGTCATAGGTCTGCTCGTCCTGGCGCCAGGCGGCGGCCGCGACGAAGCGCTGGTCGTCGAACTGGATCTTCTGGCGGCCGGCGGTCAGTTGCAGCGCCTTGCTGGGCGTCCACTGCAACTGGGCGCGGTTCACCTCGGTGACGTTGGGATCGTTGATCGCCGGGTAGCGGGCCTTGTCGGCGCCGTTCAGCGGCGTGGAGACGCCCGGCGTGGTGATCGCGAAGTGCTCGGGCCCCACGCGGCGGACGTCGTCGAACTCGATCAGCGCCTTGACGTCATGCCAGCCGCCGGTCTCCCAACCGAAGCGCGTGCGCACCGTCGTGCCCTCGGCGTCGTTGCGCAGGGTGGCTGTCTTGGTCTGGTCGAAACGCTCGTAGCGGGCGCGGATCTCCAGCAGAGGCCTGCCGGCCTTCACCGCCTCCAGCAGCGACGCCTCCTGGGCGCTCGCGCCGCTCGACCACGCCAAGGCCATGAGGCCCACACACACAACATGCGACTTGTTCATGCGGCGGGGCTCTAGGGCCCAAGGGTTAACCCGCTACCACCACCGCGCCATCGAACAGCGTTGTATTTGCGCAGCCCGGCTAAGCTTCGGTCGGCACGGGGAAATTTCGCGGGTGCGACCGTTTGTCGCCCGCCCCGCGCGCGCCTCTACCTGTCGGCGATCAGGCCGTGCATGACCCCGTCCAGCGTGACCTGCATCAGCTCCTCGGCCGGGGCCCAGTTGCGGCTGGGCTTGGTGATGACCAGCGAGACGATGCCGTGACAGGCCGCCCACAGCACCTGGGCGGCGCTTTCGGCCGTGCCCGTCTTCAGGCGGCCGGCGGCGGCGATCTCGCGGATCGGGCCGCTGAACTCGTCGAAGCAGCGGTCGCCGAGATCGGACACCGCCTGCTGCTTCTCGACCGAGATCGCCTCGTTCGAGCCGCAGAACACCAGCTGGTAGGTGTTGGGGTTCTCGAACGCGAAGCGCATGTAGGCGTCGAGCATCCGTCGCACCTTCTCCACCGCGTCGATCGGCTCCTGCGACAGGGCGACATTGATCGACAGCAGCTGCTCGATGGCCTCCTTGCCGATCTCGAGCAGGATCTGGTCCTTGTCGCGGAAATGCATGTAGAGCGCGGTCGAGGACACGCCCACGGCGTCGGCGATCTTGCGGATCGTCGCCCCGGCGTAGCCCTCGGCGATGAAGATCTTCTCGGCGGCGGCCAGGATTTCGCCCCGGCGCATGTGGCCGTCGCCCTTGGGCTTGCGGGCGGACCTGGGCGGCTTCTTCAACGCGACGGTCACGATACGGTACTTCCTCCCTCTTCCCCGACCTGACACTAAACGGGAATCACCCAGGGCCGACAAGCGTAACGCCGGTTTTACGTAGAACGCGTATTTTTCCGTTTGACACTTTATAGTTGAATTTATCGAGTCGCTCCCGCCGACAAGGCTAAGCTGGGGGGCGACATGGCGCGTGAGGAACGGCGGCTGCACGTCGATGGGCTGGACCATGCCGTCCTGCCCGATCCGCCACTGGTCGCGCCGGTTCCGCCCGCCGACGGCGCGCATCGGCGACTGAGCCCCGCGCAGGGCTTTCTCCTGGTCGCGTTGCTGCTCGGACTGACGGCGGGTCTGGCGACGGCGCCCGGCGCGACGCTGGCCGCCCTCAAGTGGACGGGTCTCGCGCTGTTCGCCCTTCTGGCCACCCTGCGGCTGGTCGCGGCCCTGACGCCTCGGCGCGTCGTCGCCGCGCCCGCCCTGCCCGACGACGCCTTGCCCACCTACACGGTGCTGGCGCCGCTCTACAAGGAAGCGTCGGTGGCGGCCGAACTGGTCGCCAATCTCGGCCGGCTGGACTATCCGCGCGATCGCCTGCAGGTGCTGGTGGTGCTGGAAGCCGACGACGGCGAGACCATTTCGGCCTTCCACGCCCTGGACCTGCCCGCCTTCATCCAGGTGCTGATCGTGCCGCCGGGCGGCCCCAAGACCAAGCCCCGCGCCTGCAACCACGCCCTGGAACGGGCGCGGGGCGAGCTGCTGGTGATCTACGACGCCGAGGACGCGCCCGATCCGCTGCAGTTGCGCGAGGCGGCCGCCCGCTTCGCCGCCGGCCCGGCGGAGCTGGCCTGCCTGCAGGCGCCGCTGCGGATCGAGATCCCCACGATCGCCGGCTTCCTGCCCCGCCAGTTCCAGCAGGAGTACGCGGCGCACTTCGAGGTGCTGCTGCCGGCGCTGGCCCGCTGGCGGCTGGCCTTTCCGCTGGGCGGCACCAGCAACCATTTCGCGGTGGGGCCCCTGCGCGCGGTCGGCGGCTGGGACGCCTTCAACGTCACCGAGGACGCCGACGTAGGCTTTCGCCTGGCGGCCGCCGGCTATGCTCTGGACGTCGTCGACCCGCCGACCCTGGAAACGGCCCCGACCACCTGGAAGGCCTGGCGGCCGCAGCGGGCGCGGTGGATCAAGGGTCATCTTGCGACGCTGCTGGTGCACCTGCGCGGCCCGGCCGCCCGACGACCACGCGTGGCCCTGGCTTTGTTCCTGACCCTCTTTCTCTCGCTGGCCTCGACGCATCTGCACGCCCCGATCTTCGCCGGGGCCGTGCTGCTGGTCCTGGTCGACCTCGCGCCAGACGGCCACGCCGTGATCGACCAGGCGGGCCTTGCGCTTCTCGTCTACGCCTGGAGCGGCTCGGCCATCGCCGCGAGCGTCGGCCGAAGGCGCGCCGGCGGCACGGCCAGGTGGCTCGACCTCCTGGGTCTGCCCGCGATCTGGCTCGCCCAGGGCTGGGCCGGATGCCACGCGCTGTGGCAGTTCGTGCGCCGTCCGCACCACTGGGACAAGACCCCGCACGCGCCTCGGGCTGGACGACGCTTGGCCTGAGCGCGTATGGCGTGGCCATGCACCCGACCATCGCCGCCTCTCCTCTCGTCATGCGCACCACCGGCTGGGCCGACTACGCCCTGCTCGACAGCGGGCGCGGCAAGAAGCTGGAACGCTACGGCCGCTACACCGTCGTTCGCCCCGAGCCGCAGTGCTTCTGGGAGCCGCGCCTGCCGGCCAGCGCCTGGGACGAGGCCGACGCCGTGTTCGATCCCTCCGACGAGGACGAAGCCGGCCGCTGGCGCTTCCGCGGCAAGCCGATCGAGAAGTTCGACCTGGCCTGGGGCGAGGCGAAGTTCCATGGCCAGTTCACGCCGTTCCGCCACCTGGCCTTCTTCCCCGAGCAGGCCGCCAACTGGGCCTGGCAGGACGAACGCGTGCGCGCCTTCATCAAGGCTCGCGGCCGCCAGCCCAAGATCCTGAACCTGTTCGGCTATACCGGCGTGGCCAGCCTGGTCTGCGCCGCCGCCGGCGCCCACGTCACCCATGTCGACGCCTCGAAGAAGTCGGTCGGCTTCGCGCGCGAGAACGCCGCCTTCGCGGGCCTGGCCGAAAAGCCGATCCGCTGGATCGTCGAGGACGCCCGCCGCTTCGTCGCCCGCGAGGTGCGCCGCGGCAACGTCTATGATGGTGTCATCCTGGACCCGCCGAAGTTCGGCCGCGGTCCCGACGGCGAGGTCTGGCGCCTGTTCGAGGACCTGCCGGCGCTCGCCGCCGACTGCGCCCAGCTGCTGGCCGAAGACGCCGACTTCCTGCTGATGAACGCCTATGCCGCCCGCGTCTCGGGCGCGGCGATGTCGGGCCTGCTGGCCCAGGCGCTCGACGGCCGCGCGGGCGTCATCGACTGGGGCGAACTGTCCTTGGTGGAGGATCGTGGCGACCGCCAGATCGGCCTGTCGTTCTTCGCCCGCTGGTCGTCGGAGGCTTGAGAGACATGAGCGTCAAGACCGTCACCTCCCTGACCAACGCCACGGTCAAGGCCGTCCGCGCCCTGCACATGCGCAAGGAGCGCGAGGACAGCGGCCTGTTCCTGGCCGAGGGCCTGAAGATCGTCATCGAGGCGATCGACTGCGGCCACGCGCCCAAGATCCTGATGTACGGCCCCGACGCGGCCGACCACCCGATGCTGCAGAAGGCCGCCAAGGCCTGCGCCTCGGCCGGCGGCGAGGTCATCGAGGTCAATCGCGAGATCCTGGAAAAGGTCTCGCGCCGCGACAATCCCCAGGCCGTGGTCGGCGTCTTCCGCCAGGTCTACACGCCGCTGTCGGCCATCGTGCCGCAGAGCGCCGACTGCTGGGTGGCCCTGCAGGCCGTCCGCGATCCGGGCAACCTCGGAACGATCATCCGCACGGCCGACGCGGCCGGCGCCGGCGGAGTGATCCTGGTCGGCGACTGCGTCGACCCCTATTCCGTCGAAGGCGTGCGGGCGACCATGGGCTCGGTCTTCGCCGTGAAGATCGCCAAGGCCACCGTGCAGGAGTTCCTGGCCTGGCGCGAGGAATGGCCTGGCAGCGTGGTCGGCACCCTGCTGACCGCCACCGTCGACCACAAGAGCGCCGACTACGTGAAGCCGTCGCTGATCCTGATGGGCAACGAGCAGCAGGGCCTGCCGCCCGAACTGGCCGCCGCCTGCGACGTCAACGTCAAGATCCCCATGCGCGGCCGCGCCGACAGCCTGAACCTGTCGGTGGCCACGGGGATCATGATCTACACGGTGACGGGCTGACCGCTTCGCGGGTCTGGCCTATTTCTCGGTTCCCCAAACCCGCTTCCCTCGCCCTTGTGGCGAGGGCCCACGCCGGCGACCGCTCAGACCTTGACCGCCTTCCCAAGGTCTGAGCGGCGCGACGATGGATCCTGGGCACAAGGCCCAGGAAGGCGATGGTTGGATGGCGGAGCACTTTCCAACCCGCGCCTCTTCCCCCTTGCGCGACAACGCGCCGCACACCATTTCGCAGCCTCGCCGCGGGAACGCACAGGCCACCTTCGCCGCTCTCCCAAACGTGAAGCCGATTTCGACGGCGCCCCTGTGCTAAAGCGGCGCAGTCGGGCGGCGGCCTCTTCCAAAGCCGCCGCTTTTCCATATCTAATTCATGAAGGCGGGTGATTTGCTTCCCGCCGGGAGAAAGCGGTCGATGGCCGAGCGAAAGCAAGGCGGACAGAATAACGGCGCGGGCTCTTCGGTCGTCACGGAAGTGAAGCCGAAGACGCAGAAGCCCTCGTTGTATCGCGTACTGATCCTGAACGACGACTACACCCCCATGGAGTTCGTCGTTTACGTGCTCGAACGGTTCTTCAACAAGTCGCGCGAAGACGCGACACGGATCATGTTGCACGTTCACCAGAACGGCGTCGGGGTCTGCGGCGTATTCACTTACGAAGTCGCCGAGACCAAGGTCGCTCAAGTGATCGACTCAGCCCGCAGACATCAGCACCCGCTGCAGTGCACCATGGAAAAGGATTGAGGAGCCTCCCCTTGCCCTCTTTTTCGCGTCCTCTCGAAGAATCCCTGCATCGCGCCGTCGCGTACGCCAATCAGCGAAAGCATGAGTACGCGACCCTCGAACACCTGCTGTTGTCACTGACCGACGACGACGACGCCGCCGGCGTCATGCGCGCCTGCGACGTGGACCTGGCCGCCCTCAAGAAGAGCCTGGTCAACTATCTCGACGTCGAACTGTCCTCGCTGGTGGTCGACGACGAGGAAGACGCCAAGCCCACGGCGGGCTTCCAGCGCGTCATCCAGCGCGCCGTCATCCACGTCCAGTCGTCCGGCCGCGAGGAAGTGACCGGCGCCAACGTCCTGGTCGCCATCTTCTCCGAACGCGAGAGCCACGCCGCCTATTTCCTGCAGGAGCAGGACATGACGCGGTACGACGCGGTGAACTTCATCGCCCACGGCATCGCCAAGAAGGCCGGCGCCTCGGAGCCCAAGGCCGCCAAGGGCGCGACCGCGGTCGAGGAAGACCAGGAAAAGCCCAACACCAAGACCGGCGGAGAGGCCCTCGAGGCCTATTGCGTCGACCTCAACGAAAAGGCCCGCCAGGGCAAGGTCGACCCCCTGATCGGCCGCGCGAACGAAGTCGAACGCGCGATCCAGATCCTGTGCCGCCGCACCAAGAACAACCCGCTGCTCGTGGGCGACCCGGGCGTGGGCAAGACCGCCATCGCCGAAGGCCTGGCGCGCAAGATCATCACCCACCAGGTCCCCGAAGTCCTGGCGGAAGCCACCATCTACTCGCTCGACATGGGCGCGCTGCTGGCCGGCACCCGCTATCGCGGCGACTTCGAGGAACGCGTCAAGCAGGTGGTCAAGGAACTCGAGAACCACCCCAACGCGGTGCTGTTCATCGACGAAATCCACACCGTCATCGGCGCCGGCGCGACCAGCGGCGGGGCCATGGACGCCTCCAACCTGCTGAAGCCCGCCCTGGCCTCGGGCACCCTGCGCTGCATGGGCTCGACCACCTACAAGGAGTTCCGCCAGCACTTCGAGAAGGACCGGGCGCTCGTCCGTCGCTTCCAGAAGATCGACGTGAACGAGCCGACGGTGGAAGACACCATCAAGATCCTCAAGGGCCTGAAGACCTACTACGAGGACTTCCACAAGCTGAAGTACACCGCCGAGGCCCTGAAGGTCGCGGTGGAGCTGTCGGCCAAGTACATCACCGACCGCAAGCTGCCCGACAAGGCGATCGACGTGATCGACGAGGCGGGCGCGGGCCAGATGCTGCTGCCCGAAAGCCGTCGCAAGAAGACCATCGGCGTCAAGGAGATCGAGGCCGTCGTCGCCAAGATCGCCCGCATCCCGCCGAAGTCGGTCAGCAAGTCGGACACCGAGGCCCTCAAGGAACTCGAGAACGACCTGAAGCGCGCGGTGTTCGGCCAGGAAGAGGCCCTCACCCAGCTGTCGGCCGCCATGAAGCTGGCTCGCGCCGGCCTGCGTGAACCCAACAAGCCGATCGGCTCGTACCTGTTCAGCGGCCCGACCGGCGTCGGCAAGACCGAGGCCGCCAAGCAACTGGCCTCGACGCTCGGCATCGAGATGCTGCGCTTCGACATGTCGGAGTACATGGAACGCCATACCGTGAGCCGCCTGATCGGCGCCCCTCCCGGCTATGTCGGCTTCGACCAGGGCGGCCAGCTGACCGACGCGGTCGACCAGCACCCGCACGCCGTCGTCCTGCTCGACGAGATCGAGAAGGCGCACGGGGATGTCTACAACATCCTGCTGCAGGTGATGGACAACGGCACCCTGACCGACAGCAACGGCAAGAAGGTCGACTTCCGCAACGTGGTCCTGATCATGACCACCAACGCGGGGGCCTCCGACGCCCAGCGCAACTCGATCGGCTTCGGCCGCTCGAAGGTCGAAGGTGAAGAGGACGCCGCGCTGAAGCGCCTGTTCACGCCGGAGTTCCGCAACCGCCTGGACGCCGTCGTGGCCTTCAAGCCGCTGACGCCGGAGATCATCCGCCAGGTCGTCCAGAAGTTCGTCATGCAGCTGGAGGCGCAACTCGCCGACCGCAACATCACGATCGAGCTGGCCGACGACGCGGCCGACTGGCTGGCCAAGAACGGCTTCGACGAGCTCTACGGCGCCCGTCCGCTGGCCCGGGTCATCCAGGAGCACATCAAGAAGCCGCTGGCGGACGACATCCTGTTCGGCCGCCTCGTCCGCGGGGGCCACGTCAAGGTGGTGCTCGAGAACGGCAAGATCGGCTTCGAAGTCGAAAGCGCCTCGGAAGGCAAGTCCGGCAAGTCGGACGACGCCGAGGAGCCGGCCCTAGCCGAATGAGGCCAAGAGCCGCCTGAAAATGGAGAAGGCCCGGAGCGATCCGGGCCTTTTTTCTTTGACGCGCCGGCCCTCAGCGCAGGTGCCGTGCGCCCAGCAGCGACAGCAGACGGATGGCCCGCTCCCCGTCGAGGCCGGCCGGCGTGAAGTGCTCAAGCCCCACCGCCGACAGCGCCGAGGCGTCCTGCGCCTCCAGCCGACGCTGACCCATGTTCCAGTCGCTGAACAGCCGGCGCTCGGCCGGTCCGTCGGCGATCAGCGCGATCTCGTCGTGGCGCGGGTCGGCGCCGATCCGGGCGTAGGCCTGGGCGACCGTCTGGCCCGGCCCCTCCAGCACCTGCAGGAACCGCCCCTCCCCCGCCGCCAGGAACCCGGTGATGTCGTCCAGGCGGTTGTTCTGGATCGACTTGGCGACCACCGCCCGCAGGGTCTCGTCGATGGCCGCCGGATCTGTCGCGCGGCTGGCGTAGACCAGGCGATAGAGGCCCCGCCGGGCCAGGGGATCGGTCATTCACTGTCCTTCACGGGCGCTGAAGCTTGGCCCTTGGATGGAAAGCGCCAGACCGGGAAAGGTTCGAGCGCGGCCACGCCTGGATCCCCGGTGAGACCGTCCCGACCTACAGCGCCGCGCTGATCTTGGCGGCCAGAGCCTTCAGCTCCTCGATGTCGGCCATGCCGCCGCCGTGACGCCCCAGGGCCTCGCCCTCGTAGCGGGGGATCACGTGGAAATGCAGGTGGAACACGGTCTGGCCGGCCGGGGCGCCGTTGAACTGGGTCACGACCACGCCGTCGGGCTCGAGCGCCGCGGTGACGGCCCGGGTCGCCTTCTGCACCGCTCCGATCAGCCGGCCGAGGGTCTTGGGCTCGGCCTCCAGCACGTTGCGCGCCTTCGAGGTCTTGGAGATCACCAGCAGGTGCCCCTTCGACTGCGGAAACGCGTCCATGAAGGCCAGGACCTCGTCGTCCTCGAAAACCTTCACGCTCGGGATCTCGCCGCGAACGATCTTGGCGAAGATGTTGTCCGGGTCGTAGGTTCCGTGAAGGCTCATGGTCGTCTCCTTTGTGGGACGGTCCTATCAAACCAACCGGGGGGCGCAAGCGTGGGCAAGACCGACGAGACGGGCCAGGGCCTGACCGAACGCCAGAAGAAGTGGTTCGCCTCGGTGCAGGCCAGCCTGGAGCGCGACACAGGCAAGACCCTGGAGCAATGGGTCGAGATCGTCCGCCGCGACTGCGCGGAGACCAGGACCAAGGCGCGCGTCGACTGGCTGAAGATCCATCACGGCCTGGGCGTGAACCGCGCCGCCCACATCCTGGGCGCGGCCTTTCCCTCCGAACTGGGCTGGGAGGACGCGGCCGGCCTGCGCGCGGCGTTGTGGACCGACCCGGCGGCGACCGCGATCCTCGAAGCCGTCGAGGCGGCGGTCGCCGATTTCCCTGGCCTCGTCACCGGCCAGCGCAAGGCCTTCACGGCCTGGTCGGGCAAGGTGCAGTTCGCCGCCGCCAAGCCCGTGAAGGGCGGAACGGTCTGGCTGGGCCTGGCGCTGACGCCGGACGCCTCGCCTCGCCTTTCCGAGCCGACGAACGAGAGCTGGTCCGAGCGCCTGAAAGCCAAGCTGCCCCTCGCCTCGCCCGCCGAGGTCGACGACGAGGTCAGGGCGCTGCTGAAAGCGGCCTGGGACCGCTCCTGACGGGAACGGCGCCGGGCGCGGCCACGTTTTGACGGCGGGAGGACAAGACCATGTCCAAGGAAGCCGATCTTACCGCAAAGTTCTGGAAGGCCCTGAAGGCCGATCGCACCGTGATGCTGGGCCTGCCCGACGTCGAGGGCGGACACAGCCAGCCGATGACCGCCCTGATGGAAAGCGACTACGGCGGCCCGCTGTGGATCTTCACCTCGGCCGACTGCGACCTGGTCGCCGCGCTCGACCACGATCGCGACGCGGTCATGCACTTCGCCTCGAAGGGCCACGACCTGTTCGCCGAGATCGACGGCCGCCTGCGGATCGACAACGACCGCCAGGCCATCGACGCGCTCTGGAGCCCGTTCGTGGCCGCCTGGTTCACTGGCAAGACCGATCCCAAGCTGCGCCTGCTGCGCTTCGATCCCGAACACGCCCGCATCTGGCTCAACGAGAACAGCCTGTTCGCCGGCATGAAGCTGATGCTGGGCCACGACCCCAAGCGCGACTATCGCGACAAGGTCGCCGAGGTCAGCCTGCACTAGCGAGAAGCGAGCCTGACGGAGGCGTCCTAACCCTCGCGCCGGAAGGGCGAGAACTCCTCGGTGAGCATTGCCATGTCTTCCGCCACCGCCTCGCGCTCGCGCTGCAGGTAGCGGGCCACGGGCTCGCGCAGGGCCGGGTCGGCGATCCAGTGGGCCGAATAGACCGGGCTGGGCAGATAGCCGCGGGCGATCTTGTGCTGGCCCTGCGCCCCGGCTTCGACACGCGGCAGGCCCAACCGGATCGCGTGTTCGATGGCCTGGTAGTAGCAGAGCTCGAAATGCAGGAACGGCACGTCCTCGGTGCAGCCCCAGTGGCGGCCGTAGAGGCAGTCGCGGCCGATCAGGTTCAGGGCGCCCGCGATCCACGGCCCGCCCGGCCGTCGCGCCAGGAGCAGCAGCACCTTGTCGGCCATCCGCTCCCGTAGCAGCGAGAAGAACCGCCGGTTCAGGTAGGGGCGGCCCCACTTGCGACCGCCGGTGTCCATGTAGAAGGCGAAGAAGGCGTCCCAGTGCGCCTCGGTCAGCTCGTCGCCGGTCAGGCCGACGATCTCCAGCCCCTCCTGGGCGTCGCGCCGTTCGCGGCGGATGGTCTTGCGGCGGTTAGACGACAGGGCCGCCAGGAAGTCGTCGAACGTGGCGTAGCCGGCGTTCTCCCAGTGGTACTGCTGGTCCTGCCGGCGCAGCAGGCCGCGATCGCCCATCCAGTCCCACTCGTCGGCGGTCGGGAAGGTCACGTGCAGCGACGAGGCGCCGATGCGTTCGCACAGGGTCAGCGCCCCGCCCAGCAGGGCCGAGCGCGCCTCATCCGGATCCACGTCCGGCCGGGCGATCAGGCGCGGCCCCGTCACCGGCGAGAACGGCGCCGAGCACTGGAGCTTGGGATAGTAGCTGCCCCCCGCCCGCTCGTAGGCGTCGGCCCAGGCGTGGTCGAAGACGTATTCGCCCTGGCTGTGGTTCTTCAGATAGAGCGGCATCACCCCGGCGATGCGCCCGTCCGTATCGGAAACGCTGACGTGATGCGGCGCCCAGCCGGTGCGGTCGGTCGCGCAGCCGCTCTCTTCGAGGATGTCGAGGAAGTCGAAGCTGACGAAGGGATCGCCTGAGGGCCCGGCGCAGGCGTCCCAGGCCTCGCGGCCGATATCGGCGATGCGGCGGTGGACGCGCACCTCCGCCTTAAGCGAACTCACGCAGGAAAGCCCTCGAAGATCAGGTTGTCGCAATGGCCGGAGACGGCGTCCCACTGCTCGGGCGAGCGCACAGTCCAGGCGACGATCGGCATGCCCTTGGCGCGGAAGACGTCGGCGCGGGGGCTGGGCAGCATGTCGAGGCCCAGCGCCAGAAAGTCCGGACGGGCGATCTCGACCTGCTCCAGCGCCGCCAGCGACCTGCGCAGCTCCGGCGCCAGCTTGCGGGCGTTCTCGTCGTTCCAGCCGTATGAATCCAGGCCCCGCAGAACCTGCGGATTGTGGTCGGCGAACCAGGCGTGGGAGTAAGGGTTGAAGCCGATCACGGCGATCGGGCCGTTGTGGTCGATCAGGATTTCAGAGACCTTCTTCTCCAGCTCGCCGACCTCGCCAAAGGGGGTCTTCAGCTCGATCTGGACCATGGCCCGGTGGCCGATCACCGCCAGGGCGTCGGCGAGGGTCGGGATGGTCTCGTCGGTGTCCGACAGCTTCATCGCCCCCAGCTCGGCGGCGGTGTGGTCGCGCAGGCGCCCCTCCTGGCCGGTCAGGCGCTCCAGGCGATCGTCGTGAAAGACCACCGCCTGGCCGTCGGCCGTCAGCTGAACGTCCAGCTCGATGGAATAGCCCTTGGCGCAAGCGGCCTGGAAGGCGGCCAGCGAGTTCTCGGGCGCGCCGCCCGGCGTCCACAGCCCCCGGTGCGCGATCGGCGGATCGAAGAGGCGCTCCCACGCCTCGCCGAACACCTCGGTCCCTGGGCGCGGACGCGCGCGCATCAGAAGACCTCCACCACCGCGTCGACCTCGACGGCGAAGCCCAGCGGCAGCTTGTAGACCCCCACGGCCGAACGCGCGTGGCGGCCGGCGTCGCCGAACACCTCGACCATCAGGTCCGAGCAGCCGTTGATGACCTTGGGAATGTCGATGAAGTCGGGGCCGGCCTGGACGAAGCCGCCGAGCTTGACCACGCGAGCCACCTTGTCGAGGTCGCCGACCGCGGCCTTGATCTGGGCCAGCAGGTTGACGCCGCAGAGGCGCGCGGCCTTCTGGGCCGTCTCCAGGTCGACGTCGACGCCGACCGTGCCCTTGATGCCGCCGGCCGGATCGATCGAGATCTGGCCGGAGATGTGGACGAGGTTTCCGGACCGCACGAACGGCACGTAGTTGGCCACCGGGGCCACCGGCTGCGGCAGCGTGATCCCCAGACCTGCCAGACGCTCTTCCACCTTCGACATTCAAACGCTCCCTTACCGAGAGCGCATGCTTAGCAAGGGCTAGCCGGGGCACAAGAAAAAAGGCCCGGACCGTGAGGTCCAGGCCAGAAGGCTGGGTAGACTTATGAAA
Organism: Caulobacter flavus; assembly: GCF_003722335.1. Classification (GTDB taxonomy): domain Bacteria; phylum Pseudomonadota; class Alphaproteobacteria; order Caulobacterales; family Caulobacteraceae; genus Caulobacter; species Caulobacter flavus. The sequence continues at coordinate 5,031,329 of NZ_CP026100.1, forward strand.
CGGCCCGCAAGCGGGGCCGTTCCGAATTCCGGATTAACGCGCGGCCTGGAACTTCTCGACCGTGGCGGTGACGCGCTCGTTCAGCGGCTTCACCGAGTCCTTGATCGAGGCCGAGACGATCTCCGAGGCCTTGCTGACCTGGGCGATGTAGGCTTCCAGGGCCGACTTGGCCCAGGCGGTCTGCAGTTCGACGGCTTCCTGCACGCTCTTGGCGCCGGCCAGGGCCTTGGCCGCGGCGACCTGGTCCTCGGCGGCCTTCTTCGAGTAGGCGAAGGCCTCGGCGCCCAGGGCTTCGGCGCCCTTGGTGGCGGCGGTCACCGAGGCGACCACGGCTTCGAGGTTCTTCTTGGAATGGGTGTTGGCTTCGGCCAGGGCGGCCAGCGACTTCTCGACACCGTCCTTGAACGCTTGGTTGCTGGCGGTGGAGTATTGCTCGACGGTGCTCTTCAGGGTCTCGGTGACGGCCATGGGGAGGGCTCCTGGGCGGGTCATGGTGGGACGGCGCGGCCTTGTTTGGGTTTTCGGCCGCGATCCCGCGCCATGCGTTGGGACGACATGGTTTTCTCATGTTGCACTGCAGCAGTCAAACGTTTTTGTGCAGCGCACCATAACCCTGGGTTAAGCTGCTCCGCGCCCTGAACGCCCAGGCAGCGAAGCGTTGCCGCAACGCCTAAGTTTTATCTTAATCTGCGGCGAAATCGCTCACCAGTTGTTTACTTTGGCGTAAGGCGACAACGCGCATGCTAGATCTCACGCGTGTGGCGGTGCGGAACCGCTCAGTTCAAATGACGGACGTTTGTCGCATGTTCGCCAAGCTTAACTCCGCCCGTCGTCTCCTCGTCGCCGTCGGCCTCGCCGCGGCTTCGCTGGTCGGCGTCGCTGCTCCCACCGTCGCTTCGGCTCAGATCCCGTACCTGCAGCTGAACGCCGCCGAACCCAAGTACGCGGCCATCGTGATCGACGCCAACTCGGGCGAGGTGCTCTACGACAAGCGCGCCGACAGCCCGCGCTATCCGGCCTCGGTCACCAAGGTGATGACGCTGTACCTGACGTTCGAGGCGCTCAGCGAAGGCCGCCTCAAGCTGACCGACCGCGTGCCGATCTCGCCGCGCGCCGCCGCCCAGGCCCCGACCAAGATGGGCCTGCGTCCGGGCGACAGCCTCAGCGTCGACGAGGCGATCCGCGCCATGGCCGTGAAGTCGGCCAACGACATCGCCACCGCCATGGCCGAGAAGCTGGGCGGCAGCGAAAGCCGCTTCGCCGCCCTGATGACCCTGCGGGGCCAGGAGCTGGGCATGCGCAACACCCGCTTCGTCAACGCCTCGGGCCTGCCCGACAGCCGCCAGATCAGCACCGCCCGCGACCTGGCAATCCTGTCGCGCGCCACGATGCGCGACTTCCCGCAGTACTATTCCTACTTCAGCCTCAAGGGCTTCGAGTTCCGCGGCGGCTACGTCCGCGGCCACAACCGCCTGCTGTCGAGCATGGAAGGTTTCGACGGCCTGAAGACCGGCTACACCAATGCTTCCGGCTACAACCTCGCCGGCTCGGCTGTGCGCGACGGCCGCCGCCTGATCGCCGTGGTCCTGGGCGGCTCTTCGACCGCCTGGCGCGACAACAACATGGAAGACCTGCTGACCACCGGCTTCGACGTGATGCGTCGCCGCTCGCACGGCGAGCGCACCAGCATCGCCGCCAACCTGTACGAAGAGGATCCCGCCGGTCCGATCATGCGCCCCTCCTCGGAAGAGGGCGACGGCGACCAGGCCGGCCTGAAGATCGTGCTGACCGACAACCCGCGCCCCGCGCCGGTGAAGGTCTCGCCCACCCTCAAGGCCGCCAAGGACGCCGCCAAGCCCGCCCCGAAGGCCGCGCCCAAGAAGGCCAAGGGCGAGTGGAGCGTCCAGGTCGGCGCCTTCCAGTCCAAGAGCCTGGCCAACAAGCAGCTGGGCATCGTCCGCGACCGCTTCGCCAAGGCCGTGTCCGACGCCGAGGGCGCCGTGGTCAGCGCCGCCGGCGGCGCCTTCCGCGCCCAGTTCCAGGGCATGACCGCCGAAGCCGCCCGCGCGGCCTGCTCGGCGATCACCGCCAAGCGGCAGCCCTGCATGGTCATCGCCCCGCGCTGATCGGGCCTGGACCTCAGAAACAGAAAAGCCGGCGGCCTCGCGGTCGCCGGCTTTTTCCTTGCCTCGCAATCGGGGCCCGCCCCCTCACCGCCCCTTCAGCAGCCGATCCCTGGCCGCGTTGAGCTGCGCCGCGAGGCCGGCGGTGCCGCCCTTGTCGGGATGGGCCAGGCGGATCAGCCGGGCGTAGGCGGCCTGGATCTCGTCGGGGCCGGCCTTGGCGTCGACGCCCAGGATCGAGCGGGCCTCGCTGGCCGACAGCTGAGCCTTGGCCGGTTCGGAGACCTTGCGGACCACCGGCCGCTGGCGGGCCGAGGTGGCGCACCACAGGCCGATCACGCCCAGGGCGATCGCCACCGGCCACTGGCTGCGGATGCCGGTATAGGCCGCGCCCGCGAAGGCGGCGGCCGACATGACGCCCGCGCCGATGCGCCAGCCCTCGCCGGCCAGCAGCGGCTTGCGCTTGCCCCACAGCAGCCAGGCGACGACCACCGCGCCGAGGATCAGATAGAAGAGCATGCGCGGACCCGCCGCCGCCCCATGGGATTACTGGGCGGCGAGCAGAGTTTCGCCCGAGAACGCGGCCAGGCCAAGCGAGTGCATCAGGGCCCGCAGCTCCTGGCGCGCGGCCAGATGCTGCAGCGACACCGGCACCGGGCGCACCTGGGTCGATAGGTCGGCGATGGTCAGGCCGAACGGGAACAGCTCGCGATAGATCACGCGGTCGCGCAGGCCAGGGCCCATGCGGAAGCCGACCCGCTTGGCCAGGGCCGTCAGGCGGTCTTCCAGGCGCTTGCGGTTGCGGGCCTCGGTAGTGGCCAGGCGGTTGCGCAGCACCACCCAGTCCAGCGGCTGGCGCTGGCCGGCCATGGCGCGGGCCTTGCGGGCCTCCCACACCGTCTGGGAATAGAGGCTGGGCTTCTGCAGCTCCATGGTCACCGGGTCGACGTGGCCCAGCATGTCGAAGTCGACGAAGCTGTCGTTCATCGGCGTGACGATCAGATCGGCCAGGCCGTGGGCCATGCGCGTGATCTGGGTATCGCCGCCGGGGGTGTCGATCAGCACGAAGTCGGCGACCTCGCGCGCGGCCAGGAACGCCTTCTCGAAGGCGGCGACCTGCTCGGCTTCGGATCCCGCGGCCAGGGCCACGTCGTCGTCGCTGAGACGGAAGGTCTGCGGCATCGGCAGTTTGACGTCGTTGCCGGCCAGCCAGGCCGCGCGGTTCTCGCAGAACCGCATGCTGGTGCACTGACGCAGGTCCAGGTCCATGATCGCCACCCGGGCGCCGCCGTACAGCAGCGACGTCATCAGGTGCATAGCGATGGTGGACTTGCCGGCCCCGCCCTTTTCGTTGCCGACGACGATCACGCGCGTTTCGGCCATAGGCTTCATCCTTCGTTCCACCCGACTCGGGCGAATCTAACCAAAATCTTAACGCGCATGAAACGCCCTGCGCGCTCCTGGCGTCAATCTTATGGCGCCCTGCGTCCACAGACTCGGTGTCGCAGGTGGACCCGATGTCCCATATCGGCCATAAGCCGGCCGTCCGAACGCTCGTTTTTGCGTCGCAGCAGAGTTCCCCCGACATGACCCGTATCGTCCGCACCGTCGCCGAATTGCGTGAGCAGGTCCGCGCCTGGAAGGACGCGGGCGAACGGGTGGGCCTGATCCCGACCATGGGCGCGCTGCACGACGGCCACCTGTCGCTGGTCCGCCTGGCCCAGACCAAGGTCGCGCGCACCGTCGCCAGCGTGTTCGTCAACCCCAAGCAGTTCGCCCCGCACGAGGACTTCGACGCCTATCCGCGCGGCGAGGCCCGCGACGCCGAGTTGCTGGACAGCGTCGGCTGCGACCTGCTGTTCGCCCCAGGCCCCGCCGAGATGTACCCGCAGGGCTTTTCGACCACGATCAACCTGACGGGCGTATCCGAACCGCTGGAGGGCGCGGCCCGCCCGCAGTTCTTCGGCGGCGTCGCCACCGTGGTCACCAAGCTGCTGATCCAGGCGCAGCCCGACATCGCCGTGTTCGGCGAGAAGGACTACCAGCAGCTCCAGGTCATCCGCCGCGTGACCCGCGACCTTGATCTGCCCGTCGAGATCGTCGGCGCCCCCACGGCGCGGGCGCAGGACGGCCTGGCCCTCTCCTCGCGCAACGCCTACCTGTCGCCCGAAGAGCGCGCCGCCGCCGTGGCCCTGCCGAACGCCATGAAGGCCGCCATCGCCGCCGTCCAGGCCGGCGAGCGCGTCGAGACGGCCGAGGCCGCCGGCAAGGCCGCGCTCGCGGCCGCCGGCTTCCGGCAGGTGGACTATTTCGATTTCCGCGACGCCGACGACCTGTCGCGCCTGGGTCCGGACGCCCTTCACGGCGCGAAGGCGCGCCTGCTGGCGGCCGCCTGGCTGGGCAAGACCCGCCTGATCGACAACATGGACGCCTGAACCGCGCCCTAGCCTTTCGCGATCAGGGCGACGCCGACGGCGATCACCATCGCCAGGAACAGCAGGCCCATGCCGAGCGCCATGTACGCCAGTCGCATCCTCGCTCTCCCCAGAAGGTCGAGCGGGGATGATCGCATCCTTGAGTTGATGATCCGCTAAGCGATCACCAGGCCCCCAGCTCCCGCAGCTGGCGAGCCAGCTCCGGCGGCATGTCGGCGGCCTCGCCCTCGGTCAGGTCGGGCGGCGCGTCCTCAGGCTTGAGATAGCGCCAGCCCTGAAACGCCCGGCGCGGCTGGGGCGCGACGCGCACGAGGTTCGGATCGACCGTCACCTCGCAGCGGGCGTTCTGCCCCTCGCCCACCGTGTCGATGGCCAGGATGGTCTGGCGGCACAGCACCTGGCCCTTGAACACGCGATAAAGCGAGCCGCCGTCGAGAATCTCGTCGATGCGCTTGGGCGTCATCCGGGTGTGCATCACCCAGGGATGACCTTCCTTGTGCCAGGCGACGAGGTCGTCGATCGTGTCGCAGCCGACGACCAGCTTGATCATGTGCAGAGCCATGGAGCCGATGTAGCGCGCTGCGACCACCGCGCAAGCGCCGGTGTTCGCCAGCGATGTGACAACGCTATCATATAACCCCTAGGTCCGGTTCCCGACCGATGGTATCGGAGTTCCAGGGAAGAGACGGCGACCGTCGAGGACGGCGCGATTTCGGGGGAACGGGACCATGACGGCGGCTGAGCTCAGCGTTGTCTTCTTTTTGCAGATGTTCGTGATCATCGCCGTCAGCCGGCTCGTCGGCTGGCTCGCGAAGAAGTATCTGGGCCAGCCTCAGGTGGTGGGCGAGATGATCGCCGGCGTGCTGCTGGGCCCGTCGCTGTTCGGCCTGCTGGCCCCCGACGTCCAGCACATGCTGTTCCCCAAGGACTCCAAGAGCGTGCTCTATGTCGGCGCCCAGCTGGGCGTGGGCCTCTACATGTTCCTGGTGGGCCTCGGCTTCCAGGCCGACCATTTCAAGAGCAACGCCAAGAGCGCGGCGGCCGTGTCGCTGTCGGGCATGGCCGCGCCGTTCCTGGTGGCCGTGGCCCTGGCCCCGTGGCTGCTGAACCTTGGCCTGTTCGGCAAGGGCATCGACACCTTCCAGGCCACGCTATTCATGGGCGCTGCGATCTCGATCACCGCCTTCCCGATGCTGGCCCGCATCATCCACGAGCGCGGCCTGTCCAGGACCCCGCTCGGCACGCTGTCGCTGTCGGCGGGCGCCATCGACGACGCCGGCGCCTGGACCGTGCTGGCCATCGTGCTGGCGACCTTCGGCGGCGGACCGGCCGTGGCGATCAAGGCCATCGTCGGCGGCCTGGTCTTCGTGACCTTCATGATCACCCTGGGCCCGAAACTGCTGGCCCCGCTGGGCCGCTGGGCCGAGCGCGAGGGCAAGGTCACGCCCAACATCCTCGGCGTCGTGGTCATGCTGTTCGCCCTGTGCGCCTGGGCGATGGACGCCGTGGGCATCCACGCGGTGTTCGGCGGCTTCATCCTGGGCACGGTGCTGCCGCGCGGCGTGCTGAGCCGCGAGGTCAAGAAGCAGCTGGAGCCGTTCGCGGTCGTGCTGCTGCTGCCGATGTTCTTCACCTTCTCGGGCCTGCACACCCAGCTGACCATGGTCAACAGCGTCAGCCTGGTCGCCGTGACCCTGGTGATCCTGGCCGGCTCGATCCTGGCCAAGGGCGGCGCCTGCTGGGCCGCCGCGCGCCTGACGGGTCAGGACAACGCCACCGCCTGCGGCATCGGCGCCCTGATGAACGCCCGCGGCCTGATGGAGCTGATCATCATCAACATCGGCCTGCAGAAGGGCATCATCGGCCCGGCGCTGTTCTCGATGCTGGTGCTGATGGCGATCATCACCACCCTGATGGCCTCGCCGCTGTTCGAGATCCTGTACGGCAAGGCCGCGCGGGCCCGCGGCGAACTGGGGGCCCTGGACGAGAGCGAGGACGACGGGTCGGAGCTGGCGAGGCTGCCGGCCTGACCGCTACGCGGCCGCCTCAGTCGCTTCGCGACAGCTCCCCCAAGGGGGGAGCATCTACGCCTAGCCTATAAGATCCTCCCCTTCTGGGGGAGGTGACCCAATGGGCCGGAGCGGGCGGCCTTCAGACCGACGCCTCCAGCCGCGCCAGCACCACGCCCTCGGCCACCTGGCCGCCGGCCACGGCCGACAGCTCGCCGACGACGCCGTCGAACGGCGCGGCCAGGGCGTGCTCCATCTTCATGGCCTCCAGCACCAGCAGGGTCTGGCCCTTGGTCACCGCCTGGCCGGCCGCGACCGCGACCGACACCACCTTGCCCGGCATCGGCGACAGGATCGCCCCGTCCGAGGCCGCGCCATGGGCGCCGCCGCCGACCTGCGGCATGAAATCGAACTCGCGCACGTCGCCGCCCTCGAACACGTACAGCGGATCGCGGCCGTAGACGCCGGGCAGCACGTCGACGTCGTCGAGCGGTCGGCCGTCCTCGACGGTGATGTCCCACGACCAGTCGTCACCGGCGCCGGTCACCAAGCCTACCCGCAGCGGCGTGCGGGCGCCGTCGATCGTCAGCGGCAGGTTCATGGCCGCGCGCGGCGCGCCCATGCGGAAGCCCAGCAGGCGCGAGGGCGCGCTGGCCCACGGGTCGGCCTTGGGCTGGTCGGCGGCCATGAAGGTCTCGAGCCGCTGGCCGATCGCCGCCAGGGTGGGGGCGTCGCTGAAGGTCCGCTCGGTAAGTTCGTCGAGACGCGCGGCGATGAAGCCGGTGTCGATCGCGCCCTCGACGAAATCCGGATGGCTGGCGCAGGCGGCCAGGAAGGCGGCGTTGGTCTTGACGGGATAGACCTCGACCAGCTTGCAGGCCTCGGCCAAGCGATGGGCCGCGTCCTCGCGGTCGACGCCATGGGCGATCAGCTTGGCGATCATCGGATCGTAGAAGGGCGTGACCTCGCCGCCCTCCTCCACCGCGCTGTCGACGCGGACGTCGCCCTCGGGCAGGCGGAAGTGCTTCAGCGGGCCGGTCGAGGGCAGGAAGCCGGTGGCGGGGTTCTCGGCATAGAGGCGCGCCTCCATGGCCCAACCCTGCAACTCGATCTCGTCCTGGGCCAGCGGCAAAGGTTCACCCGAGGCGACGCGCAGCTGCCATTCGACCAGGTCCTGGCCGGTGACCATCTCGGTGACTGGGTGCTCGACCTGCAGGCGGGTGTTCATCTCCATGAACCAGATGCGGTCGGCGCGCAGGCCCTCGCTGGCGTCGGCGATGAACTCCACCGTGCCGGCGCCGACATAGCCGACGGCCTGGGCCGCCCGCACCGCCGCGCCGCAGACGGCCGCCCGCGTCTCTTCGTCCATGCCGGGGGCGGGCGCCTCCTCGATGACCTTCTGATGCCGGCGCTGCAGCGAGCAGTCGCGCTCGAACAGGTGGACGACGTCGCCGAACTGGTCGCCGAACACCTGCACCTCGATGTGGCGCGGCCGGGTGACCCACTTCTCCAGCAGCACGCGGTCGTCGCCGAAGCTGGCGGCGGCCTCGCGGCGGCACGAGCCCAGGGCCTCGGCGAAGTCTTCGGCCCGGTCGACCTTGCGCATGCCCTTGCCGCCGCCGCCGGCCACGGCCTTGATCAGCACCGGGAAGCCGATCTTCCCGGCTTCGGCGGCCAGCCGCTCGACCGACTGGTCGTCGCCCAGATAGCCGGGCGTGGTCGGCACGCCGGCCTCGATCATGACCTTCTTGGCGGCGTCCTTCAGGCCCATGGCGCGGATCGCCGACGGCGGCGGACCGATCCAGACCAATCCTGCGTCGGTCACGGCCTGGGCGAAGTCGGCGTTCTCCGACAGAAAGCCGTAGCCGGGGTGGATCGCCTCGGCGCCGGTCTGGCGCGCGGCGGCCAGGATCTTGGCCGGGTCGAGATAGCTTTCACGGGCCGGCGAGCCGCCGATCAGGATGGCCATGTCGGCCTCCATCACGAAGGGGGCGTGGCTGTCGGCCTCCGAGTGGACGGCGATCGTGCGCACGCCCATCTCGCGCGCGGTGCGGATGATCCTGCGCGCGATCTCGCCGCGATTGGCGATCAGAACCGACTCGATCAACGCGTTCCTCCTCGGGACGAGGCGGTTTGGGGCCGGCCTCTGTCGCATGCTTCGTTATCGGCCGAGGTTTATGCCCTAAAACACCGATAGGCCAGCACGACCTTTGCCGCACAGCGCGACACGGCCGCCAGCTTGCCCCCTGCCCTCGCCATTGCAAAGCGCCGCCATGTCTTTCTAGATCGCGCCTCGTACAGCGTCGCCCGGAGGAAGCATGACCGTCGACCACTCACGGCGGGCCATGGCCCTGGGGGCCGCCGCCCTGGCGCTCGCGCCCGCCGCCGCCCGCGCCGAACCCACGCTGCGCCTGCCCAACATGCCGCTGCACGACCCGTTCATGGTCGCCGACAAGAAGGCCGGGCTGTATCGGCTCTATACATCGAACATCGCCCGGCTCAGCGGGACGCCCGGCCTGGGCACGATGATGTACGTCAGCCGTGACCTGGCGACCTGGGAAAACCCGCGCTGCGTATTCCAGGCCCCGCGCGACGCCTGGTTCAAGGGCGGGGCCTGGGCGCCGGAAGTCCATCAATGGCGGGGTCGCTGGTTCCTGTTCGCCACCTTCCACGACGAAGCCGCGCGCCTGCCGCCGGTGGGCAAGCGCCAGCCCTACCGGCGCGGCACGATCCTGGCCGTCGCCGACAGTCCCGAAGGTCCCTTCACCGTCGTCCGCGACGGCGAGCCGGTCGCGCCGAAGGAGCTGATGACCCTTGACGGCACCCTCTACGTCGCCCCGGACGGCAAGCCCTGGTACGTCTATTCGCGCGAGTGGCTGCAGGTCGGCGACGGGGCGATCGAGGCCCTGCCCCTGACCGACGAACTGGCCGCCGCCGGCCCGCCCCGCACGCTGTTCACCGCCAGCCAGGCGCCGTGGTCCGACGGCAAGAAGCAGCCCGAGGGCGACCTGGCCTACGTCACCGACGGCCCGCAGTTGTTCACCAGCAAGACGGGCCAGTTGCTGATGCTGTGGTCCAGCTACGACAAGGACGGCTACGTACAGAGCCAGGCCCGCTCGACGAGCGGCGCGATCGAAGGGCCGTGGGAGCAGCTGCCGCCGCTGGTCCGCCACGACAGCGGCCACGGCATGCTGTTCACGCGCTTCGACGGCCAGTTGATGATGGTCGTCCACCGCCCCTTCAAGAACGCCCGCGGCAAGCTCTACGAGATGCGCGACGTGGGGGACCGGCTGGAGATCGTCAAGCAGCGCATCGACCTGGACGGAGATCCCAACCCTCTCCCTCTCTCTCAGAGAGAGGGCGTTTCGTAAGCCACCCGGAACCCCACGTGCGAGGTCCCGATGCCCTCCTCCTGCGCCTGCCAGGCGGCGGGGCGGAAGTTGGCGCAGTAGTTGAAGGCGCAGAGGAACGAGCCGCCCTTGATCAGGCGCTCGACGCCCGAGGTCCCGGCCGGGCTGGCCGTCCACTCCCAGACGTTGCCGATCATGTCCGACAGGCCGAAGGCGTTGGGCGAGAAACAGCCGACGGGCGCCACGCCGGTGAAGTGGTCCTCGTTGCTCTGGGCCAGGGGGAAGTCGCCCTGCCAGGTGTTGGCGGTCGGCTTGCCGTCATCGTCATAGGCCCAGGCCTGGGGCGCGCGCGGACCGGCCTGGTCGCCCCGGGCGGCGCGCTCCCACTGCGCTTCGGTCGGCAGGCGACCGCCGGCCCAGCGGGCGTAGGCGACCGCGTCGGCATAGGCCACATGCACCACCGGCTCGTCGGCGTGGGCCAGGTCGTCGGCCCCGCCGCCGTGCGGCCGCCGCCAGTTGGCGCGGGGCGTCAGCTTCCACCACTGGGCCGCGTCGTCGAGGCCGGACGCAAGATGCTCGGGCTGCACGAACACCGCCGAGGCCCCGTCCCGCTCGGCCTGGGTGACGTAACCGGTGGCGTCGACGAAGGCGGCGAACTGGCGGTTGGTCACCTCGTGGCGATCGAGCCAGAAGCCCTCGACCGCCACCGCCCTGCCCGGCCGCCCCGGACCGTCCTCGCCCAGCGACACCTGGCCGGCCGGAACGAACGCTCGGCCCTCCTGGGCCTTTCTGGCCTTCCCAGCGCAGGCGCCCGGAGGCGCGGCGCGGATCGCCGCCACCTCGACACCGGCCGGATCGGCGGTCGTGAAGCCGCTGCTCGCCAGGCCGGCGACCAGGGCGACCACCGCCGCCGCTCCGGGAAGGCCGCGTCGCATCAGCGCGCGCCGGCCTTGGGCGCGGCCGCGCCGGCGGCGGGCTGAGCGGGCGGCAGGACCACGCCGTTCTGCGCGGCGTAGCGGTTCCAGGCCTCGACCAGCTCCTTCAGCTTGTCCGGCTGGCTGGACGCCAGGTCGACGGCTTCGGCCGGGTCGCTCTTGAGGTTGAATAGCTGCCAATTGGCCGGCAGCACCGCCTCGCGCGAATAGGCCGCCCCGCCCGGCGCCGAAGGCAGGTAGACCGCCTTCCACTCGCCCTGGCGCACGGCCCGGCGGAAGAACAGCTCCCAGGCCACCAGGTCCTGCGGACCGCGCACGACGGCGTCGGGGCTGGCCAGCGCGGCCACCCACGAGCGGCCGATGGCCGGGGCCACGGCGCGGCCGCGATAGGTCTCCGGACGCTTCACGCCGGCCAGTTCCAGCACCGTGGCCTCGACGTCGGCCACGTGGGCCAGGGAGCCGACGATGCGGCCGTCGCCCTTGACGCCCGGTCCCTCGACGATGGCCGGCGTGTGGATGCCGCCCTCGGTGGTGTAGCCCTTGACCTGGCGGGTCGGTGCGGTGGCCGCCTGCGCCCAGCCAGGGCCGTAGCCCACGTGCGAGGAGCCCGCGCCCAGGTTGTCGAAGCTGTTGTCGACCGGCAGCGTCGCCAGCTTGGCCGGATCGGGCACGCCGCGGATGGTGTCGATGCGGCTGCCTTCCGCGCCATTGTCCGACAGGAAGACGATGACGGTGTTGTCGTACTGGCCCGAGGCCTTCAGCGCGGCGACCACCTTGCCGATGTTCTGGTCCATGCGATCGACCATGGCCGCATAGATCTCCATGCGGCGCGACTGGTCCTTCTTCTGCTCGGCGGTCAGCGAGCTCCAGGCCGGGGTGTCGACGAACGGATGCGGCTTGACGTCCTTGGCCACCAGGCCCAGCGCCTTCAGCCTGGCCAGCCGCTGGTCGCGCAGCGCCTCGTAGCCGGCGTCGTAGCGGCCCTTGTACTTGGCGATGGTCTCGGGCGGGGCCTGCAGCGGCCAGTGCGGCTCGGTGAAGGTCAGGTAGGCGAAGAACGGCCGGGCGTCGCCGGCGCCTTCGCGGATGAACTGGGCCATCTTGTCGCCGTAGAAGTCGGCCGAGTAGACGCCCTTGGGATAGGTCACCACCTTGCCGTCCTCGCGGAAGGTCGAGGCCGCGCCGGCGGCCCTGTAGGCCTCGGTCTGGTCTTCGCCGAAGTGGTTCTGAAGACCCTGCAGCAGGGCGTAGGAGCGCTCGAAGCCGCGCGCCGTCGGCGACTGGTCGTCGGTCAGGCCCAGGTGCCACTTGCCGGCCATCAGGGTGCGATAGCCGCTGTCGCGCAGCAGCTCGGCCGCGGTCACCGAGCGGTCGTTGAGATAGCCCTCGTAGCCCGGCCGGCCCTTCTGGCCAGGCGTCAGCACCTCGGCCATCGAACCCAGGCCCACCTGGTGGTTGTCCGAGCCCGTCATCAGCATCGAGCGCGTCGGCGAGCAGGTCGGGGCGGTATGGAAACCCGACAGCCGCACGCCGCCCTTGGCCAGGGCGTCGAGGTTGGGCGTCTCGATCTCGCCGCCGAAGGCTCCGAGATCAGAATAGCCCAAGTCATCGGCGACGATGATCAAGAAATTCGGACGCTTCTCGACCGCGCGGGTCGCGGCCGGAGCCGTAGGTTCCGCGGCGTGGGCGAGGCCGCCCGCCAGGCTGGTCGCGGCGATCAGGGCGCCGGCCAGGAGCCGCCCACGAAGGGTGGTCCGCAGGGTCGTGTGATGGGTCTTCATGACGCTTTCCCTCGTGTTCTTCCTTCCCCCTAAGGCCTGCGACGCCGAGCGCTCTTACGACAATTTCGAAACGCCCTGTTGAGAATTTCTGCAATGCCGATCGGAGTAGTTGGGTTTTAAAGCTCGCCCCACACCGCAACGACGACGCATACGGCGAAGGGCCCGCCGACGCGTCGAACAAGGTCGTTTTCTGCGGTTGTTCTTGCTGTCTATGGGGGCTCCTCGCGATGTCGGGCGTACTCGTTTCTATCCACCAGGCGAATACTCGCCGTGACTACAACCACGGCGTGACGCTGCGCCGCCTGGCCTTGGCCGCCTCGTGCGTCGCCCTGCTGGCCGGCGCCGCGCCCGCCCTCGCCGCCGAAACGCCCGCTGAGCCGTCGACGGCGACCGACGACGCCGTGGGCCTGGACGCCGTGGTCGTCACCGCCCGCCGCCGCGACGAGGACGCCCAGACCGTGCCCGTGGCCGTCTCGGCCTTCGGCGGCGCCCAGCTGGAAGCCGCCCGCGCCTTCAACGTCCGCGACCTGCAGACCCTGTCGCCCAGCCTGTCGGTCAGCGTCACCAACCCGCGCAACACCAGCATCAACATCCGGGGCCTGGGCAACAACGTCTCGGTCTATAACGACGGCCTGCAGTCGGCGGTCGGCGTCTATCTGGACCAGGTGTATCTGGGCCGTCCGGGCCAGGCGGTGTTCGACCTGGCCGACCTCGACTCCGTGCAGGTGCTGCGCGGCCCGCAGGGCACGCTGTTCGGCAAGAACACCTCGGCCGGCGCCCTGGTCATCGCCACCAAGGAGCCGAAGTTCACGCCGGAACTCTCCGCCGATGTCACCGGCGGCAACTACGACTACTTCCAGGCCCACCTGATCGCCTCGGGCCCGATCGCCGAGGACAAGCTGGCCTACCGCGTGTCGCTGGCCAACACCCAGCGCGGCGGCTACATGACCAACGTCTACGACGGGTCGAAAACCCAGGACTATCACGACTTCGGCGGCCGGGTTCAGTTCCTGCTGACGCCCAACGAGCAGCTCAGCATCAAGTTGTCGGGCGACTACGGCCAGCAATACTCCAACACCGCCGCCAGCGTCCTGACCGGCCTGTTCACCAACTACGCCGACAGCGGCGCGGCCTATCCGAACGGCTATCTGGCCCGCGCCGCGCGCGTCGGCTTCACGCCGCCGCCGATCGATCCAGAGGCGCGGCGCGTCTCGGTCAACACCAAGAACAGCTATTTCGAGACCCACGGCGGCGTTTCGGCGATCGTCGACTACAAGCTGGCCGACGCCACCATCACCTCGGTCACCGCCTGGCGCGGCTGGCACTGGCGGCCGCACAACGACGCCGACGGCACGACGGTCTCGGCGATCATCGACGCCCACCAGGACAACGACCAGCAGCAGTTCAGCCAGGAACTGCGGATCCGCTCGGAAGGCGACCGCAAGCTCGATTACGTGGCCGGCCTCTACTACTTCTGGCAGGATCTCGAGGCCGAGGCGGTCAACTATTACGGCCCGGCGGCGGCCGACTGGCTGCTGGCCCCGGCGGCGGCCTCGGCCACGGTGCGGGCGGCGGCGCTGAACAACTACTCGATCGTCAGCCACTCCAGCCCCGAGACCACCAGCGCGGCGGCGTTCGCGCAAGGCACCTGGCACGTCACCGACCGCTTCGATGTCACCGGCGGCCTGCGCTATACCTACGAGAAGATGACCGGCTGGTTCGACCAGACGGCCTGGGGGGCCGACCTGTCGGGCCTTTCCGCCGCCGACCAGGCCACGGCGATGGCGCTGCGCGCCCGCTTCGGCGCGGCCAACAAGTTCGCGTCGAAGACCTCCGGCGACAGCCTGACGGGCAACCTCACCCTGGCCTACACCTTCGACGGCGGGCAGCTCGTCTATGCGACCTACGCCCGGGGCTACAAGGCCGGCGGCCTGAACCTGTCGAACATCAACACCTCCGGCGCCAACGCCGTCGATCCGGTCATCGATCCCGAGACCATCGACGCCTACGAGGCCGGACTGAAGAGCACCTGGTTCGACCGTCGCCTGACCGCCAACCTGGCTCTATTCTGGACGAAGGACGACGGATACCAGACCACGGCCGTCAACCTGATCAACAACGCCAGCTACCTGACCAACGCCGGCAGCGTGCGCAGCCGCGGCGTCGAGCTGGACCTGCGGGCCGCGCCGATCCAGGGCCTGACCCTCTACGGTTCGACCACCTACAACGACGCCAGCTACACCAGCTACGAACAGGCCGCCTGCCCGATCGAGATCCAGCTGGCGACCTACTGCAACCTCACCGGCCGCCGCCTGCCCGGCGCGTCGCTGTGGGCCGCCTCGACCGGCGGCGAGTATCGCCGGGCCGCCGGAACCTGGCGCGGCGACGGCCTGACCGCCTATGCCGGCTACGACGCCAGCTACAAGTCGTCCTACTACACCTCCGCCTCGAACTCGGAATACTCGAAGATCAAGGGCTACACCCTGCTGAACCTGCGGGCCGGCATCGGCGCCGAGGACGGCAGCTGGGACCTGCAGGTCTGGGGCCGCAACGTCTTCGACAAGCTCTACTACCTGTCGCTCGGCGCGGGGAACACCGGCGCCATCACCGGCACGCTCGGCGATCCGCGCACCTTCGGCGTCACCCTGCGCGTGCGCCGCTAGCCCCTCCTTCTCCGGCTTCTCCTGACTGGGCCCGCTTCACGGCGGGCCCTTTTTCTTTGCCCGGACAGCTGCGCTTGATGCCTGCCGCATTGACTCGCGTGACCAGCGATGGAATTTTACCAGCAACATCGATTTTATAAATAAACGGGATGGGAACGCGGATGGACGTCGCCGCAGAGCGATCGCAGATCCTGGCGCGACTGCCGCGGCTGGGCTTCGGCGGCGCGGCCGTGGGCAACCTCTACGCGCCCGTGCCCGACACTCAGGCCCGCGCGGTGATCGACGCCGCCCTCGCCGCCGGCGTCGCCTATTTCGACACCGCCCCGCACTACGGCTTCGGTCTCAGCGAAACCCGCCTGGGCCAAGCCTTGGCCGGCCGCGACGTCGCCGTCTCCACCAAGGTCGGCCGCCGTCTCGAACCTATCCAGACCGACGAGCGCGAGCGCCACGGCTTCGTCGACGCCGCCCCGTTCGAGCCGGTGTTCGACTATTCCTACGACGGCGTCATGCGGTCGTTCGAGGACAGCCTGCGCCGCTTGGGCCGCGACCGCGTCGACATCCTGCTGGCCCACGACCTGGGCCGCGACACCCATGGCGAAGCGCATGCCGACCACATGCGCGACTTCCTCGAAGGCGGCTACCACGCCATGCGCGAGCTGAAGGACGCGGGCGCGGTGGGCGCCATCGGGCTGGGCGTCAACGAACAGGCCGTCTGCGACGAGGCGCTGGACCATGTCGACCTCGACGTCTTCCTGCTGGCCGGCCGCTACACCCTGCTGGAGCAGACCGCGCTGGACGGCTTCCTGCCGCGCTGCCTAAAGCGGAACGTGAGGATCATCGTCGGCGGGCCGTTCAACTCCGGCGCCCTGGTCGAGCCGCCCGGCGGCGGGCCGATCCACTACAACTACGCCCCCGCCGGCGCCGAGATCGTCGCGCGGGTGGAAAGCCTGCGCCGGGTCTGCGCCGCCCATGGCGTTCCGCTGGCGGCCGCCGCCCTGCAGTTTCCCCTCGCCCATCCGGCCGTGGCCAGCGTCATTCCCGGCATGGCCAGCCCGGCTCAGGTCGCCGACGCGATCGCCTGGATGGAGACCCCGATCCCCGCGCCCCTGTGGGAAGACCTGCGCGTCGAGGGCCTGCTGCACCCCGACGCCCCCGTCCCGTCGACGCGAGCCGCCGCGTGAAGCCGATCCTGCTGCATCCGGACGACAACGTCCTCGTGCTGGCGCAGGCGATCCACGCCGGCCAGACGATCGAGATCGACGGCGCCGCCCTGGCCGCGCCGCACGACGTCGCCGTCGGCCACAAGATCGCCCGCCATGCGCTCTCCGTCGGCGACAAGGTGCTGAAGTACGGCGCGCCGATCGGCTCTATGACCGCCCCCGCCGCCCCCGGCGGGCACGTCCACATGCACAACATGAAGAGCGACTACATCGCCAGCCACACCCGCCAGGCCACCGGCCAGACCACGGGGGAACCATCGTGAGCGGGCTCACCGGATTTCTCCGCGCCGACGGCCGCAAGGGCATTCGGAACGTCGTGGCGGTGGCCTATCTGGTCGAGTGCGCTCACCACGTGGCCCGCACGATCGTGACGAAGAGCGACGATGCCGACGTCCACCTGATCGGCTTTCCCGGCTGCTATCCCAACGCCTATGCGCTGAAGGTCATGCAGGCCATCGGCACGCATCCCAACATCGGCGGCGTGCTGCTGATCTCGCTGGGCTGCGAGAGCTTCAACCGCGAGGCCCTGCGCGCGGCCATCGCCGCCAGCGGCCGCCCGGTCGAGGTGCTGGTCATCCAGGAGAGCGGCGGCACCGCCGAAACCGTCCGCAAGGGCGCCCTGGCCGTCGCCCGCCTGAAGGCCGTCGCCGACCAGACCCCGCGCGCTCCCATGGACGTCTCCGAACTGGTGATCGGCACCATCTGCGGCGGCTCGGACGGCACTAGCGGCATCACCGCCAACCCCGCCGTCGGCCGGGCCTTCGACCGCCTCGGCGCAGCCGGCGCGGCCTGCGTCTTCGAGGAGACCGGCGAGCTGGTCGGCTGCGAGACGATCATGGCCGACCGCGCGATCACGCCGGAACTCGGCCGTGAACTGGAGGCCAGCGTCCGCAAGGCCGAGGCCTACTACACCGTCATGGGCTACGGCAGCTTCGCGCCCGGCAACGCCGAGGGCGGCCTGACGACCCAGGAAGAGAAGTCGATGGGGGCCTATTCGAAGTCGGGCTCGGCCCCGATCGTCGGCATCCTCAAGCCCGGCGACCAGCCGGTCAGCGGCGGCCTCTACCTGCTGGACGTGGTGCCCGACGGCGAGGTGCGGTTCGGCTTTCCCAACATCTCCGACAACGCCGAGATCGTCGAGCTGATAGCCTGCGGCGCGCACCTGACCCTGTTCACCACCGGGCGCGGCTCGGTCGTCGGCTCGGCCGTCTCGCCAGTGATCAAGGTCTGCGCCAACCCCGAGACCTACCGCAAGCTGTCGGGCGACATGGATGTCGACGCCGGCCGGATCATGGAAGGGCGCGGCACGCTCGACGAGGTCGGCGACGAGATCTTCGACCTGGTCCTGGCCGTGGCCGGCGGCCAGCGGACGGTGTCCGAGGCGCTGGGCCACCAGGAATTCATCCTCACCTACAAGGCCTTCGACCCGATCGGTCCGGCCTGCCTGCCGCTGCGGCGCGTGAGTTAAGGGGCGCATCATGGGACGACTTTCGGGCAAGACGGCGCTGGTCACGGCGGCCGCCCAAGGCATCGGTAAGGCCAGCGCCGAGCTCTTCGCCCGCGAAGGCGCGCGGGTGATCGCCACCGACCTCAACGAAGGCCTGCTGGCCGGCGTCGAAGGCTGCGAGGGCCGCAGGCTGGACGTGCTGGACCCGGACGCGATCACCGCCCTGGCCGCCGAACTGGGTGCGATCGACGTCCTGTTCAACTGCGCCGGCTATGTCCATGCCGGCACCATCCTCGACTGCGACGAGCGGGCCTGGGCGCTGTCCAACGACCTCAACGTCACGGCCCAGTACCGCGCCATCCGCGCCTTTCTTCCGGCCATGCTGGCGGCCGGCGGCGGCTCGATCGTCAACATGGCCTCGGTGGCCAGCTCGATCAAAGGCGTGCCCAACCGCTTCGCCTACGGCGCCACCAAGGCCGCGGTGATCGGCCTGACCAAGGCCGTGGCCGCCGACTTCGTGGGCCAGGGCGTGCGCTGCAACGCCATCTGCCCGGGCACCGTCGACACCCCGTCCCTGAACCAGCGCCTGGCCGACACCGGCGACTACGAGGCCGCCCACAAGGCCTTCACCGCCCGCCAGCCGATGGGCCGGCTGGGCAAGCCCGAGGAACTGGCCCAGCTGGCGCTGTATCTGGCCAGCGACGAGTCGGCCTTCACGACCGGCCAGATTCACATAATCGACGGCGGCTGGATCAACTGACCATGCGCCGCTGCCTGGCCCTCGACCTGAAGGACGACGCCGAGCTGATCGCCCGCTACGAGGCCTGGCATCGCCCAGGCGCGGTTCCGCAAGCCGTGGTGCGCTCGATCCGAGAGGCTGGCATCCTCGAGATGGAGATCTGGCGCGTCGAGGACCGCCTGTTCATGGTCGTCGAGGCGGGCCCCGACTTCTCGCCGCAGGCCAAGGCGGCCGCCGACATGGCCTCGCGCGACGTGCGGGCCTGGGAGCGGCTGATGTCGGCCTTCCAGAAGCCGCTGACCGGCGCGGCTCCCGACGAGAAATGGCGCGACATGCGCCGGATCTTCGCCCTTTCCGAGCAGCCCTGAGCCTTCGGGCCGCTCTCTTTCCCGACACCACGATTGTTTTCGCTTTCAGAACGAGGCACGGCGACAAGATGAATGTGACCCGCAGAACAGCCCTGGCCGCCACCGCCGGCGCTTCCCTGGTCGCCGCCTCGCCGGTCCGCGCCGCCGCCTCGAAGAGCGCCGCGCCGCGCCTCTGGTACCGCCAGCCAGCCAAGGAGTGGGTCGAGGCCCTCCCCGTCGGCTCGGGCAAGCTGGGCGCCATGGTGTTCGGCGGCGTCGCGGCCGAGCGCCTGCAGCTGAACGAAGACACGCTCTGGGCGGGCGGCCCCTACGAGCCGATCAATCCAGAGGCCCGCGGCGCCCTGCCCGAGATCCGCCGCCTGATCGACGCCGGTGAATACGCCAAGGCCACCGAGCTGGCCGACGCCAAGTTCATGGCCCTGCCCAAGCGCCAGATGTCGTACCAGACCATCGGCGACCTGAAGCTCGACTTCCCCGGTCTGTCGGACGCCGTCGAAGGCTATGTCCGCGACCTCGACCTGGACGGCGCGATCACCACCACCCGCTTCACCGCCGGCGGCGTCAGCCACCTGCGCGAGGTGATCGCCAGCCATCCCGAAGGCGTCGTCGCGGTGCGCCTGACCGCCAGCCGCAAGGGGGCGGTGTCGGTCGACCTGTCCTTCTCCTCGCCGCTGAAGTCCAAGCCCGTCTCGTCGGTCGAGGGCGCGCATCTGATCCTGGCCGGCAGGAACGAGCCCTCGCAAGGCATCGACGCCCGCCTGACCTTCGAGACCCGCGTCGAGGTCCGAGCCAAGGGCGGCCAGGTCTCGGGCGCCGGCGGCAAGCTGTCGGTGAAGGGCGCCGACGAGGTGCTGCTGCTGATCGCCGCCGCCACCAGCTATCGCCGCTACGACGACGTCTCGGGCGATCCGGTCGCGCTGAACAAGGCCACGCTGGCCAAGCTTTCGGGCAAGCCGTGGGCGAAGATCCTGGCCGGTCACCAGGCCGATCACCGCGCCCTCTTCCGCCGGGTCGGCGTCGACTTCGGCCGCACTCGCGCCGACCTCCAGCCCACCGACGAGCGCATCCGCCAGTCGCCGAGCACCGACGATCCGTCGCTGGCCGCCCTGTACTTCCAGTACGGCCGCTACCTGCTGATCGCCTGCTCGCGCCCGGGCAGTCAGCCGGCCAACCTGCAGGGCATCTGGAACGACAAGACCTTCGCGCCCTGGGGCGGCAAGTACACGATCAACATCAACACCGAGATGAACTACTGGCCGGCCGAGCCGACCGACCTGCCCGAACTGGTCGAGCCGCTGATCGCGCTGGTGTCCGACATCGCCCAGACCGGCGAGCGGATGGCCAGGGCCATGTACGGCGCGCGCGGCTGGGTCACCCACCACAACACCGACCTCTGGCGGGCGACCGGACCGATCGACGGCGCCAAGTTCGGCGTCTGGCCCACCGGCGGCGCCTGGCTGTGCAAGCACGTCTGGGACCACTACGACTACGGCCGCGACAAGACGTATCTGGCCCGCGTCTATCCGCTGATGAAGGGCTCGGCCCGCTTCTTCCTCGACACCCTGGTGGTCGACCCGAAGTTCGGCGTGCTGGTCACCAATCCGTCGATCTCGCCCGAGAACAGCCATGGCCACGGCTCGTCGCTGGTCGCCGGCCCCACCATGGACCAGGCGATCATCCGCGACCTGTTCGACAACTGCCTGAAAGCCGAGGCGATCCTGGGCCCCGACGCCGCCTTCGTCGCCGAGGTCCGCGCCGCCCGCGACAAGCTGGCGCCCTACAAGATCGGCAAGGACGGCCAACTGCAGGAGTGGCAGGAGGACTGGGACGCCGACGCCAACGACATCCATCACCGCCACGTCTCGCACCTCTACGGCCTGTTCCCGTCCGACCAGATCTCGGTCGACACCACGCCCGACCTCGCCAAGGCCGCCAGGACCTCGCTGGTCACGCGCGGCGACCTGTCGACCGGCTGGGCCATCGCCTGGCGCCTGAACCTGTGGTCGCGGCTGGGCGACGGCGACCGGGCGCACAGCATCCTCAAGCTCCTGCTCGGTCCCGAGCGCACCTATCCCAACATGTTCGACGCCCACCCGCCGTTCCAGATCGACGGCAATTTCGGCGGCGCCTCGGGCATGACCGAGATGGTGCTGCAGAGCCGCAACGACCGCATCTATCTGCTGCCCGCCCTGCCCTCCGCCTGGCCCACCGGCGCCATGACCGGCCTGCGCGCACGCGGCGCGGTGGGCGTCGACGTGCGCTGGAGCGGCGGCAAGCTGACCGAGGCCGTGCTGACGGCCAGGGAAGCCGGCAAGCACACCGTGGTCCTGGCCGGCTCGACGCTGGACCTCGACCTCAGGAAGGGCCAGCGCGTCCGCCTCACGGCCAAGGACGGGGTGCTGAAGCAGGCATGACCCATCTCGTCTCGATCGTCGCTTACCGGAGACTGTCCATGTCCCCGCGTTCCAAGCTGGCCGCCGCGCTGTCCTGCCTGCTCGTCGCCACGGCCAGTCCCGGCGTCGCGGCGGCGCAGGCCGCGCCCGTCCCAGCCGTCGCGGAGGTCGTGCCGACGCTTGGGCCCAAGCCCTTCATCGGCTACTTCAAGCCGATGCCGGCCGCCCGGCTGTCGACCACGGCCTGGGGCGCCAAGGAGGTCGGTCCGCGCGATCCGCGCAACGGCCTCGAGGACGCGACCATGGCCCGGTGGAACTACTGGGACGGCCAGATCCTCAAGGGCGCCGACGGCAAGTACCGCATGTTCGCCAGCCGCTGGGACCAGGGCCTCGGCCACAAGGCCTGGGGCCGGTCCCTGGCCGTCAGCGCGATCAGCGACAAGCTCTATGGCCCCTATCGCGACCGGGGCCTGACCTGGCCCGACAACCAGGGCGGCCTCGGCCACAACGTCACCGCCCTGAAGATGCACGACGGCCGCTACGCCGTGGTGGTCAGCGAGACGCGCGGCGGCGACGTCTTCGTCTCCGACGGCATCGACGGCCCCTGGACCCAGCTGGGAACGATAGCCCTCGACCAGAGCCGCTTCCAGCTGGTCAAGACCCCCGGCGACGTCGCCCTGCGCGACACCCCGACGGCCATGCCCGCCAAGCCCGCCAACTTCAGCGTCCTGCTGCGCCCCGACGGCGCCTACCAGATCGTGCCGCGATCGGGCCAGATCCTGATCAGCAAGACGGGGATCCTGGGCCCCTACATGGTGATGGGCGACAGCGTCTACCGCGGCCTGGACGGCGTGCCCCAGCGCGACATGCGCGCCTTCGAGGATCCCGTCGTCTGGTACAGCGGCGGCTGGCACCACATCGTCGTCAACCAGTGGCGCGAGCGCCGCGCCTATCACCTGATCTCGCGCGACGGGATCACGGGATGGCGCGTCCAGGGCCTGGCCTACGAACCCGGCGCCGACTTCATCCGCTACGCCAGCGGGACGAAGAACCACTGGAACAAGCTCGAACGCCCCGGCGTGGTGATGGAGAACGGCCACGTGGTCGCCATGACCTTCGCCGTCGTCGACACCCCCAAGGACGACCAGACCGGAAACAACCGCCACGGCAGCAAGATCATCGTCGTGCCCTTCGACGGCGCGGCGATGGACCGGGATCTGGCGGGGCTTCCCTAGATCCCGTTGCGCGCCGTCGGGCCGATCTCGGCGCTGATGGCGGCGGCGTGGCGCTGCAGGTTGGCGATGGTGTCGGGCATCGAGATCGCGCTGGGCGTATCGACATAGGGGCAGGTCAGGGCCGCCACCACGCCGTCGGCGCCGTGCACCGGCACCGACAGGTCGATCACCGCCGAGGTCACGTAGCTGGCGGCCTGCACGTGGCCGTCCTTGCGGGCCTGGGCGGCGGCGGCCAGGAAGGTCTCCCAGCTCGTCTTGCCGGCGCCGTCGCGCAGTTGCGCGCCCCAGCGCTCTCGAACCCGCTCGGGCTGGAAGGCGAACAGCACCAGGCCCGAGGTCGCCTCGACGATCTTGCGGCGATAGCCCACGCGCACGGAATAGCCCTGGTCGCCCGGGGCCTCGATGCGCGCCACCACCACCATCTGGTCGCCGCTGGCCACGGCCAGGTGGCACGACTGGCCGGTGACCTGGCACGAGGCCCGCATCTCCGGCAGGGCCGCTTCCAGCAGATCCTTGGCCGGCGCCCGGGTCATGCCCAGGGCGAAGAGCTTGTTGGTCAGGACCAGGCCGTCCTCGTCGGCGGCGCGCCCCACATAGCCCCGCGCCTCCAGCACCTGGACCATGCGGAACAGCTCGCTGGACGAGCGGTCGAGCGCCGCCGAAATTTGCGCCAGGGTCAGGCCGCCCCGGTGCGCGGCCAGCAGCTCCAGCACGTCTAGGCCCTTCTCCAGGGCAGGTGCGCGATATTCTCGCTTCTTGGCGGGCGCGTCGGACATGCCTTCTATAAGCGATAGAATCGTCGCGCCGTCTCGCCAAATAGCGCCGCTCGCCCAGCCGGCGCGGCCCAGGCCTCGCACATCTCGCGCCAGGCCGCGTAGTCGCCGGCGAGGTTCAGCACCGGCCAGTCGCTGCCCCACATCAGCCGCTCGGGGCCGAAGACCTCCAGCAGCCAGGCGGCATAGGGCGCCACGGCGTCGGCGGTCGGCGCCTGGCCGGCTTCGGTCAGCAGGCCCGACAGCTTGCAGTGCACGCCGGGCTCGGCGGCCAGGGCGGCGATGTCGGCCCTCCAGGGATCGAGCGCCCCCTCCCCGATCGCCGGCTTGCCGCCGTGGTCGACGACCACCCGCAGAGCCGGCCAACGACGCACGAAGGCCAGCAGCGCGCGCAGGTGCCGGGGCCGCACCAGGGCGTCAAAGGCCAGCTCCGCCTCTACCATCGCCGTGATCGCCGGCTCGAGCCCGGGGTCGAGGATCCAGTCCGACGCCAGGTCCTGCAGCATGGGCCGCAGGCCCTTGAGCTTGGGGTTCGCGGCCAGGGCGGCGATCCGCGCCGGCGCGTCGGGCGCGGTCAGGTCGGCCCAGCCGACCACGCCCAGCGCCAGCGGATCGGCCTGCGCCAGGTCCAGCAGCCAGGCGGTGTCGCGCTCGCTGGGCTGGGACTGCACCAGCACCACGCCGTCGGGGCCGCCCGCCGCGCGCAGGTCGTCCAGGCTGAAATCCCGATGGATCGCCGGCTCTTCCGGCGTCGGCCATTCGTGGTCGTTCCGGCCGATCCGCCAGACGTGGCAGTGGGCGTCGATCAGCACGCGACGATGGCCTTGATCACCCCCGCCGATGGCTCCATCCAGCCCGGCAGCGCCTGCGGCAGATCCCGCAGGTCGGCCTTGTGGCTGTTCAGCGCCGCCGTCGGCACCAGGCCCGCCCGGATCGTCGCCAGCACGTGCTCGAAGTCCTCGATCGTGGCGTTGCGGCTGCCCAGCAGCGACATCTCGCGCTTGTGGAACTCCGGATCGGAGAACGTGATGTCGGCCGCCACCACCGAGATCAGCACATAGGTCCCGCCGTGGCCGACATAGGCGAAGCCCTGCTGCATGGCGCCCGGATTGCCGGTGGCGTCGAACACCACATCGAAAAATGCGCCGTCGGTCAGATCCGACAGGGTCCGCGCCGTCCCGTCGCCGAGGCTCACCACCTGTTCGGCGCCCAGGTGCTCGGCGCAGAACGCCAGGCGGTCCTCGCGACCGTCCAGCACAGTCACCCGCGCCCCGGCCAGCCTGGCGAACAGCGCCGCGGCGATGCCGATCGGCCCGGCCCCGACCACCAGGGCCGCCTGCCCCGGCTCGATCCGCGCCCGGCGCACGGCATGGGCGCCGATCGCCAGGAACTCGACCATGGCCGCCTCGTCCAGCCCCACGCCCTCGACCTTGCGCACGAAACCCTCGGGCACGGCCAGGTACTCGGCCAGGGCCCCGTCCACATGCACGCCCAGCACCCGGATGTTCATGCAGCAGTTGGTCTTGCCCTTGGCGCAGGCCGGGCAGGTCCCGCACGACAGATAAGGCATGACATAGGCATGGTCGCCGGGCTCGAGATCGCTGCCCGCCGGCGCGCTGACCACTTCGCCCGACAGCTCGTGCCCCATCACCCGGGGATAGGACAGGTAGGGCTGGGTGCCGCGATAGATGTGCATGTCGGTGCCGCAGACGCCCACCCGGCGCACCCGCAGCAGCACCTCGCCGGCCGCCGGCCTCGGCGTCGGCCGCTGCTCCAGCACCAGCTCGCCCGGCGCGGCGCAGACCAGCACGTCCATCACATCAGGCGTCATCAGTGGCCTCCGGCCAGCACGGCGTCGTGGGCGGTCACCTCGCGCCGGCGGGCGGTGATCGCGAACAGCCCGACCGCGGCGAAGCAGGCGCAGGGCACGAGGATCGCCGTGCGGATCGAGCTGGCGTCCGACATCGCGCCCATCACCGCCGGCAGCACCGCTCCGCCGATGATGCTCATCACCAGCAGCGACGAACCGGTCTTGGTCAGCGCCCCCAGCCCCTTCAGCGAACTGGCGAAGATGGTCGGGAACATGATCGACATGAAGAAGCTGGTCGCCGCCAGGGCCAGCAGGCCCGCATGACCGCCCACGGCCACGGCGACCAGGGTCAGGGCCACATTGGCGACGGCGAACAGCGCCATCAGCCGCGAGGGATCGACCCGGCTCATCAGCGCCGTGCCCGCGAAGCGGCCGGCCATGAACCCGACCAGCGACCACGACAGATAGGCCGCCGCCGTCTTCTCGCCCATGCCCGCGACCTGGTCCTGGCCGTAGCGGATCATGTAGCTCCAGACGCCCACCTGGGCGCCGACATAGAAGAACTGCGCGACCACCCCGAACAGGAAGCGCGGGCGGGAAAAGAGGCCCAGGATCGGCTTGTCGACCTTGTGCTCGGCCGCTTCCGGATCGGGCCGGCTGGCCTGGACCGGAAAGCGCGTGAAGGCCACCAGCAGCGTCCAGGTCAGAACCACGGCGGCGATGATCAGGTAGGGAATCTGGGTCGACTGGGCCTCGGCCGCCTGGAAGGCCGACAGCTGGTCCGGCGTCATGGCCGCGAACTCGGCCTTGGTCGGCTCGACGCCCGACAGGATGAACTGGCGGCCGACCACGACGGCGGTGATCGCGCCCAGCGGGTTGAAGGCCTGGGCCAGGTTCAGGCGCTGCTCGGCCTTGGCCGGGTCGCCCAGCACGGTGATCAGCGGATTGGCCGAGGTCTCCAGGAACGCCAGGCCCGAAGCGATCACGAACAGGGCCGACAGGAAGAGCTCGTAGCGGCGCAGCTCGGCCGCCGGCCAGAACAGCAGCGCCCCTGCTCCGAAAAGGACCAGGCCGACGATCACCGCGGCCTTGTAGCCGTAGCGGCGCATCAAGAGGCCGGCCGGCAGGGCCAGGAAGAAGTAGCCGAGATAGAAGGCCGATTGCACCAGGCCCGACTGCAGGTCGCTGAGGAAGAAGGCCTTCTTCAGGTGCGGGATCAGCACGTCGTTGAGGTTGTTGGCCACGCCCCACAGGAAGAACAGCGCGACGATCAGCACCAGGGGCGCAAGGCCCGCGCGCGCTCCGGCATCTTTGGTCATCAGGCGTCTCCTCCCGGCCGCGCCCTCTGACGGAGCGCCTGCCGACAAGGCATCATATATGAACTTGGTCGTCAAATATGAAATACGCGGGGACACGCCGTAGCCCCGCGCGCAGGGCCGAAACGACGAAAGCCCCCAGCGGGGTGCTGGGGGCTTTACGTAGAAGATTTGGGTGCGGGGACAGGATTTGAACCTGTGACCTTCAGGTTATGAGCCTGACGAGCTACCGGGCTGCTCCACCCCGCGGCAGGGGTATGTATCGTGGGTAGGGTTTTGGACTTTTTGCTTTCAACGTTTCCGGGCGGCGAACCGCAAGGCACTTCGCCTGAAACGTTGATCTTTGCGTGATGCATCCTTTTAGCGGACCTGGCGGCGACCTACTCTCCCGCGCCTTGAGACGAAGTACCATTGGCCCAGGGGGACTTAACGACCGAGTTCGGAATGGGATCGGGTGGGGAACCCCCGGCAAAGCCACCAGGTCAGCGAAAAGGATGCTGTTTGCGCTCTCTTTGGGGGAGAGTGCAAGGCAAAGAAGAAGACATCAGTGTCTGAAGTTCGTGTAGAGCTTCATGGGTTTGACTGAAGAACGATCAAGCCTATCGAGCTATTAGTACCGGTAAGCTCCATGCGTCGCCGCACTTCCACACCCGGCCTATCAACGTGGTGGTCTTCCACGGCTCTCAGCGAGACCTTGTTTTGAGGTTAGTTTCCCGCTTAGATGCTTTCAGCGGTTATCTATTCCACACTTAGCTACCCTGCTGCACAGCTGGCGCCATGACAGGTCCACCAGAGGTGTGTCCATCCCGGTCCTCTCGTACTAGGGACAGATCCTCTCAAGTCTCGTACACCCACGGCAGATAGGGACCAAACTGTCTCACGACGTTCTGAACCCAGCTCACGTACCACTTTAATCGGCGAACAGCCGAACCCTTGGGACCTGCTCCAGCCCCAGGATGTGATGAGCCGACATCGAGGTGCCAAACTTTGCCGTCGATATGGACTCTTGGGCAAAATCAGCCTGTTATCCCTAGAGTACCTTTTATTCGTTGAGCGATGGCCCTTCCACGCAGGACCACCGGATCACTATGGCCGACTTTCGTCTCTGCTCGACTTGTCAGTCTCGCAGTCAGGCGGGCTTATGCCATTGCACTCGACGACCGATTTCCGACCGGTCTGAGCCCACCATCGCGCGCCTCCGTTACACTTTGGGAGGCGACCGCCCCAGTCAAACTGCCCGCCACGCCATGTCCCGGACCCGGATAACGGGCCGCGGTTAGACGTCAGCAACAATAAGGGTGGTATTTCAAGGATGGCTCCGCCGGAACTGGCGCCCCGGTTTCATAGCCTCCCACCTATCCTACACATGTTGCTGCTAACGCCAAGGCGAAGCTGCAGTAAAGGTTCATAGGGTCTTTCCGTCTGACCGCGGGAACCCCGCATCTTCACGGGGAATTCAATTTCGCTGAGCCTGTGCTGGAGACAGTGGGGAAGTCGTTACGCCATTCGTGCAGGTCGGAACTTACCCGACAAGGAATTTCGCTACCTTAGGACCGTTATAGTTACGGCCGCCGTTTACCTGGGCTTCAATTCGGAGCTTGCACCCCTCCTTTTAACCTTCAGGCACCGGGCAGGCGTCAGACCCTATACGTCGCCTTGCGGCTTCGCAGAGCCCTGTGTTTTTGATAAACAGTCGCTACCCCCTGGCTTGTGCCACTCTTTTCTGGTTGCCCAAAGAAGAGTCACGCTTATCCCGAAGTTACGCGTGCAATTTGCCGAGTTCCTTCAGCACAGTTCTCTCAAGCGCCTTGGTATACTCTACCTGCCCACCTGTGTCGGTTTCGGGTACGGTCTCCGTTGGAGTTATTTCCAGGGACCTGTTCACTGCCGGAACCAATCCAATAAGGACCGACAATTTACCAGATCCGTCACTTCCAACTGGCTCAGGAATATTCACCTGATTCCCATCGACTACGCCTTTCGGCCTCGCCTTAGGGGCCGGCTAACCCTGCGCAGATTAGCTTTACGCAGGAACCCTTGGGCTTTCGGCGAGAGGGTCTCTCACCCTCTTTATCGCTACTCATGTCAGCATTCTCACTTCCGATACCTCCAACAAGGCTCACGCCTCATCTTCACAGGCTTACGGAACGCTCCGCTACCGCTTGCTCAAAGAGCAAACCCATACCTTCGGCGACTGGCTTTAGCCCCGTTACATTTTCCGCGCAGGTTCGCTTGACCAGTGAGCTGTTACGCTTTCTTTAAATGATGGCTGCTTCTAAGCCAACATCCTGGTTGTCAAAGCAAACCCACATCGTTTCCCACTTAGCCAGTACTTGGGGGCCTTAGATGATGGTTAGGGTTGTTTCCCTTTTCACGACGGACGTTAGCACCCGCCGTGTGTCTCCCAGATATCTCTCTCGGGTATTCGGAGTTTGATTAGAATTGGTACAGCTCGCGCCGCCCGCATCCATTCAGTGCTCTACCCCCCGAGGAGTCCGTCTGAGGCACTACCTAAATAGTTTTCGCGGAGAACCAGCTATGTCCAGGTTTGATTGGCCTTTCACCCCTATCCACAAGTCATCCGAGAATTTTTCAACATTCACCGGTTCGGTCCTCCAGTTGGTGTTACCCAACCTTCAACCTGCTCATGGATAGATCACCTGGTTTCGGGTCGTCATGCGACGTACTTATTCGCCCTATTCAGACTCGCTTTCGCTGCGCCTACACCTAACGGCTTAAGCTTGCACGGCACATGAAGTCGCTGACCCATTATACAAAAGGTACGCCGTCACCACGCGCGGTGGCTCCGACTGCTTGTAGGCTTCCGATTTCAGGATCTGTTTCACTCCCCTTGTCGGGGTGCTTTTCACCTTTCCCTCACGGTACTTGTTCGCTATCGGTCATTGAGGAGTACTTAGGCTTGGAGGGTGGTCCCCCCATGTTCAGACAGGATTTCACGTGTCCCGCCCTACTCGAGTCTGTCGCTATTTGACGCTTACGGGGCTATCACCCACTATGGCGGACCTTCCCAGATCCTTCAGCTTTATGTCACGACAGCACTGGCCTGGTCCCGGTTCGCTCGCCACTACTACGGGAGTCTCGGTTGATGTCCTTTCCTCCGGGTACTGAGATGTTTCAGTTCCCCGGGTTTGCTTAATGACCCTATGTATTCAGATCATTATACCTTGTCCGATCCACCGATCGTGCTCCAACCGAGGTTGAAGCAAGTCGGGTGACCGTAAAGGTGGGTTTCCCCATTCGGAGATAGCCGGATCAAAGGGTGCTCGCGCCTCCCCGGCTCTTATCGCAGCGTGCCACGTCCTTCATCGCCTCTCAATGCCAAGGCATCCGTCAGAAGCCCTTATGCGCTTGATCGTTCTCAGCAAAACCCATGCGCTTCAGGTCTAGGGACCCGAGGCATGCGCTCTACTATGTCAGACAATGATGTCTTCTTAAGTCCAACCTGAACGGCTGAACCCTACCTTCACGATGTCACTTCGCATCGTCACCAGGTGACGCTGCAAACTTGTATCTTTCCGATCGCGATATTCCCAATCCTACCAGCTAGCCTCGCTCAAGCAGCGAAGCGGTAGCGAGGATTGCGAGGAATGGTGGAGCCAGACGGATTCGAACCGACGACATCCTGCTTGCAAAGCAGGCGCTCTACCAACTGAGCTATGGCCCCTCACACTCTGTGTGAGTTGCTTGCCCAGGAGAGCTGGTCGGTTGCGTCCGTGTGGTGGAAAGAGTGGTAGGCCCGATAAGACTTGAACTTATGACCTCACGCTTATCAAGCGTGCGCTCTAACCAACTGAGCTACGGGCCCATAGGCCGCTCAGATCGGATCAGATGATCCGCTCCAGGGCTCGCGATCGTGCCTTGAACCTGATCGGCTCAAGACAAGTGGAAAGAGAAACGGAGACGGCGGCGATCCGCTCATTTGTGTGCGCCTAGCGCACTAGTTGGAGCCTCAATAGCCTCGTGAGAGGCTGGAGAAGCATCCTTAGAAAGGAGGTGATCCAGCCGCAGGTTCCCCTACGGCTACCTTGTTACGACTTCACCCCAGTCGCTGACCCTACCGTGGTCGCCTGCCTCCTTGCGGTTAGCGCAGCGCCTTCGGGTAAAGCCAACTCCCATGGTGTGACGGGCGGTGTGTACAAGGCCCGGGAACGTATTCACCGCGGCATGCTGATCCGCGATTACTAGCGATTCCAACTTCATGCTCTCGAGTTGCAGAGAACAATCCGAACTGAGACGACTTTTAGGGATTGGCTCCCCCTCGCGGGATTGCAGCCCTCTGTAGTCGCCATTGTAGCACGTGTGTAGCCCACCTTGTAAGGGCCATGAGGACTTGACGTCATCCCCGCCTTCCTCCGGATTAACTCCGGCAGTCCTGTTAGAGTGCCCAACTGAATGGTGGCAACTAACAGCGAGGGTTGCGCTCGTTGCGGGACTTAACCCAACATCTCACGACACGAGCTGACGACAGCCATGCAGCACCTGTGTCCCAGTCCCCGAAGGGAAAGCCAGATCTCTCTGGTGGTCCGGGCATGTCAAAAGGTGGTAAGGTTCTGCGCGTTGCTTCGAATTAAACCACATGCTCCACCGCTTGTGCGGGCCCCCGTCAATTCCTTTGAGTTTTAATCTTGCGACCGTACTCCCCAGGCGGAGTGCTTAATGCGTTAGCTGCGTCACCGACAGGCATGCCTGCCGACAACTAGCACTCATCGTTTACAGCGTGGACTACCAGGGTATCTAATCCTGTTTGCTCCCCACGCTTTCGAGCCTCAGCGTCAGTAACGGACCAGTATGTCGCCTTCGCCACTGGTGTTCTTCCGAATATCTACGAATTTCACCTCTACACTCGGAGTTCCACATACCTCTTCCGTACTCAAGACTGCCAGTATCAAAGGCAATTCCAAGGTTGAGCCCTGGGCTTTCACCTCTGACTAAACAGTCCGCCTACGCTCCCTTTACGCCCAGTAATTCCGAGCAACGCTAGCCCCCTTCGTATTACCGCGGCTGCTGGCACGAAGTTAGCCGGGGCTTCTTCTCCGGGTACCGTCATTATCGTCCCCGGTGAAAGAATTTTACAATCCTAAGACCTTCATCATTCACGCGGCATGGCTGCGTCAGGCTTTCGCCCATTGCGCAAGATTCCCCACTGCTGCCTCCCGTAGGAGTTTGGGCCGTGTCTCAGTCCCAATGTGGCTGATCATCCTCTCAGACCAGCTACTGATCGTCGCCTTGGTGAGCTTTTACCTCACCAACTAGCTAATCAGACGCGGGCCGCTCCAATGGCGATAAATCTTTCCCCCGAAGGGCACATCCGGTATTAGCTCAAGTTTCCCTGAGTTGTTCCGAACCAAAGGGCACGTTCCCACGTGTTACTCACCCGTCCGCCACTAATCCCGAAGGATCCGTTCGACTTGCATGTGTTAGGCCTGCCGCCAGCGTTCGCTCTGAGCCAGGATCAAACTCTCAGGTTGAGTTGACATTGACTCCAGCTATTTGACCGAGGGGAAAACCTCAGTCGCGTATCTGGTTTGCATAGTTTCTTGACGAGTTCCCATCACACAATGACCAAGCCCGAAAGCTCGATCACCGTATAAATGGTGTCTTCAAGAGACCGCATTCGTCAGCGTCTAAGATGACCTCGAAGGGTCATCGCCAGAGCGCCGCCGCCTGCGTTTCTCTTTCCAAATCAACAATGTCAAAGACCAGAGCCGGAGCTCCGAGCCGCCTCCGCAACCGGGGAGCGGCCCCACCGTTTAGCGCCCGGTGTCGGCGGAGGCGGCTATTTAAACCAGCGCCTCATTTTGTCAAACTCTATTTTCAATTTTCTTTTCCGAACCGTTCCGCCTCGAAGGAGGCCGAACCACTCCGTGGCGCTAAAAGGACTTCAGCGCCTCGGAAAGAGAAGAAAGCTTCGAATGAGCCCCCGAAGCGGCGGGCCGCGTCGGGAGGGCGGTGTTTATGCGGGAGGCCTTTTTGAGTCAAGCGCACTGAAACGCGCTTTGACGATTTTCTTCGCGAACCGCCCGAAAAGCCCGCCGCGGCTGGGCGGAAGGAGGCCCCCTCCCCTCGCCCGTGAACAGGCGCCGGGCGGAGAAACGGTCGAAGTGAAGATGGGAAATCGAGTCATCCGCCGGCCTGGGCGGGAATCGGCCGCCGAAACGACGCCGCTTCGGCGCTCGTCGCGCGCCGGATATCGTAGTTTGGGACGAATCCCGGATCGCCGGCGGCGCTCGCACGAGCGCCGCCGGGACCACTGGTCTTAGAAGCGCTTCGTCACCTGCACCCCGTAGGTGCGCGGTTCGTTGACGAAGGCCGTCAGGTTGTTGAAGTCGATCGCGCCGATCACGTTGGCCTCGTCGGTCAGGTTGCGGACGTAGACCGCCGCTTCCAGACCCTTGACCGGATCACGCCAGCCGGCGCGGGCGCCGCCCTCGAAGCTGGTGTCCTGCAGGAACTCGACCGACTCGTAGAGGAACAGGTTGAAGTCCTTCTGCAGAACCCAGTCGGTCGAGGCGAACAGCTCCGTGCCGTTGCTGAGGCCATGCACGTAGTTCAGCGTGATGTTGGCCGTGTACTTGGGCGCCTGCGGGAACGGGTTGCCGTCGATGTTGGCGCGGCGCGTCGTCCCCACGGTCACGATCGGATCGGTCACGGTGCAGTTGGCGCCGCAGAAGGCGACCAGCAGGTCCTTGTCCTTGATCTCGGTGTGATTGTAGGCGAAGCCGCCGGCCAGGCTGAAGCCGGCGCCCAGATAGACGTCGCCGTCGATTTCCAGGCCATAGCCCACGCCCTTGTCGGCGTTGATCAGCTGGTTGAAGTTGCCCTCGCCGCCGATCGCCGTGAACTGCGGGTCGGTGACCTCGTAGTAGTAGGCGGTGGCGTTGAAGCGCGCGCGGCCATCCCACAGGCGAGACTTCAGGCCCGCCTCGTACGACATCACGGTTTCCGAATTGGCGGCCGTGATCAGGTCCGACGAGGTGATGCGACCCTGGAGCGAGGGACCGCGATAGCCCTTGGCGACGCGGGCGAAGACGTTCAGGTCGCCATTGACCTCGTAGAGGGCGCTGAGGTCCCAGCTGACCTGCTCGTCGCCGACCGAGCGGCGCACGTCGAACAGCGGACGGGCCGTGCTGGTGCTGCCGGCCGGAATGATCCGGTCGCCCTGGAAGTCGCGGCTGTCCTCGGTGTAGCGCAGGCCGCCGGTGATCTTCAGGGCGTCGGTGACCTTGTAGTTGGCCTGGCCGAACACCGACCAGGATTCCGAGCGCTGGACGATGTCGCCCACCACGGTCGGGGCTAGGCCGCCGGTACCGTTGAAGGTGCCCGAGACGAGGTTGAAACGCTCGTCCCAGAAGAACGCGCCGACCTGCCAGCCGAAGCGGCCGTCGCCGTTCGAGGCCAGGCGCACTTCGATGGTCTTCTGGTCCAGGTCGCTCGACAGGGTGCCGGTCTCGGAGTTGAACGGCGTCTTGTAGGGCGCGGTGGCGGCGGCCGAGGCGACGCCGCCGTCGATGTCGCCGTCGCCCGACGAGCGGCCCTGATAGGCGCTGACCACGCCGGTCAGGGTGACCGGGCCGAAGTCGTAGGCCGCCTGCAGGCTCTGCGAGGTGGTGTGCTGCTTCTGCGGGTTGTTGCGACCGCCGTCGTAATAGACCGTGTCGCGATCGAAGTTGCCGTTCAGCTCGTTGGAGCCCTTGGTGAGCACGTTGGCGCGGTTGAGCGTGCCTGTGCCGATGTAGTCGCGGGCCTGCAGGGTCAGGAGGGTCGACAGGCGCTCGGTCGGCTTGAAGGCCACGTGCACGCGGGCGGCGACGTCGTCGAAGCCGCCCAGGTCGTCGCCGTCGCCGGCGAACGAGGGGTTGTAGGCGTTGTTGACCCAGTCGTCGCGATGGTTCCACAGGCCCGCCACCCGCACCGACAGGGTGTCGCTGACCGGGATGGTCACGCCGGTCTCGGCGCGCACGGCGCCCAGGTTGCCGTAGGCCACCGAGCCGAAGCCGCCGAAGCTGTCGGACGGCTTGGCGGTGTCGATCTTGACCACGCCGGCCGGGGTGTTGCGGCCGAACAGCGTCCCCTGCGGGCCGCGCAGCACTTCCAGCTGCTCGACGTCGAACAGCGGGAAGCCCTTCAGGAAGACGTTCTCGAGCACCACGTCGTCGAGCACGACCGAGACCGGCTGCGAGGCGTTGAAGTCGAAGTCCACGTTGCCCAGGCCGCGGATGTAGAAGCGCGGGGCATAGCGGCCATTGGAGCTTTCGATCTGCAGGCTGGGCACGCGGGCCGACAGCGACAGCACGTCGCCGCCGCCGGCGGACACGGCGGCCAGGGTCTTGCCGCCCAGGGCGGTGACGGCGAACGGCACGTCGCGGATATTCTCGCTGCGGCGCTGGGCGGTGACGACGATCTCCTCGGTGATCGTGGCGTCGGCCGCCGGGGCCTGCTGGGCCAGGGCCGGCGCGCTGGCCAGCAGGGCCAGGCCGCTCACCGACAGAGCAAGCCAGGTATGGCGATGGTTCATAGATCTATCCCCTGTAATTGCAGGGGCGCTGCCTACGCCGTGAAGTTACGGCGGGGCTATAAAAAACCGGCGCTATTGCTTGAATTTTTCACGACACCCGACGTTGTGACTGAACGGACTACAGCTTGAGACCTGCAATTACTGGAGAAAATCGAACTAGAATAACGACAATATATAACCTTACTCCGACGGCTGCGTGCACCAAATCGACCCGCATGTCCGGCAAGTAAGACACGACTTACCCGAACAACACTCCGTGAACGAATGAATTGACGCCAGGGGCGGACGCGTGTCGCGCCTCGGCGGGCTAAGCGCGTCGGATCGGCTCACGATGGATTGGAAAGCTGGTGCCGGTTGAGGGGATTGAACCCCCGACCTTCGGTTTACAAAACCGCTGCTCTACCGCTGAGCTAAACCGGCGCGCCGACGCGTTTTCGCGAACGGGCGTTCTCCTTAGCCGCAGTCGACGCGGCGAGGCAATGCCCCGCGCTCGCTAGAGAAACACCGCCACCGTCTGGCGGGCGGCGATCAGCGGCGTGCCGTCCCGGCTCCACAAGGTCATGGCCTGGGCCGAATAGCCTTCGCCGATCGTCTCGGCCCGGCTGCTCATCAGGCGCCAGCCGTCGTCCTCCGGCGCCGCGCCCAGCACGTCCATTGACCAGGTCATGGTCGAGATCGGCGCGAACTGGTCGAACACCGACAGGGCCGGCGGCGGCAGGGCGTCGGCCAGGGCGACCATGGCCGCCAGCGACCGGGCGGCGACGTCGCGGTGACGGATCCAGACCAGGAAATCCGGCGGACCGCCGCTCAGGGGCCGCCCGCCCGTCACGTAGCGGAACTCGAACTGCTGGGCGAAGGCGGGCCCCGCGCCCTCCGGGATGAACAGTTCGCACGCCTCCGGCGCGGGCGTTTCCGGCGCCGGCAGGTCGAGGTGAGCGAGCCTGGAAGAGCGCGCGGCGCCGAAGGTCAGCACGCCGCGCGTGGCCAAGCCCCCTTCCCCGAACAGGTCGACATTGGCGAACAGCGCCGACTTGCCCTGGCGCAGCACCTCGACCCTGGCCGACAGCTCGCCGGCCGCCGGGCCGACGAAGGCGAACTGGGCCGAGCGCAGCGGCGGGGCCTCGGGCAGCCGCCGCGCGGCCGCCTCCAGGCATAGCGCCGCCGACAGGCCGCCATAGGTGGTGCGCCCCTGCTTCCAGTCGTCGCCCACCGTCGCGATCACCGTCTCCTCGTCGGTCCGCAGGGCATCGATCAGTTCGCTGTAGCTGGGCACGGACGGTCGCCTCCAGCGCCGGGAGCGGCGCGCGCCCGACATGGTCCTAATTCGAAACTGACGTCAATCTTCCCCGACGTTCAGCTGCCAGGAGACGCCGAACCGGTCCGAGACCCAGGCGAACCACGGGCTGAAGCCATAGTTCCCAGGCGGCATCAACACGCCGCCGCCCTCGCCCAGCACTCCGGCCAGGCGGTCGACCTCGTCCGGCGTTGTGCATGTCACGAAGAACGAGAACGACGGGGTGAAGTCGAAGCGGTGTTTCACGAAGCTGTCGCTGCACATCACGCTCTGGTCGCCGATCGTGAAGCTGGCCGTCTTGATCGTGCCCTGCGGCCCGGGACCGGCCGGGCCGTAGAGCTCGACCTCCTCGACCACGCTGCCGGGAAAGACCGAGACGTAGAAGTCCAGGGCGTCCGGGCCGACGCCGTTCTGGAACATCAGGAAAGGGCGCACCGTCGGGCTCATCTTGCGGAGCCTAGCCTCCTGCCCGCGCGCCGCAAGCGCATTGCGCTCGTCGCGAACGTTCGTTTGAATGCAGACCGAACGCCGCCTCCGGAAACCGCCATGACCGCCTATATCTGCGACGCTGTCCGCACCCCGTTCGGCCGCTACGGCGGCGCCCTGGCCAAGGTCCGGGCCGACGACCTGGCGGCGATCCCGCTGAAGGCGCTGATCGCGCGCAATCCCGGCCTCGACTGGAGCGCGGTGGACGAAGTGGCCTACGGCAGCGCCAACCAGGCCGGCGAGGACAATCGCAACGTCGCCCGCATGGCGCTCCTGCTGGCCGGCCTGCCGGAGACCGTGCCGGGCGTCACCGTCAACCGCCTGTGCGCTTCAGGGCTGGAGGCCGTCGGCTACGCCGCCCGCGCCATCCTGTCGGGCCAGGCCGACCTGGTGATCGCCGGCGGCGTCGAGAGCATGAGCCGCGCGCCCTTCGTCATGGGCAAGGCCGACAGCGCCTTCTCTCGCAACGCCGAGATCTTCGACACCACGATCGGCTGGCGCTTCGTCAATCCGGCCATGCGCGCGGCCTACGGCGTCGATTCCATGCCCGAGACCGCCGAGAACGTCGCGACCGACTACGCGGTCAGCCGCGCCGACCAGGACGCCTTCGCCCTGCGCAGCCAGCAGCGCGCGGCCGCCGCCATCAAGGCCGGCTTCTTCGCGGGCGAGATCACGCCGGTCGAGATCCCCGGTAAGGCCGGCCCCACCGTCGTCGATCACGACGAGCATCCGCGCGAGACCACGCTGGAGGCGCTGGCCAAGCTGAAGCCGATCGTCCGTCCGGACGGCACGGTCACGGCGGGCAACGCCTCAGGCGTCAACGACGGCGCGGCGGCGATCGTCCTGGCCTCGGAAGAGGCGGTGAAGCGCCACGGCCTGACGCCGCGCGCCAGGGTGCTGGGCTATGCGACCGCCGGCGTCGAGCCGCGCGTCATGGGGATCGGCCCGGTCCCCGCCACCCGCCGCCTGCTGGAGCGGACAGGCCTTTCCATCGGCGACTTCGACGTGGTGGAGCTGAACGAGGCATTCGCCGCCCAGGGACTGGCGGTGATGCGCCAGCTTGGCCTGCCCGACGACGCCGGCCACGTGAACCCCAACGGTGGCGCGATCGCTCTGGGCCACCCGCTCGGCGCTTCGGGAACGCGGCTGGCGCTGACGGCGCTGCGGCAGCTGGAGGCCACCGGCGGCGAGCGGGCGCTGGCGACGCTGTGCATCGGCGTGGGCCAGGGCGCGGCGCTGGCGATCGAACGGGTGTAAAGACCCCCTCAGTCGCTCCGCGACAGCTCCCCCAGAGGGGGAGCATCTTGATCCTCCCCCAGAGGGGGAGGTGGCCCAGAGGGCCGGAGGGGGTCCCCTCTAAACCTTCGGCGTCGCGGCCGCGCGGAAGCGGTCCTTCATCTTCGCCACCCAGCCGTTGAACACCTCGTTCTCGGCGGTCACGCGGCTGAAGTCGCTGCTGGACGCCACGCCGTCGACGCCGGCCAGCGCCACGCGCAGGCCTTCGGGGTTGCGCCCCGTACCGACCAGGTTGGCGTAGCGCGTCCGCAGACGGCCCAGCGACGCCTCGTCGTCCGACAGGCTGTAGGCCACGGCCGCGCGCATCAGCTTGGCCTCGTCCGACGGCGACAGGCCGGCGGCGTTCTTGAAGCGATCGCCCAGTGCGGCCTCGTAGAGCTTGCCGGCCTGAGCCCAGTTGCGCTGCTTCCAGGCGATGTCGCCCCGGATGTCCTGGGCGTCCTTGCCCTTGTCGCCTTCGATCACCTCGAGCGCGTCGTCGTAGCGGCCCAAGGTCATCAGCGACCGGGCAGTGGCCAGGCGGCGCTCGGCGTTCAGGGCCGGCGGCAGGATCGTCGTGCGCGTGCCGTTGATCGCCGCCAGGGCGTCCTCGGGCTTGCGGTCCATCAGGTAGATCCAGGCCAGGTCGGTCGCG
Source organism: Caulobacter flavus (assembly GCF_003722335.1). Lineage (GTDB taxonomy): Bacteria > Pseudomonadota > Alphaproteobacteria > Caulobacterales > Caulobacteraceae > Caulobacter > Caulobacter flavus. The sequence goes on from NZ_CP026100.1 coordinate 5,070,172, forward strand.
ACCTGGGCCTTGGGTACGCCGTTCAGGCGGTTGTCGACCTGATACTTGAGCAGCTTGGCGGCCTCGTCCAGCAGGTCGACGTCGACCAGGCGGCGCACCAGGTTGCGGACCATCTGGTCGCCGTCGGCGCCGATCGGCGTCAGGTCCTGGTAGTCGTAGAACAGACCCACGGCCTGGATCGGCTGCATGCCGTCGGCCAGGCCGTCCAGGAACAGGGTGCGGAAGGCGCCATAGAGATCGTTCTGCAGGGCGACGGCCTGCGGCAGGTCGGGCAGCACCTTGCCGGCCGACCGCAGCACCTCCAGCGCCTCGCGATAGCGGCCCTGGTCGATATAGAGTTTGCCCAGCGCCCGCACGACGTCGAGCTCGACGCCGTCGCCGCGCCAGCGGAACCGCAGCTGGTCCAGCGCCTTGGCGGCCTCGGCCGGCGAAATCTGGTTCTTCTCCATGCGGATCTGCGTGGCATGCAGAGCGGCGGGCGTGGCGATCCGGTCGTTCGGGGCCTTGGCGATGGCCTGGAACATCTTCAGGGCCTTGTCCTTGCGCCCCTGCAGCTCGAACGCCTTGGCCTGGATCAGGCGCAGGTCCAGCTGGTCGACGATCGGCAGCTTGGGCAACTTCAGCGCCTGGCTCACCAGCCGCTCGGCCCCAATCCCGTCGCCGGTCGCCGCCGCCGAGTCGGCCTGGGCGCCCAGGAAGCGCGCCTGCCAGACCGCCGGGAACAGGTTCATGGCCTGGGCGCCGCTGGCGAACTTGTTGCGGGCGTCCACCCACTGGCCCTGCTTGTAGGCGACATAGCCGCGCCACAGGGCGCTGGACGGATCGTCCGACAGCACGGGCGAGGAGAAGTCGGCCTCGGCCTCGGCCCAGCGGCCGGCCATGGCCTTGGCGGCCCCGCGCAGGCCGCGGAACTCGCCGTCGCCCAACAGCGCCTGCTGCTTGCGGGCGGCGGCGTTCAGCACGCCGATGGCCTCGAACGACAGGCCCGAGCCGACCAGGAAGCGGGCCAGCGCCATCCGGGCGGCGATGTCGCCCTGGCGATCGGCCGGATCGACGGCGGCGATCGCCGCCTGCAGGGCGTTGTAGCGGGCCAGGAAACCGCCCGAGCCGGTCTTGGGCCAGTTCTCCAGGTCGATGACGGCGGGCATGGCCGCCGGCTGCGGCGCGCCCGTCACCACCTCGGCGTTGGCCGAACCGGCCGAGGCCGGCGACAGGACCAGCCCCTTGGGCCGGCCGATGCGGACGATGTCGCCCTCGGTCAGGATCTGCAGGTCGCTGGCGAAGGCCTCGACCGCCAGGCCCTGGGCCGACGGCAGCAGCGCCATCTCGACATATTCCCGGCGCGAGGCCAAGCCCTTGGACGGCGCCAGGGCCGGCACGACGCCGATGCGGTCGCCGACGGCCGGATCGCTGACCCACACCGGGCGCGCGGCGCCGGCCAGGTTGGCCGACAGGCTGGCGGGCGTGGCGGCCTCGTCGCGCGCCACCTTCACCGGGTCGGGCTCGCGCTGCAGGCCCGCGCCCAGGGCGACGGTCCAGTTGTTCCCCTGCCCTTCGGCGTAGACCGGCACGCCCGGCTTGGCGACGATGCGCAGGGCCGAATAGTCCGCGCCCCGGAAGGCCTGGACCTTGACGTGGTTGGGCCCCGTCTGCGGCACGCGGCCGATGTCGAGCCGGACCGGGGCGTCGAACACCACCCACACCGCCTCGCCGCGCTTGAACACGGCGGCGGCCGCCGGCGCGGCCCAGGTGGTCGTGAACTGGGTCTGGCCCTCGGCCTTGTTGAGACTGACCGCCACCACGCCGCTGGCGGGGGCGGGATTGGGCCGGCGCGGATCGCGCGGAACCGGCGCGGGGGTCGGCGCGGCGGGCGCGCCGGCTTGCGGCGGCTTGGCGAAGACGTTGACGAAGTCGATCCCGTCGGCGCGCCCGGCCCGCAGGTCGGCGTCGTCGGTCAGGGTCAGGACCAGTTCCAGCGCGCCGCCGACGTGGCGGGCCTCGACGGTCTTGACCCAGCGCGGCGGGGCGATGCGCAGGGCGGCGAGGTTGGGATTGGCGTCGCGGCCGAAGCGCAGGATCGCCTGCTGGCCCTCGCGACGCATCTTCATCACCGGAACACGGCCGCTCCAGCGGAACTCCAGGCGCGAGAAGTCGGGAGCCTGGGCCACGCGGACGACCAGATCGCCCTGGCCGGCGACGGGACGCGCGGCCTGGGCGGCGGCGGGTCCGGCGGCCTGAACGGCGGGCGCGACGACGCCGGCGATGCAGATCGCCGCAACGCTCGCCTTAAGCGCCCCCCGAAAAGTCATGAGCCCCCCAAGCTTGCCCTTAGCCGGCCTTCTTCGGCGCGGCGGCGCCGGCCAGCGGCGGGGCCGCGGCCTGCTGGCCGCCGGCGGCCGGAGCGGCGGCGTTCTCGGCCACGGCGGCCTTGCCCTTGGCGATGGCGTCGCCCGAGAAGCGGCTGGCCAGACGCTCGGTAAGCACCTTGGCGTCGCCCGGCGCCATGTTGGCCAGGATCATGGCCAGCGTGCGCTCCTTCATCTTGGCGGCGATCGGCAGACGCACGCTGTCGTCCAGCACGGTCAGGCGGGCGGCGGCGTCCTTGGGCTTCATGGCGGAGAACACGGTGACCATGCGGTCGACCTCGGCGGCCTTCTGGCTGTCGGCCTGGCCCAGCAGGCCCTGGATCTCGCCCTTCATGCCGTTGAGGGTCTTCATCTTGGCGTCGAGCTTGGCTTCGGCGGCGGCCAGCAGCTGCAGCTGGACGTCGATGTCCTGCTCGCGCTGGTCCAGCTGGCCGCGACGCGCGCCCAGGCTCTGCAGCACGCGCAGTTCGGCCGGCGAAAGGCCCGCTTCCTTGGCCAGGTCCGTGGCCGACGGCGCGCAGATGCGCGGCGGCGCGGCGCCGGCCTTGGCGGCGGCGTCGGTCGCCGCGCCCTCGGCCGAGGCGGCTTCCTCGCCGCCCTTGGCGTCCTTCTTCTCGGGCTTGGCGCCCTCGGCAAAGGCCTTGGCCCCGCTCAGCAGGTCGGGCATCGACTTGGCGCCGGCCAGGGCGTTGACCGCCAGGACGCCGACCACGGCGACGCCGACGATCGGCAGGATGCGAGGAACGTTCTTCATCGACGGTCTCTGAAAGGCGATCCGGGCCGCGACGAGGGGTCGGGGCCGTCGAACAGGTCATCATCCACCCGCGCCCGTGAACGGGGCGTTTCACGCGCGGGCGCGCCAAGTGGGTTGGTGGACGAAATAGGAGAAGATTGGGCCGGCGTCGCGGGACGCGAGGTCGCAGGGCCGGCGCTGCGGGCGCGGGCCTCGCGCTCCAGCATGGCCTCGAAGTCCTGCGCGTTCAGGCGGCGACCGCCGGCCGGAGCCTGTTCGGAGGCCGGCGGCGCGGCGAAATCACGCGCCTCGCGCATCGGGCGCGGGGCCGGCTCGGGACGGCTCTCGATGCGCGGCGCGGCGGCCGCGCGGGTCATGCGCTCGTCCAGCTGCACGGCCAGGGCTTTCGCCTTCTCGATGCGGTCGGCCAGGTATTCGGAGGCTTCGTCGGTCGCCGCGCGCAGGTCGGCCAGACCCTGTTCGGCGCGCTGAGCGGCGTTGTCCAGGTCGGCCACGGCCTTGGCGAAGCCGCTCTGGGCGTCGCGCAGCGCCTTCAGCTTGCGCTCGAGACGCCAGCCGAAGACCAGCGCCACCATCAGCAGCACCGCCAGAAGAACCTGCAGGGCGACCGAGATCAGGCTCATTTCAGCTTCTGAACCGCCTTCTTCGCCGCGGGCGTCAGCGGAGCGTCTGCCCGGATGGCGATCGAATGGTTGCGGCGGCCCATCCGGCCGCGCGTAAGCGGAATCGACCCCGCCCGCAACTCCACCAGACTGTCGGGCGTGGCGTTCAGCATCAACGTATCGCCGACCTGCAGGTTCAGCACCTTGGAAAGCGGCAGCTGCTGCTCGTCGAGCACCGCGCGCACCTCCATCTGGGTGGTCCAGAGTTCGGTGGCCAAGTGGCCTTCCCAGATGTTGTCGCGACCGAACTTCTCACCCATGAACTGCTGCAGCAGCATCTTCCGGATGGGCTCGAGCGTGGCGTAGGGCAGCAGCAGCTCGATGCGGCCGCCGCGGTCTTCCATGTCGATGCGCAGCTTGACCAGGATCGCGGCGTTGGCCGGCCGGGCGATGGCGGCAAAGCGCGGGTTGGTCTCCAGGCGGTCCAGGCTGAACGACACCGGATGCAGCGGCTCGAAGGCGGCCTTGGCGTCGTTCAGAACCACCTCGACCATCCGCTGCACCAGCACGCGTTCGATGGTGGTGTAGGGACGGCCCTCGATGCGCATGGCCGCGGTGCCCCGACGGCCGCCCAGCAGCACGTCGACGATCGAGTAGATCAGGTTGGAGTCGACCGTCAGCAGGCCGTAGTTGTCCAGCTCCTCGGCCCGGAACACCGCCAGGATGGCCGGCAGCGGGATCGAGTTCAGGTAGTCGCCGAAGCGGATCGAGCTGATGTTGTCGAGGCTGACCTCGACGTTGTCGGAGGTGAAGTTGCGCAGAGACGTCGTCATCAACCGCACCAGGCGGTCGAAGACGATTTCCAGCATCGGCAGGCGCTCGTACGAGACGAGGGCCGAGTTGATGATGGCGCGGATGCCGGTGCGGTCGTCGCCGCCGTCGCCCGACAGGTCGAAGCCCAGCAGGCTGTCGATCTCGTCCTGGTTCAGGATCCGCTCGGATCCCATGCCGTCGCCGCCGCCGTCGTCCCAGCCGGCCATGCCGGCCATGCCGCCGCTGAAGTCGCCGAAGCTGTTGTTCAGCTCGCCGCCGCCCGAGGCGTCGAAGGTCCCCGGAGGGTTCTCCGCCGCCCATTGGGCCATCGCGGCCTGATCGTCGATCTCGTCTGCCATGATGGTTCGCCTCGCCCAGTCCGAAGACTAGTTGATCAGCATCTCCTCGATCAGGACGGCGTTCACTTTCGAAGGCGCGGCCACCAGGTTCACCCGGCGCAGCAGCTCGGCGCGCAGCTGGTAGCTGCCCTGGCTGCCGGCGAGATCCTCGGGACGCAGTTCGCGCAGGAAGGTCTGGAACATGTCGGTCAGGCGCGGAAGGTTCGGCGTCAGCGCGTCGGCCGTCTCCTCGTCGGGCAGCTCGAAGGTCAGCTTCAGCTTCAGGAAGGTCGACTTGCCGTCAGCCGACTGCATGTTCACGACGATGTCGGGCAGGGTGTAGAACACCACGCCGTCGGGGCCTTCCTTGACGACCGGCGCGCCGGCGCCGCCCTCGGCGGTCTTGGCGCCCTCGCCGCCCTCTTCCTTCTTCTTTTCCTTTTTCTTTTCCTTCTTCTCCTCGCCGTGGCCGGCTTCGCCCTCGGCGGCCGGCTTGGGCTTCATCAGGAAGAAGGCCGCGGCCCCGCCCCCGCCGACCACGAGCAGGCCGGCGGCCGCCGCGATCAGCACGATCGGCGGCTTCTTCTTGGCGGGAGCTTCACCCTCGGCCGCGCCCTCTTCGCCTTCCGGGGCGGGAGCTTCCTTGGGGGGTTTCTTGGCCACGCGCGGGTTCCTTGAAATCTATGGTCCCTACTCATGCGCGAGCATGGTTAACGATCTCTTTTGAAGGCCATTTGGTCGCAGGCTGAATCTGCCCGGCGGAGTCCGCCAAAGCGTCGCCGTTAACCACCCTCACCGCTGATTTCATTACGATTTTCGAGTTGGCACGCGGCTTGCTTGCAGGGTTGCGGCGCATTTGTCGCGCCAAACTGCGAGTTAATCGTCATGGACAACGCGCTGTATGTGGGCCTTTCGCGGCAGATGACGCTCCGTCGTGAGCTGGACATCGTCGCGAACAACATCGCCAACGCGAACACCACCGGCTTCAAGGTCGAGGACCTGATGGTCCGCACCGAACCGGCCAAGCCCGCGCGCACCGCGGGCGGCCCGGCGCCGATCAAGTTCGTGCTCGACGACGGCGTGGTCCGCGACTTCACGCCCGGCGCCCTGAACCAGACGGGCGGGACCTTCGACCTGGCCATCGAGAACCAGGGGTTCTTCAAGGTCTCGACCGGCGACGGCGAGCGCTACACCCGCGACGGCCGCTTCACCACCAACCCCGAAGGCGTCCTGACCACCCAGGAAGGCGCTCCGGTGCTGGACGACGGCGGCGGCCAGATCACCATCGACCCCGAACTGGGCCCCGTCAGCATCGGCCGTGACGGCATCGTCACCCAGGGCCAGGTGCGCGTGGGCAAGATCGGCGTCGCCCGCTTCTCCGACCTCGCCTCGCTGCGCAAGGACGGGGACAACCTCTATCGCAACGTCGGCAACGAGACCCCGCAGTCCGCCACCGACGCGGTCATCCACCAAGGGATGCTGGAGGGGTCGAACGTCCAGCCCATCCAGCAGATCACCAAGCTCATCGAGGTCAGCCGCGCCTACGAGAGCATCGCCAAGATGATGGACCAAACCGCCGAACTCTCGCGCTCCGCCGTCGAGCGCATGGGCAAGGTCCAGTAAGGGATAACGAACGATGCAAGCTCTGCGCACCGCCGCGACCGGCATGTCGGCCCAACAGCTGAACGTCGAGGTCATCTCGAACAACATCGCCAACATGAACACCGTCGGCTTCAAGCGCCAACGGGCCGAGTTCCAGGACCTGCTGTACCAGACGATCGAGCGCGCCGGCGCCCAGTCGTCGAGCGACGGCAACGTGGTCCCGACCGGCGTTCAGGTCGGCGGCGGCGTCAAGGCCGGCTCGGTGTATCGCATCACCGAGCAGGGCACGCCGACCATGACCAACAACCCGCTGGACGTGGCCATCCAGGGCAAGGGCTACCTGCAGATCCTGCTGCCCTCGGGCGAGACCGCCTACACCCGCGCCGGCAACTTCTCGACCAACGACCAGGGCCAGATCGTCACCGAGGACGGCTACCTGGTCCAGCCGGGCATCACGATCCCCGAGAACGCCACCGGCATCACCATCGGCAAGACCGGCCTGGTGCAGGTCAATCTCGACGGCCAGACCGACGCCCAGACGGTCGGCCAGATCGAACTGGCCAACTTCATGAACGAAGGCGGCCTCGAAGCCATCGGCGACAACCTCTACCTCGAGACCGGCGCGTCCGGCGCGGCCAACATCGCCGCCCCCGGCCAGCCCGGCTTCGGCACCCTGCTGCAGAACTACACCGAAGCCTCGAACGTCGACGCCGTCAGCGAAATCACCTCGCTGATCGTCGCCCAGCGCGCCTACGAGATGAACTCCAAGGTCATCACCACGGCCGACCAGATGCTCCAGGCCACCTCGAACCTGCGGTCGTAAGCTCATGAAAACCCTGCTTCTCGCCGCCGCCGCCCTGCTGATCGCCGCCCCGGCCGCCTTCGCCGGCCAGCCGGTCAGCCTGCGCCAGGACACCACCGACGCCGACGGCGTCATCACGCTGGGCGAACTGTTCGACGGCGCCGGCTCGGCCGGAGCGGTCGTGATCGCCCGCCGCGTCGGTCCCAGCGTCGTGCTCGACGCCGCCCAGCTGCAGATGACCGCCCGCCGCGCCGGCCTCGACTGGGCCAACCCGCAGGGCCTGCGCCGCGTCATCGTCCGCCAGGGCGCCGAAGGCGGCGGCCAGCTGGCCGGCGCTTCGGCCGCCGCCCCGCGCGGCAACGTGGAGGTTCTTGCCTACGCCCGCAGCCTCGCCGCCGGCGAGACCGTGCAGCCGCAGGACCTGGTGTGGATCAAGGTCGCCTCGGCGCCCTTCGACGCGCCTTCCGACGCCGACGCCATGATCGGCATGACCACCAAGCGCCCGCTGCGCGAGGGTTCCGCCGCCTCGATGCGCGACGTCGCCGCCGCCCAGGTCATCGCCAAGGGCGATGTTGTCGCAGTCACCTACGATTACGCCGGCGTGGCCCTCACCTTGCAAGGCAAGGCCATGAGCGCCGCCGCCGTCGGAGAAGCCGTCAGCGTGCAGAACACCGCCAGCAAGAAGATCATCGAAGCGGTGGCCACCGGCCCCGGTTCGGCCGCCGTCGGCCCAGAGGCGCAAGCCCTCAAGGCCTCCCGTAATTCCGTGCGCTACGCCGCCCGCTAAGAGAGCAAGAGACACCCATGCGCCCCGCCGCTTTTGTCGCCCTCGCCCTGCTCGCCCCGATCGCCGCCTGCTCGACCGTCACCGAGGCGGTGAAGGGCCCCGAACTGGCCCCCGTCGGCTATCCCGCCTCGCTGGCGCCGATGGCCCCGACCTACGTCTCGGCTCGTGAACCGGCCCCGCAGGCGGCTTCCGCCAACTCGCTGTGGCGCGTCGGCGCCCGCGCCTTCTTCAACGACCAGCGCGCCAGCCGCGTCGGCGACATCGTCACCGTGCTGATCGAGATCGACGACAGCGTCAGCACCTCCAACAACAGCAAGTCCTCGCGCACCTCGACCGGCAGCGCCGGGGTCAGCAACTTCTTCGGTCTGGAATCCAGCCTGGGCAAGGTTCTGCCGGGCGGCTTCGACCCGGCCAACGCCGTGGGCACCAACTCGGCCTTCTCCAACGCCGGCGCCGGCAGCGTCAGCCGCTCGGAGAAGATCAACCTGACGGTCGCCGCGATCGTCGCCCAGGTCATGCCCAACGGCAACATGGTGATCCAGGGCACCCAGGAGGTGAAGACCAACAACGAACTGCGCCAGCTGACCGTGGCCGGCATCGTTCGCCCCGAGGACATCTCCTCGGCCAACACCATCAAGCACACCCAGATCGCCGAAGCCCGCATCAACTACGGCGGCCGCGGCGACATCAGCCGCGTGCAGAAGACCCCGGCCGGCCAGTCGCTGGTCGAGAAGTTCTCGCCCTTCTAGGCCGGTTCCGGACAGGTCCGGGCGACCGCGTACAATCGCCTTTTCTCCGTTCGCCCCAGGGTGAGCGGAGGAGACCGGCAGAAACCGCCCAGGCGCCGAGGCGTTCTCCTGACGAAGGAGATCGCCGCCATGTCTTCCCGCCACCTCGCCGCCGCGATGCTCGCCGCCCTCGGGCTGGCCGGCTGCGCGCACGAGCAGGCGGCAAATTCCGCCTATGCCTGGGCCTATCTCAACGAGCCCGGCGAAGGCCCCAAGCTGGCCTACGGCCGCCCCTCCAGCGACGAGGTGCTGCTGATGCTGGCCTGCCCCGCGCCGGGCGGGCCGGTCGAGGTCTCGGCCAGCGGGCTGGAGGGCGGAACCATAGGGCTGGCCAGCCGCGACCGGACGTCGCACCTGGCCGCCAGGCCCGCCGAAAGCGGCGGAACCGGGACCATCCTGATGGCCTCGGCGACCCCGCGCGACCCCGCACTAGGCAATTTTCGCCGCACGGGCGATCTTGCAATCGTTAACGCCGGCCAGCGCCACAGCATCGCCGCCAAAGCCGACGAGCGCAGGCGCGTGAAGGCCTTCTTCGAGGCGTGCGGGGCCTGAAGCTGAGCCGTTGACGACCGCTCCGGCGTACGCTTTGGTTGAGCCCTCCAAGGGCTCTCAATCATGTTTTCGCTTATCGCGGCGGCCTGGCTCGCCGCCCAGTCGTCTGCCCCAGCCGACTATTAGGCGGAAACCCGCAATTTCCGCGATTGGACGGTCGTCTGCGACAATCATAGGCGCTGCACGGCGCTGGGCCTGGCGACCAGCGCCATGAGGTCCCGACAGCGGTACGCCCTGCTGGTCATAGTCCAGCAAGACGGCAGGCCGCCGGCCTCGACGATCGCCCTGCTGGACCAGCCGGAAGACACTCCTCCAGGCCCGGTCCTGGTCGGCGATCTGCGCCTGCCGGCGAGCCGGGACACCAGCCGGCGGAGCTGGTTCGTCAATGGCGGCAGGTTGCTCGCCGACCAGGCCGATCGCCCCGGTGGCGTCCTGACGGTCAAGGCGGCCGGTATGACGCCCGTAGACCTGTCGCTGGACGGCGCGTCGGAAGCCCTGGCCTGGATCCGGCTCAAACAGTCGCAGCCGTACGCTCCCGGCGGGATCGCCGCCGACCAGGCAAAGCCGCCAGCGTTTCAGCGCCCGATGGGCCCGCCGCCGCCCAAGCTGATCCAGCTGTCGGCCAAGCTCACGCAGCTGGGCGTCTGCGCCGGCATGGGCGGCTCGGCGAGGGGCGCGCTCCATCCGATGGGCTGGCTGCTGGACGCCGGTCATCGCTTGTGGAGCGTCTATTGCGAACCACCCGGCGGCCGCGGCCGCAACGCCGCCTCTGTCCTCGTCGTGGTCGACGCCGCTGGCGGTTTGGCCTTCGCGCAACTGGACGAGGCGCCCGACGACGGCTGGTCCGACGTCGCCCAGGTGCTGGCCGCTGGAAGCGACGATACGCTCTCCGTGCCGACCACCTCGGAGGCCGGCTTCGACCCGCGTTCGGGGCTCGTCACCACGACCGACGCCTCGCCCGGGCTGAACGACTACGCCGAGCACACCCGGCGCTATGGCTGGACGGGAAAGGCCTTCGTGCTGGTCGACAGCACCAACCCGGCGATCCAGGCGGCAGACGGAGACGGCAACGCCATGCCCTATGTCAGGTTCTGGCCGCCAGAATACTGGTAGCCGGCGGGCCTCAGGCCCGCCGCCCCGCGGCGCTGACGTTGTCCATGCCGAGCGCCGACAGCGCCCCGCGCAGGATGCCTTCGGCGTCGAGACCGGCCTCGGCGTACATCAGGTCGGGCTTGTCCTGGTCCTGGAACACGTCCGGAAGACCCAGCGTGCGGATCTTCAGGCCGCGATCCAGCGCGCCGTGCTGGGCCAGGGCCTGCAGCACGAAGGCGCCGAAGCCGCCCATGGCGCCCTCTTCCACCGTGACGATGGCCTCGTGCTCACGTGCCAGGCGCAGCAGCAAATCGAGGTCCAGCGGCTTGGCGAAGCGGGCGTCGCAGACCGTGGCCGACAGGCCGCGCGCGGCCAGCAGGTCGGCGGCCTTCAGGCTTTCCGACAGGCGCGTGCCGAACGAGACGATGGCGACGCTCGTGCCTTCACGGACGATGCGGCCCTTGCCGATCTCCAGCGGCTCGGCCGGACCGGCCGGCAGCTCGAGGCCCAGGCCCTCGCCGCGCGGATAGCGGAAGGCGCTGGGGCGGTCGTCGATCTCGACGGCGGTGGCGACCATGCGGGCCAGCTCCAGCTCGTCGGCGGCGGCCATCAGCACCATGCCCGGCAGGGCGCCCATGAAGCCGATATCGAACGAACCGGCGTGGGTGGGGCCGTCGGCGCCCACGAGGCCGGCGCGGTCCATGGCGAAGCGCACCGGCAGGCGCTGGATGGCCACGTCGTGGACCACCTGGTCGTAGCCGCGCTGCAGGAAGGTCGAATAGATCGCCGCGAACGGCTTCATGCCGTCGGCGGCCAGGCCCGCGGCGAAGGTCACCGCGTGCTGCTCGGCGATGCCGACGTCGAAGGTGCGGCTCGGATAGGCCTTCTCGAAGATGTCCAGGCCCGTGCCCGAGGGCATGGCGGCGGTGATGGCGACGATCTTGTCGTCCTTGGCCGCCTGCTTGACCAGTTCCTGGGCGAACACCTTGGTGTAGCTGGGCGGGCCGGCGGCCGCCTTCTGCTGCTGGCCGGTGACCACGTCGAACTTGGCCACGGCGTGCAGCTTGTCGGCCGCGCCCTCGGCCGGGGCGTAGCCCTTGCCCTTCTGGGTGACGACGTGGACGAGGACCGGCTTTTCCTTAAATTCCCGGGCGTTCTTCAGCACCGACACCAGGGCGTCCATGTCGTGGCCGTCGATCGGGCCGACATAGTGGAAACCCAGCTCCTCGAAGAAGGTGCCGCCGGTGACCATGCCCCGGGCGTATTCCTCGGCCTTGCGGGCCGCGTCGCGGATCGGGGTCGGCAGCTTCTCGACCACCGTCTTGCCCAGCTTGCGCGCCTTGCGATAGGCGCCGCCCGAGACGAGGTTGGCCAGATAGGCGCTCATGCCGCCCACCGGCGGGGCGATCGACATGTCGTTGTCGTTGAGGATGACGGTCAGCTGGCGCGTGGCGTCGGTGGCCGCGTTCATCGCCTCGTAGGCCATGCCCGCGCCCAGCGAGCCGTCGCCGATCACGGCGACGACGGCGTTGTCCTCGCCTTTGGCGTCGCGCGCGGCGCAGAAGCCCAGCGCCGCCGAGATCGAGGTGGCCGCGTGGGCCGCGCCGAACGGGTCGTACTGGCTCTCGGCCCGCTTGGTGAAGCCCGACAGGCCCCCGCCCTGGCGCAGCGTCTTGATGCGGTCGCGGCGGCCGGTGAGGATCTTGTGCGGATAGGCCTGGTGGCCGACGTCCCAGATCAGGATGTCCCTGGGCGTCTCGTAGACGTGGTGCAGGGCCACGGTCAGCTCGACCACGCCCAGGCCCGCGCCCAGGTGGCCGCCGGTGACGGACACCGCGTCGATGGTTTCGGCCCGCACCTCCTGCGCCAGCTGCTTGAGCTCGGCGATCGACAGCCCGCGCGTGTCGGCGGGCGAGGAGATGGTGTCGAGAAGAGGAGTTTGCGTCGGCATGTCTGTAAAGAGCGCGGTCAGTTGCGGCGGTCCAGCACGAAATCAACGCTTTCGCGCAGATGATCGGCCCGATCTCCAAAGATATCCAAATGCGCCTTGGTCTGCGCTGCGAGAAGCTCGACGCGTTCCTTGGCCGCTTCCAGGCCCAGGAGCGTGACGTAGTTGGCCTTGCCCTTGGCGGCGTCCTTGCCGGCGGCCTTGCCCAGCAGGGCCGCGTCACCCTCGGCGTCGAGGATGTCGTCGACGATCTGGTAGGCCAGCCCCAGGTCCTGGGCGAAGCCCATCAGCGCGGCGCGCTCGGCTTCCTTGGCCCGGCCGATGATCAGCGGGATCTCGAAGGCGAAGGCGATCAGGGCGCCGGTCTTCAGGCGCTGCATGCGGGCCACCGCGCCCAGGTCGTCGCGAACGCCCAGGAGGTCGATCATCTGGCCGCCGCACATGCCGCGCGCGCCCGAGGCGATAGCCAGCTTGCGCACCAGTTCCGAGCGGACATGGCCGTCGTCGTGGGTGTCGGGGTGGGCCATGATCTCGAAGGCGGCCGTCTGCAGGGCGTCGCCCGCGAGGATGGCGGTCGCCTCGTCATATTGCACGTGCACGGTCGGACGGCCGCGACGCATGTCGTCGTCGTCCATGGCCGGCAGGTCGTCGTGCACCAGGCTGTAGGCGTGGATGCATTCCAGCGCGCAGGCCGCGCGCAGCACAGGCCGCTCGGGCAGGTCGAACATCTTGCCGGTTTCCAGCGCAAAGAACGGCCGCAGACGCTTGCCCGGGCCCAGCGCCGCATAGCGCATGGCCTCGGTCAGGCGGCTTTCGGGCCCGTCGGCGCGCGGCAGCAGCTCGTCGAGCGCCACGGTGACGATATCGGCCGCCTGGGCGATGCGCTTGCCAAGGTCGCTCAAAACAGCTTTCCCCCGTTGGGCGCCGCGCGATCCACCGTCACGAGGACGACTTCGCCCTCGTCGTCGGGAAAGCCCAGGCACAGGACTTCCGACATGAACGGGCCGATCTGACGCGGCTTGAAGTTCACCACCGCCGCCACCCGGCGTCCGACCAGCTGGTCGGTCGTGTAGTGGCGGGTCACCTGGGCCGACGAACGCTTTACGCCGAACGTCGGTCCGAAATCGATCGCCAGCTTGTAGGCCGGCTTGCGGGCTTCGGGAAAGGCCTCGGCCGAAACGATTGTGCCGACGCGGATGTCCACCCGCTCGAAGTCCTCGAACGCGATCGTCGGCGACAGTTTCGGCGAGGCCTGGCCCATCAGGAAAACTCGGCCGGCTCGACGCCCGCGACGCCGCCCTGGCCCAGGACGATCTTCTCGACCTTCAGGCGCGCGGCCTCGAGCTTCTTTTCGCAGTGGGCCTTCAGGGCCGCGCCGCGCTCGTAGATGTCGATGGAGCGCTCCAGCGGCGCCTGGCCCGATTCCAGTTCGGACACGATCTTCTCGAGCTCGGCCAGGGCCTGTTCGAAGCTCAGGGCCGAGAGGTCGTGCACGGGAGAAGCGGCGTCGGTCATTTCTACTCCAAGGAGAAGCAGGCACCCTAGTTGGCGTGGGGCTTGCGGGCAACGGCTGTGAAGGTGTCAGGCGCGCTCGAAGCGCTTGACGCACCAGTACTGGAAACCCTGGTCGAGCGTCTTCTTCATGCCGCGCGCCTGCAGGGCGTTGCCGATCATGACGTTGAAGAAGCCGTGGGCCACCAGCAGCACGTCGCGGCCGTCCTGCGACAGGGCGATCAGCGCGTCGGCGGCCGCCTCGGCGCGGGCCTCGGCCTGCTTGCGGCTTTCCTGGCCCATGTGGTGATCGAAGAACCACCACCAGAAGCGGGCGAAGAAGCCCCATTTCTTGGGCGACAGCTTGATCCACGACGGCCAGGGCGGCGGCGGCAGCGGCGCCTCGATGAACAGCGGGTCGCGCGGGAAGTCGCGGCCGCCGGCGACGGCCTGGGCGGTCTCGATCGAGCGCAGGCGGGTCGAGGCGACGATCACCTCCGAGCGCGCGGCGATCTCCAGCAGGCAGTCCGGCGGGGTCTGGCCGGCCAGCAGGCCGCCCTCCTCGTAGCGCGCCCACCAGTCGCCGTAGGTCCTGGCGTCGAAGCGCACCTTGCGCGAGAGGGCGGGTTCGCCGTGGCGGGCCAGGACGATGGCCCCGGGCGGGCGGACCACGCTCGAGGCGGTCTGGTCGGCGGTCGGTGCGTCGGCCATTTTCCTCGACGACCCGGCGGCCGCTGACGCGGGACCGGGTCTCATCCTTCCTGAAGCGCTCTGACATGCGCGGCGGCCGAACGGCCGAGCGCTTCGAGGTCGTACCCGCCCTCGAGCGAGGAGACAATACGCCCTCTGGCCCGATGGTCGGCGACCGACACGATCGCCCTTGTGGCCCAGGCGAAGTCGCCTTCCCGAAGGCTTTGCGCCGCCAGCGGATCGCGCTCGTGGGCGTCGAATCCGGCCGAGACGAGGATCAGGTCGGGGGCGAAGGCGTCGACTCGCTCCATCAGTCCGTCGAACGCCCGCCGCCAGGATTCGCGCGGCGCGCCGGGCGCCACGGTGGCGTTGACGATGTTGCCCACCCCCGTCTCCGACGGATCGCCGGTGCCGGGATAGAGCGGCGACTGGTGGATCGAGGCCGCCATCACCGTCGGGTCGTGCTCGAACGCCGCCTGACTGCCGTTGCCGTGGTGAACGTCGAAATCGACGATGGCCACCCGCGAGAGACCGCTGGCCTGGGCGACGCGCGCGGCGATCGCGACGTTGGAGAACACGCAGAAGCCCATCGCCACGCCCGGCTCGGCGTGGTGGCCCGGCGGCCGCACCGCGCAGAAGGCCCGCCGGCCCTCCCCCGCCGCCACCTGCCGCACGGCGGCGCTGACCGCCCCGGCGGCGCGGCGCGCGGCGGCCAGGCTGCCGGTCGACAGCACGGTGTCAGGATCCAGCGCGTGGATCCCCAGGTGCGGCGCGGCGGCGAAGATCGAATCGACGAAGGCGGCCGGATGCACGCGGGCGAGGTCGGCCGGATCAACCAGCGGCGCCTCGAACGGCGCAAGATCCAGGCCCGCCTCGTCCTCCAGCGCGTCGATCACCGCCCGCAGCCGCGCGGGGCTCTCCACGTGCCCCGGACCCGGCCTGTGGTCGAGCATGTCGGCATGGGTGAACAGCGAGACGGCCATGGAACGAGGTTATGCCGGATGGAGCGCGGGAGCCAAGCGGGGCAGGAGGCGCTCCCCCAAACTCCCGTCATTCCCGCCCTTGTGGCGGGAAACCCTGGTTCCGCCCGCACATAAGGAGCCAGCGGACTGCTAAGCAGTCCGCCACATCTTCTCCTGCGGCTGACAGAGAGGTTCCCGCCACAAGGGCGGGTATGACGGGCAAATGGGAGCGAGAACCGAGCCCCTACACCCCCGCCTTCGCCGCCGGTCGCGCGTTCATCTCGTCCAGCCACCGCTTCACGTGCGCCAGCTCCGGATCGGGCCGGAACCGCGCCATGCGGGCGAAGTCGATGCCCGTCACGGCCAGGATGTCGGCGATGGTCACGCGGTCGCCGGCGATGAACGGGCTTTCGGCCAGGCGCCTGTCCAGCACCCTGATCCCCTTCTCGGCGGCGGCGCGGTTGCTGGCGGCCACCTCCGGGATCTGAGTCTCGATCGCCGCCAGGGCCGGATGGCTGTGACGCACGGTCAGCATCAGCGGCGTGGCCACCAGCATCTCGGCGCGGCGGGCCCACATCTCGATGATCGCGACTTCGCGCGGGTCGACGCCGAACAGGTTGGGCTCGGGATAGACGCTTTCCAGGTAGCGACAGATGGCCACCGACTCGGTGATCGTCGTCCCGTCGTCCATCTCCAGAGCCGGCACGTTGGGCAGGCAGGTCCTGGCCAGGTAGTCGGGCGTGCGATGCTGGCCGGCGAAGATGTCGACCTCGACGATCTCGACGTCCTCGATCCCCTTCTCGGCCATGAACCACCGCACCCGCCGGGGATTGGGCGCACGCCGGCTGTCATATAGCTTCAACGAAAAATCCTCCCGGTTTTGGCCGGGAGGATCGTTGGTTTTCGTCGCGGAAGGAAAGGCCCTTAAAGCCCGAACAGCACCCGCGGCATCAGGCCGATCAGCGAGCCGGTCAGGCAGGTGGCCAGGAAGCCGGCCATCATCGCCTTCCACACCAGGCTCAGCACTTCCTGGCGGCGCTGGGGCACCAGCACCGAGAAGCCGGCGACGTTCATGCCCACCGAGCCGATGTTGGCGAAGCCGCACAAGGCATAGGTCATGATCATCCGCGAGCGCTCGTCGAGGCTGGCCGCGCCGGTCTTGGCCATCTGGATGAAGGCGGTGAACTCGGTGAGGATCAGCTTGGTGCCCAGGAGGCCGCCGGCGCTGCCGGCTTCCTTCCAGGGGATGCCCATCGACCAGGCCAGCGGCGAGAAGATCACGCCCAGGCCGCGCGTCAGGCTCAGCGGCTGGCCGCCGATGGCCGGCAGCATGGCCAGGAACTTGTCGAGCATGGTGGCCAGGGCCACGAACACGATCAGGGTCGCGCCGACGTTCAGCGCGATCTGCAGGCCGTCGGTGGTGCCCTTCATGACGGCGTCGATCGAGCTGCCGTAGGTCTTGTCCTCGGCGGCCAGGTCCAGGTCGCCGCCCTTTTCCAGCGGATCCGACGGCACCACGATGCGGGCCAGCAGCACGCCGGCCGGGGCCGAGATGATCGAGGCGGTCAGCACGTGGGCCGCGGCGTTGGGCAGCACGTCGGCCAGGATGGTGGCGTAGGCCACCATGGTCGAGCCGGACACGCAGGCCATGCCGACCGTGATCAGCATGAAGAGTTCCGAGCGCGACAGCTTGTCGAGATAGGCGCGGATGAAGATCGGGCCTTCGATCTGGCCCATGAAGATGGTGGCGGCGGTGGCCAGGGCCGGCGGGCCGCGCAGGCCCAGGGTCTTCTGGAACACGAAGCCGAAGCCTTGCGCGGCCCACTTCAGGATCTTCCAGTGCCACAGCAGCGCCGACAGGGCGCAGACCACCAGGATCACCGGCATCACGCGGAAGGCGAAGATGAAGCCCGCGCCCGGATTGCTGACCGGATAGGGCTGGTCGCCGCCGGCCAGGAAGCCGAACACGAACGCCGTGCCGGCTTGCGTCGAGGCGCCGAGGCCCTCGACCGCGCCGTTGACGCCGCGCAGCATCTGCTGGGCCTGGGGCAGGCCGAACAGCAGCACCACCAGGCCGACCTGGATGATCAGGGCGCCGATGGCCAGCACCCACGGGAAGCGCTTGCGGTTTTCGGAGACGAGCCAGCAGAGGCCCAGGGTGAGCGCCAGACCCGCGAGGGCCTGAACGTTCTCAGGACGGAAAAGCAAGACGGCAGAACCTTGAATTGTGAAGCGACGCCCCCGCGACGCCGACCAAGGGGCCAGTTTGTCCAACACAAGCGCGCCCGGCGCAAGCGGCTTGCTTAACCTTTGGCGTCGCGCTCGCGCGTGCACGCGGAGCGGGCAGACGGCCGCCATGGTGCGGCATGCTTTTCAAGCTCGTCATCCCGGAAAGCGCGCATCGCTTGTCCGGGACCCAGGGGACTGGGTGCGGCGACAGGGTTCACCGCTCAGGCCGCGGCCGGCGCGATGCGGCGGCCCCTGGGTCCCGGCTCTGCGCTTCGCTCCGGCCGGGATGACGAGTTTTGAGACGGGGAATGACCGCGAAGACATTGCCGCGGCCATTCCTCAACGACCTCAGGCCGCGATGCTCACCGACGAGGCCGAGCTGACGCCCTCCCCGCTGGCGGCGCTGCTGGCAGCCGCATCGGCCAGCTGCTGCAACAGCTTCTGCATCATGTCGGCCGCCAGGGACGAGCTCGACAGCGTGCTGGCCAGGGTCGAGGTCGTATCGGTGGAATCCGACGCCTGCTTCAGCAGGTTGGCGAACTCGTCGCCAGACAGGCCGCCGTCGCCGTCCGCATCCGCCGCCGAGATCAGGTCGGAGGCGGCGCTGGCCGCGTCGGCGCTGCCGGTGTCGGCCGCGGCCAGTTCGGCGGCCGACACCGTGCCGTCCTGGTTGGTGTCGAGGCTGTCGAACACCTGGCTCACGCCGCCGCCTGCGCCGCCTGCGCCGCCGCCTTCACCACCGCCCGAGGGCGGAGGTCCGGGCGGCGGACCGCCCCCAGGACCGCCGGGGCCGCCCGAAGCCTGGGCCAGGGCCGCGAACTCGCCGCCGGTCAGCACGCCGTCGCCGTCCGTGTCGCCGTCCGAGATCAGGCTGCTCACCGCCGACGACACGTCTTCGGATTCGCCCAGCGTATTGGTCAGGGCCGTGGTCAGCTCGTCGGTCGACAGGGCGCCGTCCGCGTCGGTGTCGAGGCTCTCGAAGATCCCCTGCCCGCCAGCCATCTGGCCCATGCCGCCTTCCTGCATGGAAAGCAGCGAGCCCAGCGTTTCAGGGCTGAAATTGTCGCTGCTCGAGCCCTGCGGGCTCATGGGCGGCGGCGGGGGCGGCGGCGGTCCGCCGCTGCCGACCTGCATTTGTTGCCCAGCGGACGCGCCGCTGGAGGACGACGCGGCGCTGGCCGCCGACGTCGTCGAGGAGCCGCGCATCGACTGCAGCAACTGCTGCATGATCGACGTGCTGCTCAGGCTGGAAACGCTCAAGGCGATGCCTCCTGGAACCGGTGATGCGCGCTATGGCGCGGGCGTTACGCGCGCCCTTGCCCTGGGCGCGCTCCGGGACCAGCGAAAAACATTCCATATTTCGAGAGGTTACGGCGCCGAAATGGAGCCCAGCTATCCTCGTCTCCCTTCCCCGTAAAATCCCCGCGAAAGCGGGGACCCAGGCTTTTTCTGCCACCCGCGCGCTCGACGATAAAACACCTGGGTCCCCGCTTTCGCGGGGATTTTACGGAAGGGGGGTCTCTCCCCCCGCAAACGAAAAACGCCGCGACAGCTGGCGGCTGTCGCGGCGTCGTTCGAGATCCGCCCCCTCAAAGGAGGGGCATCAGCATCACTTCCCGGCCAGTTCCTTCACCAGCGCATCGCGGCCGTAGACCTTGGTCAGGGCCTCAGTGATCGCCGCCGTCGAGACCACCACGGTGCGGTTGATCGAGCCGTCGTAGCCGAAGGCGCCGCCCAGCGAGTGGATGTTGCCGTCGAAGGCCGCGCCGATCACCCGGCCCTTGGCGTCGATCACGGGCGAGCCGGAATTGCCGCCGATGATGTCGTTGGTGGTGACGTAGTCGTAGACCGTCTTCGGGTTCAGCTTGTCCTTGGCGGCGATCCAGCGCGGGGCGGCCTCGAAGGGCTCGGCGCCGGTGACCCGGTCGTAGAAGCCGGCGAAGTCGGTGAACGGGGTGATCGTGCGGCCGCGATGGGTCCAGCCGGCCACCTTGCCGTACGACAGGCGCAGCGAGAAGGTGGCGTCGGGATAGACGCTGTCGCCCAGCACCGCGAAGCGGGCCTTGGCGATGCGCTCGGCCGCGGCGTCGGTCGGAGCGGTGACGCTGGCCTCATAGGCCTTGCGCACCTCGCGGCCCGCGCCTTCGGTCTTCAGCACGAACTGGATCATCGGATCGTCCGAGGCCTGGACGGCGGCCAGCCCCCCGTCCCAAAGCGCCTTGCGCACGGCCGGGTCGGCCAGCTTGCTGCCGGCGACCAGACGCTGCGACAGGCCCTCGGGGCTTTCCTTGCCCAGCAGCAGCTTCACGGCCGGGGCGTCGGCGGTCAGGTACTCGCGGGTCTTCAGCAGCCAGTGCTCAAGATACATCCGCTCCAGCGGCGCATCGACCGGACGCACGTCCAGCAGGCGCTTTTCGGCCAGGGCCAGGCGGGTGTCGCCATATTCGGGCAGGCGCTCGGCCGAGGGCTTGGCGCGCTCCTGGGCGCCGCGCACCAGGGTGCGGGCGTAGCCGTAGAGGTCCGAACCGCCGCCGGCGGCGGTCTCCAGCTGGCGCATCGGCACGAACTGGTCGGCCAGCGCCGCTTGAGCCCTGTCGATCTCGCCCCACGGATCGCCGATCTCGGCGGAAAGCTTCGGGTCGGCGGCGACCTTGGTCTTCAGGTCGGTCTCGGCCGCGCGCTTGGCGTCCATGAACTTCTTGTCGTTCAGCACGAACTGCTGGCCGAAGAACACCTTGTAGCTGTTCTCGACGCCGGCCAGCGGCTGGTTGGCGATGCGCTTGTTCTCTTCGGACTGCTCGCCGAACTGGATCAGTCGACCGCGCATTTCCGAGCGCTGCAGCTGGCCGATCGGGATGATCAGGTCGCGGTTGGTCTCCAGCTGCGAGACGGTCAGCTGGCGCTGGGTGGTGCCCGGGTTGCCGGCCACGAAGGTCGGCTCGCCCTCGACCGGGGCGGTTGCGCGCCAGGTCAGGTGATTGGGCGTGTTGGCCGGCTTGCCGTCCTCGTAAAGGCGCAGGAAGGCGCTATCGAGGTTGAAGCGCGGGAAGTTGAAGTTGTCCGGGTCGCCGCCGAAGAAGGCCGTGGCGTATTCCGGCGCGAACACCAGGCGCACGTCGGCGTAGCGGCGGTACTTGTACACCTTGTACTGGCCGCCGCGGTAGAAGCTGATGGTCTGGCAGCGCAGGGTCTTGTCCTGGCCGCAGGCGGCCAGTTCGGCGGTGGCGAAGGCGGCGTCGCGCGCCTTGACGAAGTCCTGGCCGGTCTTGCCCGCCCCCGCGGCCTTCACCTGGTCGGTGACGTCGGTGATGGACAGCAGCACCTCGGCCTGCATGCCCGCGCACTTCAGTTCCTCTTCGCGCGCGCCGGTCAGGAAGCCGTCCTTGACGTAGTCCTTGCCCTCGCTCGACAGCGCCTGGGTGCAGTCGGCCACGCAGTGGTTGTTGGTCAGCACCAGGCCCTGCTTGGAGACCACCGAGGCCGAGCAGCCCGTCGTCAGGCGCACGGCCGAGGCGCGCACCGTGTCGAGCCACTTCTGGTCGATGTCGACGCCGTAGGTCTTCTTGACCTTGGCCGAGGGGAAGTTGTCGAAGGTCCACATGCCTTCGTCGGCCTGGGCCGCTCCGGCGGCGGCGAACGAGAGAACCAGGGCCGAGGCGGCCAGCGTCAAAGTCTTCATGAGTCGTCCTTGCACGGCGCAACGCCGTCGTGGCGTACAATGTAACAGCCATAGCCAAGCCTCGCGGCCAGAGCCACCCCTGTTTCGCCATCCTTGTTTCGTCGGTCGGCTGCTCGACGCAAGAAACGTGCGCCCCGATCACATTCTGTCGAAGAGTTCCTTCTTACCCCGATTTAACTTGGCCTAAGCGGGTCCACGCTGTTCTTGTGCAACCGTTGATTGGGGGAGCGTGTCGGCATGTCGCTGGCGTTGGCCACACTGTTGTACGAATGGCGGCGATATCTGGCGGCGATCATCGCCCTGGCGTTCTCGGGCCTTCTGGTGCTCGCCCAGGTCGGCATGTTCACCGGCATCGGCAAGGCGTTCACCGCCACCATCGACCGCTCGCCGGCCGACATCATGGTGCTGGGCCCCAAGGCCGAGAGCCTGATGAACGGCGGCAACGGCCTGCCCCGCCGGGTCATGGCCCAGATGTACATGCACCCCGAGGTGGTCGAGGTCGCCGACCTCGACGGCGGCGGCGGCATGTGGAGCAACGATCCCCCGCCCGGCAAGAAGCGCGTGCGCGAGTGGATCCAGACCTCGGCGGTCGACACCCGCAGCGACGCGGTGACCTGGCCGCGCGACTACAACGAGAACATCCGCGTGGCGCTTCTCGAGCCCTACGCCGTCGCGATCGACCGTACGGGGATGGCCAAGCTGGGCATCCAGAAGCTGGGCGACCGCGCCAGCATCAACGGCAAGACCGTCTACATCCGCTACATCCTCGACGGCTATCCGAACATGATGCAGCCGACCGTCGTGGTCTCGCGCGACACCCTGCGCCTGCTGGGCCAGGCCTCGACCGGCAGCCGCGTCGGCCCGCTGATGGTGCGCATCAAGGACCCGGCCCGCGCCGAGATCGTCCGCGACCAGCTGAACGCCACGTCCGACAAGGCCTACCGCGCCTGGACCCGGGCCGAGCTGTCCGAGGCCAACGACGGCGCGATGATGAAGGAGAGCTTCATCGGCATCATGCTGGGCTTCTCGGTGTTCCTGGGCCTGCTGATCGGCGTGGGCATCACCTCCCAGACCCTGCGCGGCGCGATCCTGGCCAACATCAAGGAGTTCGCCTCCCTGCGGGCGCTCGGCGTGTCGATGGGCTCGCTGCGGATGATCGTCATCGAGCTGGGCTTCTGGACCGGCGTCGCGGGCCTGGCGGCCACCGCCGTGCTGGTCGGCGCGGTATCGCAGCTGGCCAAGATGAACGGCCTGCCGATGAGCTTCCCGATCCCGATGGTGCTGGCTTCGGCCGGGTTCCTGATGCTGATCGCCGTCGTCTCGGGCCTGCTGGCCCTGGGCATACTGAAGAAGAGCCAACCGGCGGATCTGCTGCGATGAGCCAATCCCCTCACCTCGTTCCGGGCAAGACGGCGATCGTCGCCAAGGGCCTGGTCAAGCGCTTCAAGACCGGCCGCACCTATATCGAGGTGCTCAAGTCGGTCGACTTCGACGCCCTGCACGGCGACGTGACCATGGTCATGGGCCCGTCGGGATCGGGCAAGTCGACCCTGGTGGCCTGCCTGTCGGGCCTGCTGCGCCCCGACGAGGGCCGGGTCAACGCCATGGACCAGGACCTGTGGTCGCTGCCTTCGGGCCGGATCGACAAGTTCCGCCTCGACAACTGCGGCTTCATCTTCCAGGGCTTCAACCTGTTCCCCGCCCTCACCGCCCTGCAGCAGGTCACCACCGTGCTGAAGTACCAGGGCTACGACGTCGCCGAGGCCAGGCGCATGGCGATGACGTCGCTCGACGAGGTCGGCCTCAGCCATCGCGTCAACCAGCGCCCGTCCGAGCTTTCGGGCGGCGAGAAACAGCGCGTGGCCATCGCCCGCGCGCTGGCCAAGCAGCCCCGCCTGCTGTTCGCCGACGAGCCGACCTCGGCCCTCGACGGCGAGAACGGCCAGATCGTCACCGGCCTCCTGCAGCGTGCGGCCAAGGAGCACGGCGCGGCCGTGGTCTGCGTGACCCACGACCATCGCATGGAAGCCTTCGCCGACCGCGTCATCCACATCGAGGACGGCCGCATCCTCGACGATCGCCGCGTCACCTCGCCGCCCGCGCCCGCCGCGGCCGGCCGCCCTCTCATCGGAGCCTGAGATGCCCGCCCTGTTTCGTCGCCGTCGTTTCTGGCTGATCTCCGTCGGCGCCCTCGCCATCCTTGGCGGCGGTTTCTGGATGCAGAGCCAGGCCAAGGCCAAGAAGGTCGAGGCCGCCAAGGTCGCCGCCGCCACGCCCGCCACCCCGTACGGCGCCGTCGCCGACGGCAAGGCCGACGTCGAGGGCGGCATGATCTCGGTCGCCGCCCGTCGCCAGGGCATCGTCAGCGAGGTCTTCGTCCAGGAAGGCGACATGGTCCACAAGGGCCAGCCCCTGGCCAAGCAGGAGGACGACGACGCGCGCCTGGCCGCCGAAACCGCTTCGGCCAACCTCGCTCAGGCCAGGGCCCAGATTCGGGTGCTCGAGGTGCGCAAGACCACGGCCCAGCGCGAGTACGCCCGCCTGCAGGGCCTGACCGCCTCGAACTTCGTGGCCGGCCAGCGCCTCGACCAGGCCCGCGACGCCATCGCCGGCGCCGACGCCGAACTCGACGCCCAGCGCGCCCTGGTCGCCACCTTCGCCGCCCAGCTGAACCAGGCGCGGTTCAACCAGGAACTGACGGTCATCCGCGCCCCGGCCGACGGCCGCATCGCCCGCCGCTACGCCAACCCCGGCTCGGGCGCCTCGACCCTGAACGTCACCTCGATGTTCGACCTCGAGCCGTCCACGGCCCGCATCGTCCGGGCCGAGATCAGCGAGTCGGCCATTCCGTTCGTCGCGATCGGCCAGTCGGTCGAGATCATCCCCGAGGCCGACCAGAAGAAGACCTACACCGGCAAGGTCCTGCGCCGCGCCGCCGTGTTCGGGGCCCGCAAGCTGCAGTCGGACGATCCGTCCGAGCGCACCGACGCCCGCGTGGTCGAGGTGGTGGTCAGCGCCGACGGCACGCCCTTCCTGATCGGCCAGCGCGTGCTGGTGAAGTTCATGAAGCCCGGCCAGGTCGCCGGCGCCAAGCGCGCCGGTCCGCAGGCCGCCGATCCGCCCAAGAGCTGATCGCGCCAAGACCTGATCGCTCTTCCACTTTAACCCGCCTCCCTCGCCCTTGTGGCGAGGGCCCATGGCGGCGACAGCTCAGACAGCGGCCACGCTCGAGAGGCCTAAGCAGGCTGAGGCATGGATCCTGGGCACAAGGCCCAGGAAAGCTGCGAAGGAGGCTTCAAAGCCTTCGGGCTCACTCTCCACCACCCTTGACCTCCCTCCCTCGCGGTCGCACAAACGCGGCAAACCAAACACGCGTTTGAGGGAGACTCTAGGCATGGCGGACGACATTCGCTTCGACGGTCAGGTGGCCATCGTCACGGGCGCGGGCGGCGGGCTCGGCCGCCAGCACGCCCTGGAACTGGCCCGTCGCGGCGCCAAGGTTGTGGTCAACGACCTGGGCGGCAGCGTCGACGGCTCGGGCGGCTCGTCCGACGCCGCCAAGGCCGTTGTGGCCGAGATCGAGGCCTTCGGCGGCCAGGCCATCGCCCACGGCGCCTCGGTCACCGACGACGCCGGCGTCGCCGACCTCGTCAAGACCACCATCGACACCTGGGGCCGCATCGACATCCTCGTCGCCAACGCCGGCATCCTGCGCGACAAGACCCTGAGCAAGATGGAGCTGGCCGACTTCGAGGCGGTCATGCAGGTCCACGTCTTCGGCACCTTCAAGCCGATCAAGGCCGTGTGGGACATCATGAAGGCCCAGAACTACGGCCGCATCGTCGTCACCACCTCGTCCTCGGGCATGTACGGCAACTTCGGCCAGTCCAACTACGGCGCGGCCAAGATGGCGGTGCTGGGCCTGATGAACACGCTGAAGCTCGAAGGCGCCAAGAACAACGTCAAGATCAACGCCATCAGCCCGGTCGCGGCCACCCGCATGACCGAGGGCCTGATGCCGCCCGAGATCCTGGCCAAGCTGAACCCGGAATACGTCACCCCCGGCGTCGTCTACCTGGTGTCGGAAGACGCCCCCACCGGCGCGATCCTCACCGCCGGCGCCGGCGTCTTCGCCCTGGCCCGCATCTTCGAGACCGAGGGCGTCTATCTGGGCGAAGGCGGCCTGTCGGCCGAAGAAGTCCGCGACAGCTGGGAAAAGATTACCGCCGAGCCGGGCCAGCAGGCCTATTTCAACGGCGGCGAACAGGGTCAGAAGTTCTTCCGCAAGCTGGCCGGCGGCTGACGTTCAGGTCGTGGGCGCCGGAACAACCGCGCCCACGATCGCCACATTTGACGTAAATTACAAAAACCTCGACCTGTGGGAATTGCGGCGAATACAAGTCTTTACCTAAGGGAAAGCTCTTGTTTTGACATAACGACGAATGAATAGAGGCCAAAAAGGCACGTTTTCTTTGACGCCGAGAACAAAATTCACCGTTGCGCGAATAAATAGCAACGGTTTTTGAAAAGATGCGTTAGAGCCGGCGGCAACCTCCAGCATCGCAAGGTGTTGGTTGGACCTAACCTCCCCAAGAAGGTCTGTCAGTCACATGGCTCTCTCGCGTAAAGTCCTCGCCGCCGGCGCGGCCCTCGCCGCCCTCGCCGCCGCCTCGCAAGCCTCCGCTTCGGGCTTCTACCTGCAGGAACAATCCGCCCGCGGCGCCGGTCGCGCCTATTCGGGCGAAGTCGCCGACAGCGGCGCCGCCAGCCTGTGGTGGAACCCCGCCGCCATCGCCGGCGTCGAGCACGCCGAAGTCTATGGCGGCCTGCACGCCGTGCTGGTGAACTCGAAGGTCACCGACAAGGGCTCCACCATCACCCGTCCGGTTCCGGTCACCACCGGCGTGGGCGGCGTGGGCACGGCCACCGACGTCAT
The DNA here is from genome assembly GCF_003722335.1 of Caulobacter flavus. Lineage (GTDB taxonomy): Bacteria > Pseudomonadota > Alphaproteobacteria > Caulobacterales > Caulobacteraceae > Caulobacter > Caulobacter flavus. Next base: position 5,096,603 of record NZ_CP026100.1, read on the forward strand.
CAACGACGGCGTGGTGCCGAACTTCGCCGGCGCCTGGCGCCTGAACGACAAGATCGTTCTCGGCGTCTCGATGGCCGCCCCCTACAACTTCACCACCGAGTACGAGGCCAACAGCTGGGCTCGCTACGACGCCCTGAAGTCGCGCCTGACCACGGCCGACCTGCAGGCCACCCTGGCCTACCGCGTCAACGACAAGCTCGACCTGGGCGTGGGCATCAGCGGCGTCTACGCCGACGCCGAGCTGACCAACGCCCTGCCGAACGCCTCGCCGCTGCAGGCCGACGGCCGCCAGGAACTGACCGGCGACGGCTGGGGCTACGGCTGGACCGTGGGCGCCCAGTTCCACGCCACCCCGGCCCTGACCTTCGGCGCCAGCTACCGTTCGAAGACCGAGCACACCCTGAAGGGCGACGTGGCGGTCTCGGGCATCCTGGCCCCGCTGCCGACCGCGGCCAACCGCACCATCGGCGGTGAGGCCACCATCACCACTCCGTGGATGGCCACCGTCGGCGCCCGCTGGGCCGTGACTCCCAAGACCACCCTGAACGCCCAGGTCGCCCGCGTCGGCTGGAGCGAGTTCGACGCCATCCGCGTCAGCTTCGCCGGCGGCGGTTCGGTCAGCGAGCAGGACTACAAGGACATCACCACGATCGCCCTCGGCGTCGATCACCAGCTGACCCCGCGCCTGACCCTGCGCGGCGGCGTCCAGAAGGACCCGACCCCGACCCCGGACGACGCCCGCACCGCCCGCGTGCCGGACGGCGACCGCATGCTCTACGCCGTCGGCGCCACCTGGGCCGCCAAGCCGAACCTGAACCTCGACATCGCCGCGACCTACATCTCGTTCGACGATTCCGAGATCCACCGCACCGACACCACGGCCACCAGCTCGGTCCTGAACCTGCGCGGCGAGGCCACCGGCCACGCCGCGGTGCTGTCGACCGGCATCCGCTGGACCTTCTGAGCCCTCTAGGCTCCTGAAGACGGAAAGGCCGCCTGGAGCGATCCAGGCGGCCTTTTTGTTGGCGTGGAGGTCCCCCTTGGGGGAAGGCGACGGAGGGGGGCCGTTTTCAGCTTCCGAGATGCCGGCCAAAGCCCTTCCCCCTCGATGGGGGAAGGGTTGGGATGGGGGTGACGCGGCCGTTCCGCCTCCACCGCCGCATCAGGACCGACCGCCGCAGCCACCCCCAACCCGGCCCTTACCCATCAAGGGGGAAGGGAGAAGAAGGCCGACGGGGATCCAGGCCCGTCCATCCTCTGCGTTCAGCGAAAAGACCCGAACACGATCAGCACCTTGCAACTTTCTCACGCTGCTGGATCAGACGGATCCAGACCGCCCGCATAATCACTGCATCCCGTCGCAGGGAGAGGGCGCAAGGATCCGGCCCGAAGCGTGCGACGCGGATGCGATCGAGCGGGGCTGAAGGCGCGGCGTGAGCCGGGCCTGAAGGCTTAAATGAGGATGGGGGACGTAAACCCATCCATCGGTTGGTTCGTCGGTTGAACCGCCGCCCGCCCAAGGGTCCGCGCCTAGCACGCACTCCTGGCCGTCAAGAAACGGGGAGCTCTGCGTGGGGAAGGGGCACAAGGCGGAAGAGGCCTGCGCGCCCCGGCCTGAGGAATAACGATCGCGCGGGGCGTCTAAGCTTCGTCGAAACGGTACTTGAAACAAACACATCCGGGCGAAGCCCGGACGCCCCGCGCCCTCTCCATCAGCTCAGCGGCTAGCCGCGTGAGGGTGCGAGCCCGTATCCAAAGATCCTCCCCCTGAAGGGGGAGGTGGCCCGAAGGGCCGGAGGGGGAAGTGACTGATGAGATCAGTGCAGCCCCCGACGCCGAAGCAACTTCCCCCTCAGTCGCTCCGCGACAGCTCCCCCTTCAGGGGGAGCATCTTGAGCGCCAATAGATCCTCCCCCTCTGGGGGACGTGGCCCAGAGGGCCGGGACGTCGGAAGGTCACCCCCCCCCACAGATCGCGACGCGATCCCCTCCCCCACAGGGAGGAGCCGTCGCCCCTCACCCGCCCTTTTGCCTCGCCGCGAAATCCCGCCGAAACTGCTCGAACCGCCCTTGCGCGATCGCGTCCCGCATGGCCGCCGTCAGGGCCTGGAAGAAGGCGATGTTGTGCCACGACAGCAGCACCTGCCCGAGGATCTCCTCGGCCTTGAACAGGTGGCGCAGATAGGCCTTGGAATAGTCGCGGCTGGCCGGGCAGTCGCTGGTCGGATCCAGCGGGCTCTCGTCCTCGGCGAAGCGGGCGTTCTTGATGTTGATCGCCCCGTCCCAGGTCCAGGCCTGGCCGTGACGGCCCGAACGCGTGGGCAGCACGCAGTCGAACATGTCGACGCCGCGATAGACCGCTTCCACCAGGTCGATCGGCTTGCCCACGCCCATCAGGTAGCGCGGGCGATCGGCCGGCAGCAGGCCCGGCGCGTAGTCCAGCACCTCGCACATGGCCTCGTGGCCCTCGCCCACCGCCAGGCCGCCGATGGCGTAGCCGTCGAAGCCGATCTCCTGCAGGCGCTCGGACGATTCCCGGCGCAGGTTCTCGAAGGTCGAGCCCTGCTGGATGCCGAACAGCGCCTGCGTGTCACGCGCGCCGAAGGCGGTCTTGGAGCGCAGGCCCCAGCGCGCCGAAAGCTCCATGCCCTCGCGCGCCCGCTTCTCCTCCGCCGGCCAGGCCACGCACTCGTCCAGCTGCATGACGATGTCGCTGCCCAGCAGATCGGCCTGGATCTCCATCGACCGCTCGGGGGAAAGCACGTGCTTGGTCCCGTCGATGTGGCTGGCGAAGGTCACGGCCTCTTCGGTGACCTTGCTGATCCCCGACAGGCTCATCACCTGGAAGCCGCCGCTGTCGGTCAGGATCGGCTTGTCCCAGCGCATGAACTTGTGCAGCCCGCCCAGACGCTTCACCCGCTCGGCGGTCGGCCGCAGCATCAGGTGATAGGTGTTGCCCAGGATGATGTCGGCGCCGGTGTCCTTGACCTGGTCGACCGTCAGGGCCTTGACCGTCGCGGCCGTGCCCACCGGCATGAAGGCCGGGGTGCGGATGTCGCCGCGCGGGGTCTTCAGCACGCCCGTGCGGGCCTTGCCGTCCGTGGCTTGGATCTCGAAGGGGAAAGCGGCCATCTAGACGGTCTCGGTCTCGGGATCGGCGCGGAACAGCAGCGAGCCGTCGCCATAGGAATAGAAGCGGTAGCCCGTCGATATGGCGTGCTCGTAGGCCTCGCGCATCTTCGCCCGACCGGCGAAGGCGCTGACCAGCATGAACAGGGTCGACTTGGGCAGGTGGAAATTGGTCATCAGCACGTCGACCGCGCGGAAGCGGTAGCCCGGCGTGATGAAGATCGCCGTCTCGTCGGCGAACGGTCGAACGACGCCGTCCTCGCCCGTCGCGCTCTCGATCAGGCGAAGGCTGGTGGTGCCGACGCAGACGATGCGGCCGCCGGCGGCGTGCACCGCGTTCAGGGCGTCGGCGGTCTCTTCGCTCACCTCGCCGAACTCGGCGTGCATCTTGTGCTCGGAAACCTCGTCGGTCTTCACCGGCAGGAAGGTGCCCGCGCCCACGTGCAGGGTCACGAAGTGCAGCGAAACGCCCTTGGCCTTCAGCGCTTCGAGCAGGTCCGGCGTGAAGTGCAGGCCCGCCGTCGGCGCGGCCACCGAGCCGTCCTCGCGGGCATAGACGGTCTGGTAGTCGGCGCGGTCGCGGTCGTCCTCGGCCCGCTTGGCGGCGATGTAGGGCGGCAGCGGCATCATGCCGTGCCGGGCGATGCCGATGTCGAGGTCGGGGCCGGACAGATCGAAGGCCAGCACCACCTCGCCGCCTTCGTGTTTCTCGACCACCGTGGCGTCCAGGCGCTCGGCCTCGCAGGGCGTGGAGCTTATGGCGGCGAAGGCGACGCGGTCGCCGACCTTCAGCCGCTTGCCCGGACGCATGAAGGCGCTCCAGCGGTTCGGCGCGATCCGGCGGTGCAGGGTCGCCTCGACCGCCACCGGCGTGCCGTCGGCGCCGCCGGTCGTGCGCCCCTCGCGCAGGCCCGACAGGCGGGCGGGGATCACCCGGGTGTCGTTGAACACCAGGGCGTCGCCGGGACGCAGGAAATCGGGCAGGTCGCGGACGATGCGGTCCTCGAGGGCCTGCCCCGGGCGCACGACGAGAAAGCGCGCGCTGTCGCGCGGCTCGGCCGGGCGCAGGGCGATGCTGTCGTCGGGAAGGTCGAAGTCGAAGTCGGAAAGGCGCATGGGCCGGCTTCAAGGCCACGACGAGGCCCGAAGGTCAAGGCGCGGCGCGGCCGCACGGGCGCCGTGCGGCTGCGCAACCGCCCCGCCGAGGCCCAAGAAACGCACGGCGGCTTACACGACCGTCGCCGGCTCGTGCTAAGGGCGAAGCCATGCAACTGATCCTGCACCTTGCTCGACTGTTCTGCCGCGGCACGGCTCTGGCCCTGGTCCTGCTGGCGCTGGCTCTGGGCCTGGCGGGCCTTGGCGGGGCGTTCAGCGACCGCCTGGACGTGGCCAATCACTTCGCGCCGATCTGGCTGGTCCTGGGCCTGGCCGGCGCGCTGCTCGCAGCCCTGGTCTCGCGACACAGCGAGCGCTGGGCGCTGGTCGTCATGGGCGCGCTGGCGGTGCTGGCCCACGGCGGCCTGATGGCTCCCGAACTGATCGCGGCCCAGACCCGCAAGCTCGATCCCGGCCCCGCCACGCTGAAGGTCATGCAGTTCAACGTCTGGGCCTCGAACGACGACCCGAAAGAGGCTCTGGACTGGGTGCTGGCCGAGGATCCCGACGTGCTGTTCGTCGAGGAAGGCGGCGGCAGCGCCTGGCCGCTGATCGGCCCGCTGCGCCGGCTCTATCCGTTCGTCGTCTCGTGCGTCGGCAACACCCGCCCCTGCGACACCTGGATCTTCAGCAAGAAGAAGATGATCGCCCGCGGCGGCGTCTACGACCGCGAACGGCCGCTGTCGGTGGCCTGGGCCACCCTGGCCGACCCCAAGGGGCCGTTCACGGTGGTGGCCACCCACTACGTCTGGCCGATCCCGGCCGGCGCGCAGCAGGCCCAGAGCCGGCGCCTGGCCGAGATGCTCGGCGGCTTCGACAAGAAGGCGATGATCGTCGCCGGCGACTTCAACTCTACGCCCTGGTCGTGGAGCCTGCGCCGCCAGGACAAGCGCTTTGGCCTCGAGCGCCGGACCCTGGCCCTGCCCTCCTGGCCCTCGGGCTCGTTCACGCGCCTGCTCAAGGCCCCCTTCCCGTTCATGCCGATCGACCACCTCTATGCCGGCAGGCAGTGGAAGACGGTCTCGGTCAAGCGCGGCCCGCACCTGGGCTCGGACCACCGGCCCGTGGTGATCACGCTCCGGCGCGAGTGAGCTCTGCGATCTCGGCGGCGAGGTTGCGGCGGGCGGACGCGTCCAGCACCTGCGCCAAGGCCGGATCGGGAAACAGCACCGTCGCCGCCAGGAAGGTCTGAAGCACCCGGGCCCGGCCGGCGCGATAGATATCCTCGGGCACGGCCGCGTACTCCTCGCGGATCGCCCGGGCATAGGCGGCGTAGGCCTGCGGCTCCGCGCCCAGGATCGACAGGTCGATCGAGACCATCAGCGCGCCGAGCCGGTCGCCCGGCTCGACCGTGTGGCCGTTGGTCAGCAGGATCAGCCGCTCGATCTCGGCGATGTCGGCCTCGGCCACGCCGGTGGCCGCCATGGCCTCGCGGGCCAGGTCTGCGCTCCTGGCCTCGTTGTCGGGCCGGAGGGGGTCGTAGACCGCGTCATGCCACCAGATCGCCTGCTCCAGCAGGCCGCGCTCATGATCGCCGAGACCCGGCGTCGCCGCCAGCCTGGCCAGGCAGTCCTCGATGTGCGCCAGCGTGTGATAGCGCCGATGCGGCTCCCGATAGGCCGCGCGCGGCGGGTGCGGATAGGCGCTCATGCCGCCTCCGAAAGAAAAAGGGCCCCTCCGTTTCCGAAGGGGCCCTTCTTGGACTTTAAGCGTCGGCGGCGATCTTGGCGCTGACGATCTTGCCCGGCGCGCGGGGCGGCTCGCCCTTGGGCAGGCTGTCGACGTTTTCCATGCCTTCGGTCACCTGGCCCCAGACAGTGTACTGCTTGTCCAGGAAGGTGGCGTCGTCGAAGACGATGAAGAACTGGCTGTTGGCCGAGTTCGGATCGGGCGTGCGGGCCATCGAGCAGACGCCGCGGACGTGCGGCTCGGCCGAGAACTCGGCCTTCAGGTCGGGCTTCGACGAGCCGCCGCGGCCGGTGCCGGTCGGGTCGCCGCCCTGGGCCATGAAGCCCGGGATCACGCGGTGGAAGACGACGCCGTCGTAGAAGCCTTCGCGGACCAGTTCCTTGATCCGCTCGACGTGGCCCGGAGCCAGGTCGGGACGCAGCTTGATCGTGACCGGGCCGGTCTCGAGCGTCAGGATCAGGGTGTTTTCGAGGTCAGCCGACATGGTCGTCCCTTCGGTACGGGGTTTGGCGGGACGAGCCCGCCGGAAAAATCGAGTCTGGGCTCTTTAGCCCGCCGCAAAGCGGCTGTGAACCGCCGTCACTGAACGCTGACGGGAACATCCAGGTCGCAGACCGAGAAATCCGCGCCCTTGGCCCGACGAACGGCGGCGATCTGGTCGCGGAACCACGGGCTGCTCGGGTCGATCACCCGCACCTTCGGGCGCTCGGCCTCGGGGATGTCCGACAGCAGGCGCACCTTGGTCATCTCGTCCTGCGGATCGGGCACCGGCTCGCCGGTCTTGATGGCCCGCACGACCTCGAGGCCCGAGATCACTCGGCCAAAGGCGGTGTAGCGCTTGTCCAGCGACGGATAGGGCTGGCGCATAAGAAAGAACTGGCTGTTGGCGCTGTCGGGCGCGTCGTCGCGGGCCATGCCCAGCACGCCCGGGCAGTAGGTCCCCCAGGCGGCGACCTTCTTGTCGCTGGTCATGCTGGTCCAGCTCAGGGCCTGGCTGACCACGGGCAGCGACTTCAGAAGGCCGACCTCGGCGCCGGTCGGCGAGGCGGCGACCACGAACGGCAGGGCCTGGTCGCGGCGGAAGGTGAACTCGGCCTTCAGGTTGGGCTTGTTCGAAGCCCCCTGCCCGGTGTCCTCAGGGTCGCCGGTCTGGGCCATGAAGCGGTCGATGACTCGGAAGAAGGTGCGGCGGTCGTAGACCCCTTCGCGGGTCAGCTCCTGCAGGCGCGCCACGTGGGCGGGGGCGACCTCGGGGATCAGCTCGACGAGAATGCGGCCCTTGGTGCTGTCGATGACCATCACCGTGTCCGGCGCGGGCGTGCGCCAGTCGGACTCGCGCGGACCGGCCGGCGCCGCGACCGTGGCGGCCTTGGCCCGCTTGGCCTTGGGCGCGGCCTGCGCCGCCGGAACGACCGCCGCGGCGGCCAGAAGAGCGACGGCGGAGACGATCGGCAGGCGCATTCAGTCGACCTCGGCTTACTTGCTGACCTTCGCGGGCACTTCCACGTCGCAGATGTTGTAGCCGGCGCCAAGCTCGGCCTGCTTCTTCTTGAAGTATTCGGCGAAGGCCGCGCTGCGGGTGTCCATCACCTGCACCGTCGGGCGCTTGTCGGCCGGGATGTCGGCCAGCACCTTGACGCTGAGCATCTTGTCCTGAGGATCGGCCACCGGCTCGCCGGTCTTGATGGCCCGCACGACTTCCAGGCCCGAGAGCACGCGGCCAAAGCCCGTGTAGGTCTTCTCCAGCGACGGATAGTGCTGGCGCATGAAGAAGAACTGGCTGTTGGCGCTGTTGGGATCGCCGGCGCGGGCCATGCCCAGCACGCCGGGGCAGAAGTTGGCCCAGGCCTGCACCTTGCCGTCGGCGGTCATGGCCGCCAGCATCGACGACTGACTGGTCACGGCCAGCGGTCCGACGAAGCCGGTCTCCAGCGAGCCCACCTTGCCGACCGGCGCGAACGAACCGCCCGAACCGGCCCGGCGGAAGGTGAACTCGGCCGTCAGGTCGGGCTTGTCCGAGCCGCCGGTGCCGTCGTTCTTCGGATCGCCCGTCTGGGCCATGAAGCTGTCGATGACGCGGAAGAAGGTCAGGCCGTCATAGAAGCCGGCCCGCGCCAGTTCGCGCACGCGCTCGACGTGGCCGGGGGCGGCCTCGGGGACCAGCTCGGCGACGATGCGGCCCTTGTTGGTCTCGACGACCAGGACGTTCTCCGGGTCGGGCGTACGCCACTCCGAAACCTGGGCGGAGGCGGCCGAGGCCGAAACGAGCGCCAGGGCGGCGACGCCGAGAGCGCGGAACGCAGACTTCATGGATTTCCCCGAACAGATCTCGTCGCCCCGCGTAGAACGGGCGGAGCGGAACCACAAGCGTCGTCGATGATTTCGACGACTTGTGGGCGGCGGTTCAACGAACCTCCCCTTCCGGGGGAGGTTCACGCGATCAGCGCGACTTGATCTTGGCCACCAGATCGGTGGCGACGCCGGGGCTGACGAACTTGCCGACCTCGCCGTCGAGCGTGGCGATTTCCTTGACCAGCTTGGAGGCGATGGCCTGGTGGCGCGGATCGGCCATCAGGAAGACGGTCTCGATCTCGCGGTCCATCTGCTGGTTCATCGCGGTCATCTGGAACTCGTACTCGAAGTCGGCCACGGCCCGCAGGCCGCGGACGATCATCTGCGCGCCGACTTCGCGGGCGAAGTGGATCAGCAGGCTGTCGAACGGCCGGACCTCGATCACCGCGCCGCCCAGATGGGCCGTCTCGCGCTGCAGCATGGCGACCCGCTCTTCGAGCGAGAACAGGGGGTTCTTGCCGATGTTGACGGCTACCCCGATGACCAGATGGTCGACCAGCTTGACCGCCCGACCGATGATGTCGAGGTGGCCGTTGGTGACCGGGTCGAACGTCCCGGGATAGAGACCGATACGCATGAAACCCCCTGCGTCCTCTGACTTACGGGGTCTCATCCGCCCCGCTTGCGTCGTCCTGTGCTTCGTCGCCGCCGGCCTCGGCCAGACGCTCGACGCTCACGACATGCTCGTCGGCCGCCGTGCGGAAGACGGTTACGCCCTGAGTATTCCGCGCCGCAACACGAATTTGCGAGACGGGGCACCGTATCAGCTGACCGGCGTCCGTCACCAGCAGGATTTGGTCGCTTTCGTCGACCGGGAACGAGCCCACCAGCTTGCCGCCGCGCTTGGACAGATCCTGAGCCGCCAGGCCCTGGCCGCCGCGACCGGTGCGGCGGAAGTCGTAGGCGCTGGTGCGCTTGCCGTAACCTTCGGACGACACGGTGAGGATGATCTCCTCGGCCGCGCCCAGCTCGGCGATACGCTCGACGGTCAGGGTGGCCTCGCCGGCCTCCTCTTCGCCGTCTTCCGCCGGCGCGGCCGCGTCCTCGCCCTCCTCGCCGTTGGCGGCGCGCAGCAGGGCGCGCTGGTGCTTGAGATAGGCGGCGCGTTCGGCCGGGGTGGCGTCGACGCTGCGCAGGACGGCCATCGAGATGACGGTGTCGCCCGAAGCCAGCTTCACGCCGCGCACGCCGGTGGAGTCGCGGCTGGCGAACACCCGCACCTCGTCGACCGAGAAACGGATGCAGCGGCCGGCCGCCGTGGTCAGCAGGACGTCCTGGTCGCCGTTGCAGACGGCGACGCCGACGATGCCGTCGCCTTCGTCCAGCTTCATGGCGATCTTGCCGTTGCGGCGGACGTCGACGAAGTCGGACAGCTTGTTGCGACGCACGCTGCCCGAGCGGGTGGCGAACATCACGTCCAGGCCGTCCCAGCTGGCCTCGTCCTCGGGCAGGGTCAGGATCGAGGTGATGGTCTCGCCCGGCTCGATCGGCAGCAGGTTCACGAACGCCTTGCCGCGCGAGTTGGCGGCGCCCAGCGGCAGGCGCCACACCTTCATCTTGTAGACCTTGCCGCCCGAGGTGAAGAACAGCAGCGGCGCGTGGGTCGAGGCCGAGAACACGCGGGTGACGGCGTCCTCGTCCTTCGTGGCCATGCCCGACTTGCCTTTGCCGCCCCGGTGCTGGGTGCGGTAGTTGGCCAGCGGCGTGCGCTTGACGTAGCCGCCCATGGTGACGGTGATGACCATGTCCTCGCGGACGATCAGGTCCTCGTCTTCCATGTCGGCGTCGCCGTCGACGATCTGGCAGCGGCGCGGGATGGCGAACTTGTCCTTCACCTCGACCAGTTCCTCGCGGACCACGGCCATGATGTTGGCGCGGTCGGAGAGCAGTTCGAGATAGCCACGGATGGCTTCGGCCAGCAGAGCGGCCTCGTTGCCGATCTCGTCACGGCCAAGACCGGTGAGGCGCGACAGGGTCAGGGCCAGGATCGCGCGGGCCTGCTCGTCGGTCAGGCGGATGAAGCCGCCGTCTTCCAGCACCGAGCGCGGGTCGGCGATCAGCTCGACCAGCGGCAGCATGTCGCCCATCGGCCAGGCCTTGGCCACCAGGCGCTCGCGGGCCTCGGCCGGGTCCTTGGACGAGCGGATGATGTGGATGAACTCGTCGATGTTGGCGACGGCGATGGCCAGGCCGACCAAGACGTGGCCGCGGTCGCGGGCCTTGCCCAGCTCGAACTTGGTGCGGCGGACGACGACTTCCTCGCGGAACTCGACGAACACTTCCAGCAGCTTGCGCAGGCCCATCTGCTCGGGACGGCCGCGGTTCAGGGCCAGCATGTTGACGCCGAACGAGCTTTGCAGCGCCGTGAAGCGGTAGAGCTGGTTGAGGATCACCTCGCCCGAGGCGTCGCGCTTGAGCTCGACCACGATGCGCATGCCGTCGCGGTTGGACTCGTCGCGGATGTCGGCGACGCCCTCGATCTTCTTGTCGCGAACCAGTTCGGCGATGTGCTCGACGAGGTTTGCCTTGTTCACCTGATACGGGATCTCGGTGATGATGATGGCTTCGCGGCCGGTGCGGATCTCGTCGACGCTGGCCACGCCGCGCATGACGACCGAGCCGCGGCCGGTCAGCAGCGCGTTGCGCGGCGGCGAGCGGCCGATGATCTCGCCGCCGGTCGGGAAGTCCGGGCCGGGCACGAGGTCGAGCAGCTGGTCGGTGGTGACCTCGGGCTCGTCGATCAGCAGCAGGCAGGCGTCGATCACTTCGCCGAGGTTGTGCGGCGGGATGTTGGTGGCCATGCCGACGGCGATGCCGCCCGCGCCGTTGACCAGCAGGTTCGGGATCCGCGACGGCAGGACGGTCGGTTCCTGCTCCTTGCCGTCGTAGTTGTCGGCGAAGTCGACCGTGTCCTTGTCGAGGTCGGCCAGCAGCGACATGGCCGGCGGGGCCATGCGGCATTCCGTGTAGCGCATGGCGGCGGGCATATCGCCGTCGACCGAACCGAAGTTGCCCTGGCCGTCGATGAGCACCAGGCCCATCGAGAACGACTGCGTCATGCGCACCAGGGTGAAGTAGATCGAGGCGTCGCCGTGCGGGTGATACTTACCCATGACGTCACCGACGACGCGGGCCGACTTGACGTACGGACGCTCGGGCGTCTGGCCCTGCTCGTGCATCGAGAACAGCACCCGGCGGTGCACCGGCTTGAGGCCGTCGCGCGCGTCCGGAAGGGCGCGGCTGACGATGACGCTCATCGCGTAGTCGAGATACGAGCGGCGCAGCTCGTCCTCGATGTTGATCGGGGCGATGTCTCCGCGCGGCCCTTCGGGAGGCAGAGTGTTTTGATCGTCGCTCAAGGGGATTTTTCGCCGTCAGAATCGAACACGGAACAGTCGGAAACAGTTAGCATTCTGACACGGACGGCGCCACCTTCGCCGCCCCATGCGTCCCTTACGAATGCAGGAGCAGTTCATGCGTCTGACCGCCCTTTTCCTCGCCGCCGGCCTCGTGGCCGCCACCACGGCCTCCGCCGCCGACGCGCCCGCCGCCGCCACGGCCGAGATCAAGGGCGCCGACGGCAAGACGATCGGCACAGGGACGATCACCGAGGCCCCGCACGGCGTACTGCTGAAGATCGAGGCCAAGGGCCTGACGCCCGGCTGGCACGGCCTGCACTTCCACGAGAAGGGCGACTGCGGAACGCCCGACTTCAAGTCGGCCGGCGCCCACGTGCACACGACCGCCACCGTGGTCCATGGCCTGCTGAACCCGAACGGCAACGACAACGGCGACCTGCCCAACCTCTACGCCGCCGCCGACGGCACGGCCGTGACCGAGGTGTTCTCGCCGCTGGTCTCGCTGAAGGGCGCCGGCGGCCGTCCCGCCCTGCTCGACGCTGACGGCTCGGCGATCGTCATCCACGCCAGCCCCGACGACCACACCAGCCAGCCCATCGGCGGCGCCGGCGCGCGCAGCGCCTGCGGCGTGGTGAAGTAGGCTTCGCCACCGCCCTTCCCACCTCCGTCATCCCGGAAAGCCCGCAGGGCTTATCCGGGACCCAGGGGGACTGGACTGGGTAGGTAGGTCATCTCCCGGCGGTCGCCGCCTCATCACGGCGGCCCCTGGGTCCCGGCTCTCCGCGCTGCGCGCTACGGCCGGGATGACGAGCTTTAGAGCCAAAAGAAAAAGGCCTCCGGGATATCCCGGAGGCCTTTTCCATGTTCGGCGAAACCAAGCCTTAGCGCGGAAGCACCAGGCCCGGATCGATCGGCTTGGCCTTGTCCTTCGGGGTCGGCGCGTAGCGGACCTCGAAGTGCAGCTGGGGCTCGTTGACGCCGCCCGTCTGGCCGACCGTGCCGAGCTGTTCGCCCTGGCCGACCTGCTGGCGCATCTTGACGTCGGTGGTCGACAGGTGGGCGTAGGCCGTCACCCAGCCGTCGGCGTGCTTGACCAGCACGAGGTTGCCGAAGCCCGGAACCTGGTTGCCGGCATAGACCACCTCGCCCGAGGCGGCGGCCTTGACCGACGCGCCGGCGGCGGCGCGGATGTTCAGGCCGTCGTTGCGCTGGCCCGTGCCCTTGGGACCGAAGTCCGAGATCGTCTCGCCGCGCACCGGCCAGACGAAGCGGCCGCGGCCGGCGGCCGTGATCTCGGCTTCGGTCGGCGGGGCGCTGCTCTCGATGATCGGACGCGACGGGGCCGGCGGCGGGGTGATCGGCTGGGCCGAGACCGGCGCGCTGGGACGCGGATAGCTGGAGGACGACCCCGACGGCGTGTACGGGCGCGGGCTGGACGGCAGGCCGCTGGTCGACGGCGCCGGCGTGGCGCCGATCGGCGTCTGGGCGGTCGTGGTCGGCGCGGGAGTCGAGGGACGCGGAGCCGGCGTGGTCACCGTCGTACGGATCGCACCACGGTCCTTGTAACCGTCGGGCAGGACGACCTTCTGGCCCTTCTTCACCGACGCGCCGGTGCGCAGGTTGTTTTCCTTGGCCAGGGCCGAGACGCTGACGTTGAAGCGCTTGGCGATGCCGGCGAGGGTGTCGCCGCTTTCGGCCACATAGGCCTTGTCGGTGGTCGCCGGGCCCTTGAGCTTCTGGCCGGGGCGGATCACGTACGGGGCCTTCAGGTCGTTGTCCTCGACCAGGTCCTTGCGGGTGGTGCCCAGCTCGCGGGCGATCGAGTCGATGGCGTCGCCCGACTTCACCGTGTGGATCTTCGGCTTGCCGGCGACTTCGATCACCTTGCCGGCGATGCTGACGGTCGTCGTGGTCGTGGCGGCCGGGGCCGGCTCGTCGTCGACCACCGGACGCGGCGGCGGCGCGGCGGGACGCGAACCGATCGGCGGGGCCGAGGCGGTCGGCGCCGGACGCGACGGCGCGGGCGCGGCGCCGGCCAGGGTCGAGGCGCCGCCGGGAACCGGCTGCATCACCGTGGTCTTGGCCGGCCCCTTGTCCTTGTAGCCTTCCGGCAGGCGGATCTTCTGGCCGGCGCGGATCGAGGCGCCGCTGGCCATGTCGTTCTCGTCGGCCAGGGCGACGGCGGTGACGCTGAAGCGGCGGGCGATGGCGCTGAGGGTGTCGCCGCTCTCGACGACATAGGCCTTGGCCTTGGTCGAGGGGCCCTTCAGCTTCTGGCCCGGCTTCAGCCGGTAGGGCTCTTCCAGGTCGTTCAGCTTGGCCAGTTCGACGCGCGAGATCCCCATCTTGCGGCCGATGGCGTCGAGGCCGTCGCCCGACTGGACGGTGTAGGTCTGCGGGGCGCCGCTGACGTCGACGACCTTGCCGCCGGTGACCGTCACCACGACCGGGCGCATGGCCGGCTGCTGCGGCGCGGGCGCCGGGATCGGACGGCTGTCGGCCGGCGGCGGGGGCGGTGGCGGAATGTCGGAAGGAACCGGCGCCAGCGGCTGGCTCGAGACCGAGCCGGCGGCGACCGGAGCGGTCACCGGCGGGGCCTCGTCCTCAGGCGGCTGGGCAGGCGGCGGCGGGGTCTGGGCGGCGGGCGGCGCCTGCACGAGCGGCGGGCTGACGCCGGCGTCGGCGCGCGTGGGATACTGGGCGCCGGTGGTCTCGCAGGCCGCGAGGGTTCCAGCCGTCAGCGCGATCACCGCCGCTTGCGTCCACAACTGCCTCATGACCTCTCCTTTCCCCGCGGAGCCTTCAAGTCGCCGCCGCAAGGGTGAATCAAACCTTAACCAAACACGCGCGGCGTCGCCGAACCTGTGGACGCCGGGCCCGCTCTACTCGCGGGCGACGCCTTCCAGGATCGGGACGAAACGCACGTCGCACAGGGCCTCGACCGTGAAGCCCCCCTTCCCGTCGCCGGCATAGCGGCGAAGGCTCTGCACCGGCCCGCGACCAACGGGCGCGACGAGCACGCCGTTGGGCTTGAGCTGGGCCAGGAGCTCCTTAGGTTCTTCCTGCGCCGCAGCCGTGACCATAATACGGTCAAAAGGCGCCTGCTCGCGCCAGCCTTCCCAACCGTCCCCGAACTTGGTGATGACGTTGGTCAGACCCAAGGCCGAAAAGCGGGATTCGGCCTCCTTCATCAGGGTGCGATAGCGCTCGACCGTGTAGACCAGACGCGACACCCGGGACAGGATCGCCGTCTGGTAGCCCGAGCCGGTGCCGATCTCGAGCACCCGGCAGCGCGGCTCGACCGTCAGGGCCTGGGTCATCAGGCCGACGATGAACGGCTGGCTGATGGTCTGGCCGCAGGCGATCGGCAGCGCCGAGTCCTCCCAGGACCGCTCCTTGAAGAGGTCCGGGGTGAACAGGTCGCGCGGGGTCTTCTCGATCGCCGACAGCACGCCCGGATCGGTCACGCCCTGGGCGCGCAGGGCGTCGAGCAGCCGCTTCAGCAGCGCTTCAGGCGTTTCCGGGCGCTTGGCGCTCGCCATCACAGGCCAGGCTCCTGGCTGCTCTCCGGCTTTGGGGCGAGCTTGGGCGGCGCTCCGCCCAGCACGCCCTTGAGAGCGGCGACGGTGGCGTTGTGCGTCAGGTCGATATGCAGGGGCGTCACCGAGATGCGCCCTTCGTACACGGCCTTCAGATCGGTGCCCTCCGGGGGATTGGACGGCTTGGCGGTGAAGCCCGTCCAATAGTAGTCGCGACCGCGCAGGTCGGTCCGCTTTTCAATGCGCCGCAAGTGCGAGTCGCGGAAGCCTTGGCGGGTCACTTCCACGGCATCGACGCGCTCGGGCGGGATCGGCGGGAAGTTGACGTTCATCACCACGTCCGACGGCCAGCCCACTTCCAGCAGCCGGCGGATGATCCCCGGCGCGAAGTGCTCGGCCGTCTCCCAGTGGGCGACGACCTCGTCGGCGAAATAGGTCATGGCCTGCGACAGGGCGATGGCCGGAACGCCCAGCACCATGCCCTCGATGGCGCCGGCCACGGTGCCCGACAGGGTGACGTCCTCGGCCAGGTTCTGGCCGCGATTGACGCCGGAAAGGACGAGGTCGGGGCGCGCGCCCTCGACCAGTTCCTGGAACGCCAGCGCCACGCAGTCGGTGGGCGTGCCCTCGACGGCGAAGCGGCGCGCGTCGATCTTCCGCACCCGCAGCGGGTCGGCCAGGGTCAGGGCCCGGCTGGCGCCCGACTGCTCGTACTCCGGCGCGACCACCCAGACATCGTCCGACAGCGCTGCGGCGATGCGCTCCAGGCTCTGGAGCCCGGGCGCGTGGATGCCGTCGTCGTTGGTGAGGAGGATCCTCACGCAGCGCCCCCGATGTGGGTCAGGCCGCCCATGTAGGGCTGCAGCACGGCCGGGATCGCGATGCGGCCGGCCTCGTCCTGGTAGTTCTCCAGCACGGCCACCAGGGTGCGGCCGACGGCCAGGCCCGAGCCGTTGAGGGTGTGCACGTAGTGCGTGCCCTTCTCGCCGGCCTTCTTGTAGCGGGCGTCCATGCGGCGGGCCTGGAAGTCGCCGCAGTTCGAGCACGAGCTGATCTCGCGATAGGTCGCCTGGCTGGGCAGCCAGACTTCCAGGTCGTAGGTCTTGCGGGCGCCGAAGCCCATGTCGCCCTTGCACAGCAGCATGGTGCGGAAGGGCAGCTCCAGCTTCTTCAGCACCGTCTCGGCGCACTCGACCATGCGCTCGTGCTCGGCCTCGGACTGGTCGGGCGTGGTGATCGAGACCAGCTCGACCTTCTGGAACTGGTGCTGGCGGATCATGCCGCGCGTGTCGCGGCCCGAGGCCCCGGCCTCCGAGCGGAAGCAGTAGGTCAGGGCCGTCAGGCGCAGCGGCAGCTCTTCCTCGCCGGTGATCTGCTCGCGCACCAGGTTGGTCAGCGAAACCTCGGCGGTGGGGATCAGCCAGTGGTCGCCGGTGGTGCGGAACAGGTCCTCGGCGAACTTGGGCAGTTGGCCCGTGCCGAACAGCGCCTCGTCCTTGACCAGCACCGGCGGCGACACCTCGGTGTAGCCGTGCTCGACCGTCTGCAGGTCGAGCATGAACTGGCCAAGGGCGCGTTCGAGCCGGGCGATCTCCTTCTTGAGCACGACGAAGCGCGCGCCGCTCATGCGGGCGGCGGCCTCGAAGTCCATGCCGCCCAGGGCCGCGCCCAGATCGACGTGATCCTTGGGCGCGTTCAGCCGGCCGGCCGGCAGCTTGGAGGCGTCGCCCCAGCGGCGCTGCTCGACGTTGCCCGCCTCGTCCTCGCCTTGCGGCACTTCGGCGGCGGGAATGTTGGGCAGGCTGGCCAGCAGGTCCTTCAGCTTGGCGCCGACGAGGTGCTCTTCTTCCGAGGCCTCGGCCATGCGGCCCTTCAACGTCTCGACCTCGGCCATCAGGCGGGCGGCTTCGGCCTCGTCCTTCTTGGCCTTGGCCATGCCGATCAGCTTGGAGCTTTCGTTGCGTTTGGCCTGGGCTTCCTGCAGGGCCGTCTGGGCCGCACGCAGCTGGGCGTCGAGCTTGACGGCTTCCGACGCCGCGCCCGAGCGCCCCTTGGCCGACCAGGCGGCTTCGTAGGCTTCGGTGTTTTCGCGGATGGCCTTGATGTCGTGCATCGGAATGAGCTCGGCAGGAAGTCGTTAAGAAACGCCCTTCTCTAAGGCGCGTCGCCAAGGGCGCCAACGTTTTTGCTCACGAACACACCTCTCCCAGAGGGAGAGGGAGGGGCCCATGCGCAGCATGGGAGGGTGAGGGGTTAGGGACAACAGCGGAACGAAGCGCGACCGGCGCGAGAAATCGGCGAGGCTTTACCCCCTCACCCTCCCCCGCCTTCGGCGCGGGCCCCTCCCTCTCCCCCATGGGAGAGGTCGGCTCTCGTCAGACCGCGACGACGTCCTTGCTTTCCTCGGCCTCGCGCTTCTTGCGACCGCGCTCGATGATCCAGACGCACCAGATGCCGATCTCGTAGAGCAGGCACATGGGGATCGCCAGGGTCAGCTGGCTGATGGGATCGGGCGGGGTCAGGATGGCGGCGGCGATGAACACGCCGACGATGGCGTAACGGCGGCCGGCCCGCAGCATCTTGGAATCGATGATCCCGGCCATGCCGAGCAGCGACACCACGACCGGCAGCTGGAAGCACAGACCGAAGGCCAGCAGCAGCGAGGTCACCAGGGTCAGATAGTCCGAGACCTTGGGCAGCAGCTGGATGTTGATGGCGGTCGTGGAGATCTGCTGGCTCATCGAGAACCACAGCACGAACGGCAGCATCACGTAGTAGACCAGCGCTGCGCCTAGGATGAACATGAAGGGCGAGGCCAGCAGGAATGGCAGGAAGGCCCCGCGCTCGTTCTTGTAGAGGCCCGGCGCCACGAAGCGATACAGCTGCCAGGCCAGGACCGGGAAGGTCACGACCACGGCGCCGAAGCCCGCCAGCTTGATCTTGGTGAAGAAGAATTCCAGCGCGGCCGTATAGACGAGGTCCAGCGCCTTGCCCTGCCCCACCGGGATGTCCTTGAGCCCCACCAGGGCCAGGAGCAGGTCGAACGGACCGTGCTTGCCGCCCGAATGCTGGGCCGCCAGCAACTGCTGGCCGACGGTGAAGGGCTTCACCAGGAACAGGAAGATCTGGTCGGCGAAGAAGAAGCAGACGCCGAAACCGATGAACAGCGCCACGACGCAGATGATCAGGCGCGAGCGCAGCTCGGTCAGGTGCTCGAGCAGCGGGGCGCGCGAGGCCTCGATCTCATCCTCGGGATCATGTCCGATCGAATTGGTCACGAAACGATGTCCGAGCTGGAGGCGGCGGTCTTGGTGGTGCGCTTGCGGGCCGGCTTGGCGGCGGGCGCTGCGACTTCGGCCTTCGAGGCCTTGGTCGTCTTGGGCTTGGCGGCGACGCCGACGTCCTTGGAGGCGGCCTTGGCGCGCGGCTTCTTGGCGACGATCTCGACCGTCGGCTCGGCGGCGGCCTTGGGCGCGCGCTTGCGGGCCGGCTTGGCCGGCGGCTGCAGCGTGGCGGCCGCGTCGGCCTGCGGCTCGTCCGCCGGCTCGGGATTGTGCGCGGCGTAGGGGTGGGCCTGGACCGATCCGGTGTTCAGGCTGGCGTCGATGTCGGCGAACACCTGGTCGACATTGGCGTCCTTGGCCTCGTCGACAGCGACCTGCACGGGATTGGCGTACTGCCCGGCGCGCATGGCCTCGACCTCGCGACGCAGATCGTCGAGCTCCGACTGGCGGGCCATCTCGTCGAAGCTGGCGCGGAACTCGTTGGCCATGCCGCGGATCTTGCCGACGAACTGGCCCAGCTTGCGCAGGAGAACAGGCAGGTCCTTGGGCCCGACCACGATCAGGGCGACCGCGGCGATGACCAGGAGTTCTGCGCCGCCGATATCAGGAAGCATGCAACCGCCTCAGACCGGCCCGGCGCTCGCATGGAGGCCCAGGCCGCGCAGTAGGAAAAACGCGGGCCGCGCCCTCCCAGGAAGGCGCGGCGAACAGAGACCTTACGACTTGCGCAGGTCTTCCTTCTCGGCCTCGGTGCGCGGCAGGGCGCCGGTCGACTTGTTGTCGGCCACTTCCTGGCTGGTGTCGTCCTTCAGGCCGTCCTTGAACGCCTTGATGCCCTTGGCGGCGTCGCCCATGATCCCGGACAGCTTGCCGCGACCGCCGAAAAGCAGGGCGACGACCGCGATCACGATCACCCAGTGAATCCAGCTCATGCTACCCATAACGGCGGTGCTCCTTGCGACAGCGGCGCTTTAGCCGCTGCGGCGTGTCGTTACAATGTCTCAGATAATATAGGCGTCCGGATGGCGTGGAGCCAAGCGGAACGGAATGCGGCGATTGCGCCCCGGCCCAGCCAGGCTAGGCCTTGTCGCCCCCTTCCGGCTCGCCGAGGAAATCCTGAGCGAATTCTGGCGTCTCGCCTTCGTCCAGCGGATCCTCGCCCTCGTCGTCACGCAGGCCCAGCGGATCGGGGACGGTGAAGCCCGGCGGCAGGTTGAGGTCGAGCAGGCCCGCGGCCTTCATTTCCGCCACGCCAGGCAGGTCGCCCAGATTCGCCAGGCCGTAGTGTTCGAGGAAGGCGTCGGTGGTGCCGAAGGTCACCGGACGGCCCGGCGTGCGGCGGCGGCCGCGCATCCGGATCAGCCCAAGCTCCAGCAGCACGTCCAGCGTGCCCCGGCTGGCCTGCACCCCGCGCACGGCCTCGATCTCGGCCCGGGTGACGGGCTGGTGATAGGCGACGATGGCCAGGGTCTCCTGGGCGGCCTTGGACAGCCGGCGCGGCTCCTCGCGCTCCTCGGTCATCAGGAAAGCCAGGTCGGCGGCGGTCTGGAAGCGCCAGCGGCCCGCCACCTCGACCAGTTCGATCCCTCGCCCCGCCCAGGTCAGGCGCAGATCGGCGATCCCCTGGCGGATGTCGGCGCCGTCGGGCAGCCGCTTGGCCAGGTCGGCCACGCTCAGCGGCTCGGCCGCCGCGAACAGCAGGGCCTCGATGCAGCGTTCGGTGAAGACGGGGTCGAGGGTCATGCGAGGTCGGGACCGAGGAACCTCCCCCCGTGGGGGAGGCGATCGCGCAGCGATCGGTGAGGGGGCGGGGTTTGGAAATCGGCGGGCGCACGGGAAGCTGGCGACATCCTCCCACCGGCCTCCGGCCGGCTCCCCCTCGGGGGGAGGTTCCTTGAGACAGCGATCACGCCCCCTCCTCCGCCTCGGTGCGGATGCGCAGGTAGATCTCCTCGAACGCGCCCATCTGGCGCACGGTCAGCGCGCCTTCCTTGGCCAGCTCCAGGCTGGCCGACAGGGTCGAGGCCAGGTAGCTGGCCGGCGTGGGGCCGTCGGGATCCTCTTCCCAGCGCTCGACGGGAGCGACGCCGGACAGGGCCGTCCACTCCTCCATCCTCGGCAGGAAGGTGCGCAGGCGGTCGCGGGCGTCCTCCAGCGGATAGGCCTGCGGCGGGCGCGGGGCGTAGTGGCGGCCGTGCTCGCGCTTGCGCTGGCTGATATAGGCGCTCATCAGCGCGTAGAGGTCGCCCTCGAAGCGGGTCGACGAGACGATCTTCACCGCGTCCGGATCGCCGCGCATGAAGACGTCGCGCTTCAGCTGCGGGCGTTCTTTCAGGGCCTCGACCGACCTGCGCATGGCGTCGAGCTTGGCGAGGCGAAAGGCCAGCTGGGCGGCCATTTCCTCGGCCGGCGGCTCCTCGGCCTTGGGGCGCTCGGGCTTGGGCAGCAGCAGGCGCGACTTCAAGTAGGCCAGCCAGGCGGCCATGACCAGATAGTCGGCGGCCAGCGAGAAACGCACCCGGCGGGCCTGCTGCACGAAGGCCAGGTATTGTTCGGCAAGGCGGGTGATCGACAGCTGGAGCAGGTCGACCTTCTGGTTGCGGGCCAGGGCCAGCAGGACGTGCAGCGGCCCTTCGTAGCCGTCGATGTCGATGACCAGAGCCGCACCGTCTTCGGCCGCCTCCCGGGCGGCCGCGAAGTCGAATGTGGGCTGGAAGCCCGTGCTCACCCGGCGTACCGGCCGTCGAAGGCGGCGTCGAAGCGGGCGCGAGCCTCGGCCACGTCGAGCGGCTCGGGAACCCTGACCAGACGCCCCATGACGGCCTGGGCGCGACGGCGGCCTTCCTTCGAAAGCTTGCCGACGCCGGTCATCACGGCCTTCATCTCGGCCATGTCGCCGTTGCAGTGCAGGACGACGTCGCAGCCGGCCGACAGGCTGTCCTTGGCGCGCTGCTTGAAGTCGCCCGACAGCGCCTTCATCGACAGGTCGTCGCTCATGAGCAAGCCGTCGAAGCCCAGCGATCCGCGGATCACCTGCTTGATGGCCTTCTTCGAGGTCGTGGCCGGGCGGCGACGGTCGATGGCCGTGTAGACGACGTGGGCCGTCATCGCCATCGGCATGTCCGACAGCACCCGGAACGGGGCGAAGTCGCGAGCGTCCAGCTCGGCCAGCTTGGCCTTCACCACCGGCAGTTCCAGGTGACTGTCGCTCATGGCGCGACCATGGCCGGGGATGTGCTTGATGATCGGCAGCACGCCGCCGGCCAGCAGCCCCTCGGCGGCGGCGCGACCCAGGGTCGCCACCTGCTCGGGCGTGTCGCCATAGGCCCGGTCGCCGATGATCTCGTGGCCCTTGGGATCGGGCACGTCCAGCACCGGCACGCAGTCGACGTTGATGCCCAGCGAGGTCAGGTCGTGGGCGATCAGGCGCGCGCCCAGGCGGGTGATCTCACGGGCGACCAGCGGATCGTTGGCCACCAGCTCGCCATAGGCGCGGCCCGGCGGATACTTTCCCCAATGGGGGGCTCCAAGGCGGGCGACGCGGCCGCCTTCCTGATCGATCAGGATCGGCGCGTCCGGACGGCCGATCGTTTCGCGCAGCGCCGAGGTCAGTTTGCGAACCTGGTCGGGCGTGTCGATGTTGCGCTTGAAGAGGATGAAGCCCCAGGGACGCACGTCGCGGAAAAAGGCGGCTTCTTCCGCCGACAGGACGGTCCCGGCGCAGCCGAGGATGGCGGCGGACGACGTGCTCATGGCGCCCTTCCCTACTTCACGAAGCAGGACTTGCCGGCGGCGCTCAGGGCGTCGCAGAACGCCTTGGCGTCGGCGCGGCTGGAAAAGCCCGTGACCGAGGTGCGGTAGAGCGTCGAGCCGTTCTTGTCGATCGCCTCGACCTTCTTGCCCTTGCCCGCGGCCAGGCCCGGCGCGATGCGGGCTGCGTCGCTCCAGGCCTTGTCGGCCAGGGCGGTCGACGACAGAGCGCCGATCTGGACGCTGGCCGGACCCGAGGCGGTCGCGGCGGGCTTGGGCGCGACGGCGGCTGGCTTGGGCGGGGCGACGGCGGCGGTGGCCAGGCTCTCGATGCTCGGCGCCGGCGCGGGCTTGGCGGCAGGCTTGGCGACGGGCGGCGCCGCGACGGGGGCGCTGGGGGCCGTGGCGGCGGGCTTGGCCGGCGGCAGGCTGGCGCTTTGAACCGGGGCGGCCGGCGGCGGCGCGGTCGGACGGGCCATCGGCTCTTCCGGCGGCGCGGCGTAGGTCGGCGAGGCCGTGGGGTTCTCGTGGCTGTAGATCTGCAGGCCGGCGGCTTCGTCGGGCTTGTTCTGGTCAGGCGTCGGCGCGGCCTTCATCTCGGCCACGGGCTCGCCCACGGTGCGCGGGGCGTCGTTGGGACCACGGACGCCGTTGCGATAGATCAGGAACACCGCCACCAGCAGGGTGCCCAGCACCACGGCGCTGATGATCAGGGTCAGCGGCAAGGGCCGCGACCCGCGCACCGGCTGGCGCGCATCGAACGAAAGCGGCGCATCGGTGGGCGGCGCATAGGCGCCGCGGTGCGGGTCGGACATCGAAAAAGGCTCCAGAATTCCGGCGCGCGTTCACCATCTGCGAATCACGCGCGCTAGTCCCTACTCTACTGGACCCGATGGCCGTTCAGAACTGTCGCACCCTCGACGGTCGTGCGTCGCGCGGCGCTCGCCCGTCAGCTCCACACATCCAGGTGGAACAGCTTGCGGTGTTCCTCGATGGCGAAACGATCGGTCATGCCGGCGATGTAGTCGCACACCACGCGAGCCCTTCCGGCTTGGTCGCGGTTCTGCGACTTGGCGAACCATTCCGAGGGCAGGACCTCGGGTTCGGCCAAGAAGAGCGTGAACATCTCGGCCAGAATGCGGCGCGCCTGGCTGCGGGTGCGGTTCACCCGCCAGTGGCGATACATCCTGGCGTGCAGGAACTCGCGAAGGCGCGCCAGATCTTCCAGCATGTCCGAGGAGAACGACACCAGGGCGTGCGGCAGGGCCCGCACCTCGTCGGCCGAGGCCACGCCGGTGATGGCCGCGCGCTGCAGGGTCTCGCCCATGACGTCGTCGACCATGGCGCCGATCATCCGGCGCACGGCCTCCAGGCGGGTGATGCGGGCGTCGAGCTCGGGACGCTCGCTGCGGACGGCCGCCAGGATCGGGCCGATCAGCGGCACGTCCATCAGTTCGTCCAGCGTGAACAGGCCCGCCTCGACCCCGTCGTCGATGTCGTGGTTGTTGTAGGCGATGTCGTCCGACAGGGCCGCGACCTGCGCTTCCGCCGACGCCCAGGTGTCGAGCTTGAGGCCGTACTCGCCGTCGTACTTGGAGATCGCCTTCCACGACGGCTGGCCAAGCTTATGGATGACGGGGCCGTTGTGCTTGATGACCCCTTCGAGGGTCTCCCAGGTCAGGTTCAGGCCGACGAAATCGGGATAGCGGTGCTCCAACTCGGTCACGACCCGGAAGGTCTGGACGTTGTGGTCGAAGCCGCCGAAGTCCTTGGTCTTCAGTTCCAGCTCGTCCTCGCCGGCGTGACCGAACGGCGGGTGGCCCAGATCGTGGGCCAGGGCGATGGTCTCGGCCAGGTCGGCGTCCAGCCCGAGCGCGGTGGCCAGCGAGCGCGCGATCTGCGCCACTTCCAGCGAATGGGTCAGGCGCGTGCGGAACTGGTCGCCTTCGTGGGCGACGAACACCTGGGTCTTTTCCTTCAGGCGACGGAAGGCCGAGGTGTGGATGATGCGGTCCCGGTCGCGCGCGAACGGCGTGCGGGTGCGGCTCTCGTCTTCCTGGTAGCGCCGGCCGCGTGACTTGGCCGGATCCTCGGCGTAGGGGGCGCGGGGGACGGCGAACGGAGACGTCGACATGAGCGGCCTTTGCTGATCGCCCCTTTTCCCGGGACGCGGACGCCCTCATATAGGCGATAGATCGAGTTTCCACAGCCATGACCGACACCGCCGTTACGCTTTCTTCCAACGCCGCCCGCCGGCTGCACGCCCTGTCCCAGGCCGAAGGGCACGAAGTGATGCTTCGTGTGGCGGTCGACGGCGGCGGCTGCTCCGGCTTCCAGTATCGCTTCGACCTGGTTCAGGCCGCGCAGGACGACGACCTGAAGATCGAGCGCGACGGCGCTGCGGCCCTGGTCGACGTGGTCTCGCTGGCCCTGCTCAAGGGTTCGGAGATCGATTTCGTCGACGAACTGGCCGGCGCCGAGTTCCGGGTCAGGAATCCCAACGCCAAGTCCAGCTGCGGCTGCGGCGTCAGCTTCTCGATCTGACGCCCCTTCCAGCCCCTCTCGAGTTTATGGCGTGACACGCGCTAAACTAGGCTCTACGGTTCCCGCGATGATCCTCGCCGCCAGCCAACAGCTGTTTTGGTACTTTAGCTATCCGACGCCTCTGGCGCCGGGAGGGGATCGTTTGGCCTGAGACCAGGCCGCCAAAAACGCCTTTCACCAGCCGCCAGGGGTTCCCCGGGCGGCTTTTTTGATGGCCGCCGGACCCGCGAATTTTCCGGAGCACGCCATGCCATCCTCGACCGCCGCCAACCTCGTCTCGCTGCCCATTCCCACCGACGACCTGCGCATTTCCCGCCTGCAGACTCTCAGCCCGCCCGCCCAGGTGATCGGCGAAGCCCCCTCCACCTCGTCCACGGCCGAGATCGTCGAGGGCTCGCGCCAGGCGGTGCACGAGATCCTGCACGGCCGCGACGACCGACTGGTGGTGGTGATCGGCCCCTGCTCGATCCACGATCCCAAGGCCGCCATCGACTACGCCAGCCGCCTGGCCGCCGAGCGCGAACGCCACGCCGGCGAGCTGGAAGTGATCATGCGCGTCTACTTCGAGAAGCCGCGCACGACGGTGGGCTGGAAGGGCCTGATCAACGACCCGGGCCTCGACGGCGGCTTCCACATCAACGAGGGCCTGCGCCTGGCGCGCCGGGTGCTGCTCGACGTCTCGGCCCAGGGCCTGCCGGCGGCCTGCGAGTTCCTCGACGTGACGACCCCGCAGTACATCGCCGACCTGGTGGCCTGGGGCGCGATCGGCGCCCGCACCACCGAAAGCCAGATCCACCGCGAGATGGCCTCGGGCCTGTCGTGCCCGGTCGGCTTCAAGAACGGCACCAACGGCGACGTGAAGGTCGCGGTCGACGCCGTCACCGCCGCCGCCCAGCCGCACCATTTCCTGGCCGTCACCAAGGAAGGCCGCGCGGCCATCGCCACCACCACCGGCAACGCCGATAGCCACGTGGTGCTGCGCGGCGGAAAGACCCCCAACTACGACGCCGCCAGCGTCGCGGCCGCCGCCCAGGCCCTGGCCAAGGCAGGCCTGCCGCCGCGCCTGATGGTCGACGCCAGCCACGCCAACAGCGGCAAGAACCACGAGAACCAGCCCGCCGTGGTCGCCGACATCGCCGCCCAGGTGGCGACCGGCGCCTCGCCGATCATGGGCGTGATGATCGAGAGCAACCTCGTGGCCGGCCGCCAGGACATCGTGCCCGGCCAGCCGCTGACCTACGGCCAATCGGTAACCGACGCCTGCATCGACTGGGACACCTCGGTCCGCGTGCTGGACGAACTGGCCGCCGCCGTGCGCGCCGGCCGTCAGGCCCGCAAGGCGTAGGCGCCATGGACGGAGGAGCGCCGGCGGGCGCTCCTCCCTATCCCCCGAAATCTCTTTGGTATGGCTTGAGCGCGGGGCCGGCGCCCCCTAGCCTCCGCGCCTCTATCGGAGCCCGCCATGCGCATCGCCACCTGGAACGTCAATTCGGTCAACGCCCGCCTGGACAACGTCCTGGCCTGGTTCGAGGCCGAGGCGCCCGACGTCGCGGTGCTGCAGGAGATCAAGTGCGTCGACGAGAAGTTCCCGGCCGAGGCCTTCGAGCGCCTGGGCTACAACGTCGTCGTCCACGGCCAGAAGACCTACAACGGGGTGGCCCTGCTCTCGAAGCATCCGGTCGAGGACGTCCGCAAGGGCCTGCCCCTGCTGGAGGGCGACGCCGAGGACGAGCAGGCCCGCTACGTCGAGGCGGTGATCTCGGGGCCCAAGCCGGTGCGGGTAATTGGCATCTACCTGCCCAACGGCAATCCGATCGGCACCGAGAAGTTCGCCTACAAGCTGTCGTGGATGCGCCGCCTGCACGAACACGCCAAGGGCCTGCTCGCTTTCGAGGAGCCGATGGTCATCGCCGGCGACTACAACGTCATTCCCGAGGTCGAGGACGTGGCCAATCCCGAGGCCTGGCTGGGCGACGCCCTGTTCCAGCCCGAGAGCCGCGCCGCCTTCCGGGCGCTGAAGAACCTCGGCTTCACCGACGCCTACATGCAGGCCGACGGCGCGCCCGGCGGCTACACCTTCTGGGACTACCAGGCCGGCGCCTGGCCCCGGAACCTGGGCATCCGCATCGACCACCTGCTGCTTTCGCCCCAGGCCGCCGACAAGCTGGCGCAGGTGAAGATCCACCGCGACGAGCGCGACAAGGAAAAGCCCTCCGACCACGTGCCGGTGGTGGCGACCCTGAACCTCTGACGTTCCGGGGCGACCGGTAGCGGGCACCCCTGTCGCGAATCCGCGAACGCCGCTAGCCTCCGCGCCATGAGCGAGTTCTGGCGCCTCCTGTTGCTCGTCGCCATCGCCGGGTCGGCCGTCACCTTCATGGGCAGCGCGGCCATCTGGTTCATGGACGAAGAGCGTCGCATCCGCCGCGCCCTCCGCCACGTGCTGAAGGGCGAGCCCGAGACCGTCATCGTCGCGCATGGGCGGGGCAAGGGCGTCGGCTTTTCGTTCGACACCAACACCGCCGCCGTGGCCTGGGACGCCGGGACCTGGTGCCTGCTCTATCGCATCGACGAACTGATGGGCGCCGAACTGTCGGTCGACAACCAGGTGGTCGGCCGGGTGTTCCGGGGCGAACAGCGCCGGGCCATCGACCAGATCGTGCAGCAGGCCAGCCGCGTCTGCCTGCGCCTGATCTTCGATGATCCGCGCCATCCCGACTTCGAGCTGGACCTGTGGCTGGAGGGCGACGAGCAGCAGCGCCAGAGCCGCTCGCCCGCCCTGGCGATCCAGGAGGCCAATCGCTGGCTGGCCCGGGCCGAGGCGATCGTGCGTCGGCCGCTGGCGCCGCGCGGCGCCGCCGCCAAGGCCGCCGAGCCCGAGATCGCCCGCAGGCCCGAGCCGGCGGCGCCGGTCGACAAGCCCAAGCCCTATCGTTCGGCCCGCGAGGCCGTGACCGCCGGCGCGGGCGCCGCCGCCGTCGCCACCGCGCCGCTGTTCGAGGAGATCGACGACGGTCCCGAGACCGCCGATCCGCCATGGTCGGACCCCGAGGCGCCGATCCAGGCCTGGGCCGACGACGGCGACACCACCGACGAGCCGGCCTATCTGCCGCCCGAACGTCCCTACAAGCCAGTGTCGAAGGCTGCCCGGGAATCCCGGGGCGACCAGGACGAGCTGCCGTTCGACCTGGACGACGAGGACTAAGCCACTCCCTCCCGCGTGGGTTGCGAAACGCCGCCGATTGGGCCACGCTCGGACGTTCCGTGGAGCCGCGCCATGATCCGCCTCGCCGCCCTCGCCCTGCCCCTGCTGCTGGCCGCTCCCGCCATGGCCCAGACGCCGGCGACCCCGGCGCCGCAGAAGCTTGTGCTGAACTTGGCCGATCGCGACGGCGACGGCGTGGTCAGCCCGGCCGAGGCGGCCGAGCACCTGGCGTCCGGCGACGCCGCCGAACTGCCCGCCGCCCAGCCGGCGAGCGCGCCGCATCGCGGTCCCCGCATCAGGCCTGGACGCGCCAAGGCCGAGCCGGCCGACGAAGCCGGCTTTCCTGGCCTGTCGATGAAGCGCCGCTTCGTCGAGGCCAGCGAGTTCGAACAGGCGCTGGAATATCGCTTCCTGGAAGAGCTGAAAGACAGGCGCAAGTAGCGGTAGTCCTTTCCGCAAGCGGACAAGCCGCGCCGGCCAAGGTTCCACCCATTTTTTGCCGACTGCGGCGATCCCGCAGTTGCGAATAACTCTCAACATCCGTATGACGCCCGGCCTTAATGCGATTGATACGCACGAGCGTAAGTACGGGGCGAGTGATGAAGCGAGCGATGATGACGACCGCGGCCATGGCCGTGGCGATGGGCGCGGCCGGCCAGGCCTGGAGCCAGGACGAGAAGGCCGAGCGCCTGCCGAAAGTCAGCATCGAGGCGACCGCCGCCGCTCCGCCCGCCGCCGCCTACCAGGCCAATGATCCGGTCGACTCGGGCACCTCGAAGATCAGCCGCCGCGCCCTCGAGGACCGCACGCCCGGCAACGGCGACGTCATCGAGACCCTGAAGATCCTGCCCTACGCCAACTTCGACTCCAACCAGGGCCTGGCCACGCAGGAAAGCATCCAGGACCAGCGTCCTGCCAACATCTCGATCTCCGGCGGGCAGTTCTACGACAACTACTTCTCGATCGACGGCATCGGCGTGAACAGCCGCCTGGACGTCGTCAATCTCGGTGGCTCCAACCTGCAGAACTACAACGAGACCGGCGGCGGCAGCGCTCAGTCGATCTGGCTCGACACCAACCTGATCGAGAGCCTGACGGTGCGCGACAGCAATGTCTCGGCCCAGTACGGCGGCTTCACCGGCGGCGTGGTCCAGGTCGAGACGCGCCAGCCGTCGCACGTCTTCGGCGGCACGCTGACGGTCGGTTGCACCAACGACAGCATGACCTCGTTCAAGATCCCGGCGAAGACCTTGGCGCTCCTGGGCGGCGTCAAGCCGGAGCATCCCAACTACGAAAAGTGCAAGGTCAACGCGACGGTCGACCTGCCGATCAACGAGAAGGTCCGCGTCCTGCTCGGCGCCGGCCGGCAGGAAACCGAGATGACCTACTACCGCGCCGCCAACTATGGCGGCGGCGCGTTCGGCCTGAAGAGCCGCAGCACCAACGCCCTGGCCAAGGTCGAGGTCGACCTCGCGCCGGACCTCGTGCTGCGCGGCCAGGTGGCCTACAGCCCCTACACAAGCGAGAATTCCGCCGACAACGCCCGCAACGCGGTCATGACCCAGCAGGGCGGCGGCCTGACCGGCAAGCTGGAACTGGCCGGCAAGCGCGACCAGGCCAACTGGACGCTGGCCGCCACCTACGCCAAGGCCAAGAGCGGCCGCGAGGCGCCGGACCCCAATTTCTCGTGGTCGTCGGCCTCGAACTACGCCGACTGGTGCTCCAGCACCAACTGCACCGAAGGCAGCTTCGGCGACCTCGACCAATGGCAGGAAGACATCGGCCTGCAGGCCCGCTGGAACCAGCCGTTCATGGGCGGCGACCTGCGCCTGGGCGCCGACTACGGCCATGTCGAGGCCCGCAAGACCCGCCCCGAGGACAACTACGCCTACAGCCAGGGCACGGTCAGCAGCCGCGTCACCTGCGTGGCGGGCGACGTGGCCTGCAAGGAGGGCGACATCGTCCTGCTCAGCGCCATCTACTACCAGGCCTACGACGCCCGGGTCAGCCTCGACTCGGTGTCGGCCTTCGCCGAGTACGAAGTCAGCCGCGGCCCGCTGACCGTGCGCGGCGGGTTGCGCTACGACCATGAGAGCCTGCTGGCCAACCACAGCTTCGCCCCCCGCCTGTCGGTGGTCTACGAACTGCCGTGGGAGGTCACCGCCACGGTCGGCGCGAACCGCTACTACTCGCGCGACTTCCTGGGCTACGCGATCAAGTCGCAGTACCCCGGCACCAGGGTCTATCGCCGCACCACCTCGACGGTGAACGGCCAACTGGTGGCCGGCGCCTGGACGCTCAACACCCACACCGTCACGGCCGGCGTCGCGGGCACCGGCGTCAAGACGCCCTACTCCGACGAACTGACCTTCGCCCTGGCCAAGCCGGTCTTCGGCGGCGTGGCCCGGATCAAGGGCGTGGCCCGCGAGAGCCGCGACCAGTTCACCGCCGGCGTCGTCACGGTGAACCAGTACATCCGCGAGACCAACGGCCAGACCTACACCTACAACACCACCAGCCTGGGCAACGACGGCGAGACCTCGTTCCGCGGCCTGTCGGCCGAATGGAGCCGGGGCTTTGGTCGCCACACCGTCTCGCTGAACGGCTCGTGGTCGAAGACCGAGGACAACCTCAGCGACGGCTACTATGAGGATCCGTCGGACGAGACGGAGTACGGCGACGAGCTGATCTACTACAAGGGCGAGGTCCGCACCCTGACGGGCGTAATCGCCGAGAACCAGCGGCTGAACTACGCCGCGCCGGGCCTGATCAACGGTGACTGGAGCGCGGACTGGTGGAAGGGCCGCGTGCGGACCAACCTCAACGCCCGCTGGCGCTCGGGGTACGACCAGATCGAAGACCTGGGAACCTACCAGACCGTAAGCGGCGTGCGCTACGCGATATGGGACGTGGTCCGCTACAAGTCGCAGACGACGTTCAACGCCAACGTCTCGGCCCTGGTGGCCCAGACCGCCTATGGCGAGGCGCGCCTCGACCTGCGGATCACCAACCTGCTCGACACACTGCCGCAGACGGTCACCGCCGCGTCGACGAGCAAGCCCTACCGCATGGGCCGCTCGTTCTGGGTGGGCATGAGCTACAAGTTCTAAGCCATGAAGCGCGCGGCGAATCTCCTTCTTTTGCTGGGAACGGCGGCGGCCTTGATCGGGCTGGCGCCGGCGCCCGACCCGACGGCGCTTCGCCGCGCCGCCTTCGCGGGCAAGCCCGACAGCTGGCCAGCTCCCGCCCTGCTGCCGGGCGCCAGCTTCACGCCGTTCGGCGCCTTGCCCGCCCCGGCGATCCCGGCCGACAATCCGCAGACGCCCGAAAAGATCGCCCTGGGCCGCAAGCTGTTCGACGACCCCAAGCTGTCGGGCTCGGGCCAGATCGCCTGCGCCTCGTGCCACAATCCCGAACTGGCCTTCGGCGACGGGGTGAAGACCTCGTTCGGCCACGACCGCCAGCGCGGGCGCCGCAACGCGCCCACCTTGAGCGTCGTGGCCTGGCGCACGCCGCTGTTCTGGGACGGTCGCGCCGGCAGCCTGGAGACCCAGGCCCTGGGCCCGGTCGTCGACCACAAGGAGATGGCCGGCGACCCGCGCGAGATCGAGCGCCGCCTGGCCGCCGATCCCGACTATCGCAAGGACTTCAAGGCGGTGTTCGGGGCCCGCCGGCCAACCATGCAGGACGCCGCCAAGGCCCTGGCCGCCTACCAGCGCACCCTCAAGCCGCGCAGCAGCAAGTGGGACCGCGTGCTGTCGCTGGGCGGCCGGGTGCTGACCGACCAGGAACTGCAGGGCCTGGAGCTGTTCCAGGGCAAGGCCGGCTGCGTCAACTGCCACAACGGCCCGCTGCTGTCGGACGGCAAGTTCCACAACATCGGCCTCAGCTTCTACGGCCGCAAGCTGCAGGACCTGGGCCGCTACGAGGTCAGCGGCGACCCGGCCGACGTCGGCGCGTTCCTGACGCCGTCGCTGCGCGGGATCTCCAGGACCGGCCCCTACATGCACAACGGCACCTTTCCCACGCTGGAGGGCACGGTGAACTTCTACAACGAAGGCGGCGCCCGCCCCCGCCCCAAGGCCGACCAGGTCGGCGACCGCCTGTTCCCGACCACGACGCCCCTGCTCAAGCCCCTGGGCCTGACGCGGGAGGAGAAGGCGGCGCTGGTGGCGTTCCTGGAGACACTCTAGGTCGCGCTGCGCTGGCCCCCTCCGGGGCACCTCCCAGAGGGAGAGGATCTATTGGCTACGAACCTCCCCCCGTGGGGACTGTTGCGAAATTCGGAACGTCGAAGAACAGACCAGAATCCGTTCGAGAACAGTTCGGAATCAAAAGGGGAAAGTCGTTCTTGTTTTACCCCATTATGCAACGATCCCCCCGTGGGGGAGGCGATCGCGATAGCGATCGGTGGGGGGAGTTGGGCCAGACCGGCCGATGCCTCGAAAGCTGAAAACGGCCCCCCTCCGGCCTTCGGCCGCCTCCCCCAGAGGGGGAGGTTCTGGAAAGCCTACCCCTTGACCGCGTAGGCGATCGGGGTCTCGAAGCGGCGACGGTTCCAGTCGGAGTCGCGGGGGGCCTTGGGGAACGGGGCGGCGGTGGAAAGGAGGTCCATGGCCGCGGCGTCGAGCGCGCGATCGCCGCTGCTCTCGACGATCACCGCCCGCGACATCCGGCCGAAGCGGTCGAGGGTGAAGGCCACCACCACTACGCCCTGGCTGCGGCGGCGCTTGAGGGCCTCGGGCATGGTCTTGCGGGCCTCGATCCACGACAGCACCTGGGCGGCGTAGGGATCGTGGGTCTTGGCCAACTCGCCGCGCGCCTGCACCGGCGCTCCGCCGCCGGCCGGGGCGGACGCCGCCGAAGCGGCGACGGCCACCGGGGTCGCGGTGGAGGTCGAGCGGGTCTCGGCCTGCTGGGGCGCAACCTGCGGCGCGGCGATCAAGGGATCGGGCGCGGGGATCGGGACCGGGCGCGGCCGGATCGGCGAGACGGCGCGCGCCTCGCGCGGCACGGCCCGCTCGCGCTTTTCGGCCGACGCCTGGGAGGGCGAAGGCTCCGGGCTGGGGGCCAGCGCCTCGAACAGCGCCGCCTCCATGGCCGGCGGTTCGGACAGCCCGGGCATGGCGCGGACGAAGCCGACCAACCCGACGGCCACGGCCGCGTGCAGGCCCACCGAGACGCCGGCGGCGAGGATCTTGTCCCTGCTCCGTCGGCCCGACCGGGGCCGCTCCACGCCTATGGATTCCGCGACACTCATAAGAATGCGTCGCATCTACAGGATGGACGGCTCCGGCACAATGTCCGGGCGTCTACGGATCAGGCCGCCTTGAGGGTCTGCGCGCCCATCTCCGCGGCGAAGGCGGGGTAGAAGGTCGCCAGCATCCGCTCGGCATAGGCCACGAGGTTGCAGAACCCCTCGGCCCGGCGACGGATCGGCGAGTCGAAGAACGGCGTCAGGATCTGGGCCAGCACGCCGAAGACGATGGCGTCGACGCTGGTCGGCCGCTCGCCCATCATGAAGGCCTTGTCGCCCAGCAGCTCCGACAGGGCCGTCAGCGACCAGGACGCCAGCTCGACGATCTCGTCGGGGGAGTGCCGGGCGACGCCGACGGCCTTGAGATTGGTCTCGACGGCGTCGAGCAGGCCCGCCTTCAGGTCCTGGCGCATGGCCTCGGGCGCGCCGTCGAACCAGCGGGCCGGCCCCTTCTCGAAATTGTCGAAGTCGAAGAAGCGGAAGTAGCAGTTGGCCCAGCCCAGTTGGTTCTCGACCATCCGCTCGATCGCCCAGGCCTGAGCGCGCTCGGCGCGGGTCAGGCCCGCGTCCAGGTCGACGCCGTAGCTACGCTCCAGATAGGCGCGGATGAAGGTGGAGTCGGCGACCTTGACGCCGTCGTCGTCGATCCAGGGCAGCTGGCCCTTGGGCGAGGTCTCCGGATGGGCCGGGACCTTCTGGTAGGCCAGCCCGGCCATCATCAGGTGGATCTCGGTCTTGGTGACGTAGGGGCTGCCTTCGGGAAGACCGTAGGCCGGGCCGGCGGCGTAGAGCGTGATCATCTCGAGGTCCCTCTCGTGCGGTATTGCGATGAGGACAGACTGCCGCCACCCTGCTGCCAGCATGCTGTCAGCAACGATCCGGCACAGTGAGACCCATGAGACGCGCTGAACGCCTATTCCAGATCATCCAGATCCTTCGCCGCAGCCGCGCGCCGGTCACCGCCGACGCCATCGCCGCCGAACTGGAGACCTCCAAGCGCAGCGTCTATCGCGACATCGCCGCATTGGTCGGTCAGAGGGCGCCCATCCGCGGCGAGGCGGGCGTCGGCTACGTGCTGGAGGCCGGATACGACATGCCGCCCCTGATGCTGACGCCGGACGAGATCGAAGCCGCCGTGCTGGGCGCCCAATGGGTGGCCGGCCGGGGCGATCCCGCCCTGGCCACCGCCGCCCGCGACCTGATCGCGAAAATCGCCGCGGCGGTGCCCGACAACCTGCGCCCCTACGTGCTGGAGCCGGCCACCCGGGCCCCTGCCCCGTGGAACCCGACGCCCGACAACATCGACATGGCCCAGACCCGCGCCTGGATCCACGCCGGCCGCAAGATCCGCCTGGACTATCGCGACGAGAAGGGCGCGGTCAGCCAACGGATCGTCTGGCCGGTGACCGTCGGCTACATGGCCACCACGCGCATGCTGATCGCCTGGTGCGAGCTGCGCGACGACTTCCGCAACTTCCGCACCGACCGGGTGGTGGCCGCCGAGTTCCTCGACGACCGCCACGGCCAGCGCCCCGCCGTGCTGCGCGCCCGCTGGCAGCGGCAGATGGAGGAGGAATGGGCCGCCTACGACGCAGCCCACGCCGCCAAGGGCCTCATTCCGCATAGCCCGGGCTAGGCGGGTCGTCGGAGGCTCACGCGCCCGCTAGGCGGACAAAGGATATTTCCGAATGGAAACAATATCCCTCGCAAATCCACGCCGCCTCCATCATTTCTGCGAATGAGTTTGCATTTGACTCGCAATTAAACCGCCGTTAGCTGCGACCCATTCTTAAATATCGGGGGTCTGCATGAAGTCGCGGTTGATGATGGCGAGCGCTGTCGGCGTTTGGGCGGTGCTGGCGGGGTCGGCCTGGGCCGAGGCCCCGGCCGCCACGGCGCCGGACGCCCCGACGCAGGTCGACCAGGTGGTCGTCACCGGCGAGAAGGCCAGCCGCAGCGTGCAGGACACCGTCACCAGCGTGGCCGTGACCACCGCCCGCACCATCGAGCGCGAGCAGATCCGCGACTTCTACGACGTGATCGCCAAGACCGCGAACATGAGCGAGACCTACGGCAAGAGCGGCTTCACGATCCGGGGCGTGGCCAACAACAACGTCTCGGGCGGCGGCACCGGCGGCCTGGCCACGGTCTATGTCGACGGCGCGGCCATCCCGGAACGCGCCATGTACGGCGGCCCGCTGGACATGTGGGACGTAGGCCAGGTCGAGATCTTCCGCGGCCCGCAATCGACGCTGCAGGGCCGCAACGCCCTGGCCGGCGCGGTGATCGTGCGCACCACCGACCCGACCTCGGACTGGAACTTCAAGGTGCGCGCCAGCACGGCCAGCGGCGACGACCGCTCGATCGCCTTCGCCGGCGGCGGCCCGATCGTCGCCGACCAGCTGGCCTTCCGCGTGGCCTTCGAGGACCACACCGCCGACGGCTTCATCTACAACACCACGCGCAAGGCCGACGACGACACGCTCGACAGCCGCATGATCCGCGGCAAGCTGCTGCTGACCCCGGCCTCGGCCGAGGGCTTCAAGGCCATCGCCACCTACAGCCGCAACGAGCGCAAGTCGGGCTATCTCTACACCTACAGCCGCACCGACACGCCGGACTACTACGACCACCGCGTCACCACGACCAACTCGCCCAATACCAGCGACATCACCACCGACATCGCCACGCTCGAGGTCGAGCAGAAGCTTAGCCAGCGGTTCATCCTGTCGGGCGTGGCCTCGTGGAGCCAGGTCGACCTGGTGCAGCGCTATGACGGCGACCTGGGCCCGCAGACCCTGTCCTACGGCGGCCAGGATGAGATGATCGAGACGTCCAGCCAGGAAGTGCGCCTGAACTACGAGGGCGAGCGCCTGAAGGGCCTGGTCGGCCTCTATCACGCCACCCGCGACGCCGAGCGCAAGTCGGCCAGCCTGACCAACGTAGAGTTCCCGCGCGCCACCCTGGTCAGCGTGCTGACCGGGCAGCTGGTCAGCGGCGGTTATCCCCTGGCCCTGGCACAGGCGACCGCCAACCAGTTCGCCACGGCCTACATCGCCCAGCTGCCGGTCATCCCCGTCGACTACAGCTCCGACGCGCCGGAACTGGTGGAGACCACCGCGATCTTCGCCGACGGGACCTTCGCCCTGACGCCCAGGCTCAGCGTGCTGGGCGGCTTCCGCTACGATCGCGAGAAGAACACCCAGAGCTCGGTGCAGACCGCCCTCTTCGCCGGGACCTATCCCAACCCAGCCAACTTCCCGACCGCCTACGCGCCCTTCGTGGTGCTGGTGAACCAGTTCGTCGGCTCGATGGTCGCCCAGGCCGGCGCGCCCTCGCCCAAGACGACGCGCGAGTTCGAGGCCTTCCTGCCCAAGATCGGCGCCAAGTACGCCTGGACCGACGACATCTCGACCAGCTTCGTGGTGCAGCGCGGCTACCGTTCTGGCGGCACGGCGATCAACACCGCCCGTTCCACCGTCGTCGCCTACGATCCGGAATACACCTGGAACTACGAACTTTCGCTGCGCACCTACTGGCCGCAGTGGGGCCTGACGGCCAACGCCAACGCCTACTATGTCGACTGGACCGACCAGCAGGTGTCGCTGAACCTGGGCCTGAACGCCTACGACTACCAGGTCGAGAACGCCGGCAGCTCGCACCTCTACGGCTTCGAGGTCGAGCTGGCCCAGCGCCTGTCGGCCAAGGCCAGCTGGTACGCCTCGCTGGGCCACACCAGGACCGAGTTCGACGAGTTCAACGTCGACACCGGCGCCGACACCCGCAACCTGTCGGGCTCGGAATTCCCCTACGCCCCGCACTGGACGTTCTCGATCGGCGGCGACTACCGGTTCGGCAACGGCCTGGTGGCCAACCTGAACGCCAACTACCGCGACCGGTCCTACACCGAGGCCGGCGGCGAGCAGGACGGCCGCATCGCAGGCGAACGCACCCTGGTCAACGGCCGCTTCGGCTACGAGAGCGACCGCTGGGGCGCCTACGTGTTCGGCAAGAACCTGCTGAACGAGAAGTACAGCCAGTACAGCCGCGAGGACGTGCCGGTGGCCCTGCTGGGCGAGCCGCGCGTGCTGGGCGTCAGCCTGGAGGCGCGCTGGTGATCGGGTTGGGAGGCCTCGCCCTCGCCCCGCTGGCGCTCGGCGGCGCGCTGCTGCTGCGGCGCGCCTGGACCCATGCCGACGCGCGCCGGCCCTGGCTGATCGTCGGCGGCTGGGTGCTGCTGGCGGTCGCCGTCGCCGCGTCCGTACCGTTGCTGGGCGCGGCTCGGGGCCCGTCGATCGTGCTGGCCCTGGCCTCGACCGTGGCCCTGGCGGTCGTGGCCGCCGGGGTCGAGCTGCGTGAGGCCAGGCGCAAGGCAAGGCCCCAGGTTCTGGGCGAACTGGCGCTGGAGCCCTCGGACCGCCGGCGCGTAGCCTGGCGCGGCTGGCTGCGCGGCTTTCTCGCCGGCCCGCTGGGCGGGGCAGCCGCCATGGCCGTGGGCCTGGCGGTCGCCGTCTGCTTCCCCGCCGAGGTCAAGACCCGCCTGATCGTCGGCGGCATGCTGGTGCCGTTCCTGTGGGCCGGCGGCATGGCCTGGACCCTGTCGGACGACAAGATCCTGCGCGCCCTGGCCGTACTGGTCGGCGTCACCGTCGCCGGCTTCGGCGCCGTGTTCCTGAAGGGCTCTCTCTGATGCACGCCCCGCAACCCAAACAGAAACCCGCCGGCAAGCCGATCTGGCCGAAGGTCCCCGCCGGCTTCGTCCGCGCCATGCTGGCCGGCCATTCGGCGCTGGGCCTGGCTTTCGCCGCCCTCATCTATCTCGTCTGCTTCTCGGGCGCGGTGGCGGTGTTCACCAACGAGTTCAATCGCTGGGAGCAGCCCACCGCCCCGGTGCTGCACGGCGTGACGCCCGCCGCGGTCGGCGCGGCCTTCGACGAGGTTCTGGCCAAAAACCCCAAGGCCCACGACCTGTTCATCCGCATGCCCGAGCCCGCCCTGCCCCGCCTGTCGGTGCACGGCGACGACGCCAAGGGCGGCGAGCACACCTGGTTCGCCGACGCCTCGGGCAGGATCGTCGCCGAGCAGCGCACGCCGTGGAGCGAGTTCCAGGCCAAGATGCACACCGTGCTGCACCTGCCGGGCAGCTGGGGCTTCTTCCTGGTGGGACTGACAGGCGTTGCTCTGCTGTCGTCGCTGGTCTCTGGCGTGCTGTCGCATCCGCGTGTGTTCAAGGACGCCTTCGCCTTTCGGTGGGGCGGCTCCAAGCGCCTGCAGGAGGCCGACCTGCACAACCGCATCTCGGTGTGGGGTCTGCCCTTCCACGTGGTGGTGTCGCTGACTGGCGCGTTCCTGGGCCTTTCGGTCCTGATCGTCGGGGTGCTGGCCATGGTGGTGTTCGACGGGAACCGCGACAAGGTCTTCGCCCTGTTCAGCGGCCCGGCCGTGGCCGACGACCCGCGTCCCGCGCCGGTGGTGGACGTGGCCAAGGGCCTCTCCGTACTGCAGGCCAGGCATCCGCAGGCGGGCTTCAACTACATCTTCGTCGAGCACCCCGGCGAGACCGGCCAGCACATGAGCATCAACCGCGTCACGCCCGGCAGGCTGTCGCGCGGCGAGATGTTCATCGTCGACGGCAACGCCAAGGTCCTGGGCGAAGCCGGCTTCGAGAGCGGCAATGTCGGCATGGCCATCTACGCCAGCCTCACCCCGCTGCACTTCGGCTGGTTCGGCGGCTGGCCGGTGAAGGTGGCGTACTTCCTGCTCGGCCTGGGCCTGACGGCCGTGACCGCCAGCGGCGTGGCCATCTGGCTGGCCCGCAGGCGCGACAAGGGCCGCCCGGCCCCGCGCTGGGAGCGGGTGTGGGTCGCCTTCTGCTGGAGCCAGCCCCTGGCCTACGGCGTCAGCGCCATCGTCGCCCTGCTGGCCCAGGGCGTCCCGCCCGTCGCCGTCTGGGGGGCCGCGACCCTGCTGGCCAGCGCCAGCGCCGTCCTCTGGACGCCGCGGGTGATCTCGATCCGCTTGCGCCTGGCTTCGGCGGTGAGCCTGGTGCTGGCGGCCCTGGTCCACATCGCCCTCAACACCGGCCACGTGGTCGATCCGGTCGCCTGGATCATGGACGCCTCGCTTGTGCTGGGCGCCGTGGCCCTGGCCGTGTCGGTGAAGCTCACCAAGGCGCCGGCCGCGGCCTGATCCCGCCGCCCGAAACCACGCCGCGAAAGACGAAGGCCCGCCGGCGACGGCGGGCCTTTTTCGTTGGCTGTGCAAGCCTTCCCTTCAACGCTTGAGCGACGGGGCAAGACCGGCTAAGCACGACCTCCACGGTCGTTTGCGACCCGTGCGGGCGTAGTTCAGAGGTAGAACGTCAGCTTCCCAAGCGCCCGATATGCGTGTCGAAACAATCGCTTAGCTGTAAATCGCGATCAATTTCGCTCTAACGATTTCAATCGTTTGCGAGCGCTGCGTAAACGCATCAACTTCTGAAAAAGACGAAGTCCTAGAACGTGTCGACGCAGACGGACCCTGGTCCGGTATGTCAGGCTTGATAGGCATTCGCTTCCCTTATACCTCGTGAGGATCCGAGGTCTCTCTATGGAGGTTTTCAGCGCTGCTGCGACTTGGCGGGGAACGCGACATGAAGACGACACCAAACTGACAGCTTGCTGATGTTGTTTGACTTCGCCCGCCCCATCGAGCGGGTTGGTGTGCGTTGTGCGAGTGGCCAAAACAGTTCACCCACTGGGTTTTCAAGCTGGGGTAAGGACGAGGAGGTGGATCTCGAAGGGGGATCAACCGTGTCCACGCCTCCTGTCTTCGCGCAGCAGCAAAACTTGTAGTCCTTACCCGGTCGTCGTTTCGTGCTTCATCGCCTCGGCGGCCAGAGCAACATGCTCAGGGATGCGCCCGCTGGCCTTGCGCTCGCTATAGCGGTCAACGAGGTAGTCGGCGCGGTCGCGGGTCAACAGCGTGAACTTCACCAGCTCCTCCATCACGTCCACGACCCGCTCGTAATAGCTGGACGGCTTCATGCGGTCGTTGTCGTCGAACTCCTTGTAGGCCATGGCGACCGACGACTGGTTGGGAATGGTGATCATCCGCATCCATCGGCCCAGCAGGCGCAGGGTGTTCACCGCGTTGAACGACTGCGACCCGCCGCTCACCTGCATGACCGCCAAGGTTCTCCCCTGGGTAGGGCGGACGCTGCCGATCTCCAGCGGTATCCAGTCGATCTGAGCCTTCATGATCCCGCTGATAGCCCCGTGGCGCTCCGGGCTGCACCAGACCTGCCCCTCCGACCACAGCGACAGGGCGCGTAGCTCCTGGACTTTCGGATGGTCCGGGGTCGTGGCGTCGGGCAGCGGCAGGTCGCGAGGATCGAAGATGCGGGTTTCACAGCCCAACGCCTGGAGGATGCGGGCGGCCTCCTCGACCAGAAGGCGGCTGAAGGAGCGCTCCCGTAGCGACCCATAGAGCAGCAGGATGCGGGGCGGATGCTTGGAGGGCGCGGCGACTTCGAGCCGGGCCTGATCGACCTGAGCGAGGAACTTAGGGTCGAGAGCGGGGAGGTCGGTCACGGGCAACTCCAAAAGCGTCATTGAACTGTCGAATAATTCGAGCATATTGGAAATATGGAATCGAAAGCCGCTGTCAATATGCTGTCCGCCCTCGGCCATGAGGGGCGTCTGGCCATCTTCCGCCTGCTGGTAAAGGCCGGTCCCGTAGGGATTGCGGCTGGCGACATCGCCCGGACGCTGAACGTCCTACCCAACAGCCTGTCGGCCAACCTCAACGTCCTCTCGCACGCCGACCTGATCACATCTCGCCGCGAAGGGCGGTCGATCATCTACTCGGCGGACTACGGCGCGATGAGCGGCCTGCTGGGCTTCCTGATGGAGGACTGCTGCAACGGCTCGCCCCAGATATGCGCGCCGCTGAGCGCCATCGTCGCCAAGGCCGAGGCTTGCGACGGAACCTGCCTGACGGAAAAGGAGTCCGCATGAGCGCCGACCATCCCCAAATGAACGTGCTGTTCCTCTGCACCCACAACTCGGCTCGGTCGATCATGGCCGAGTGCATCATGAACCGGGTCGGCGGGGGCCGATTCAAGGCCTATTCGGCGGGCTCGATGGCGAGCGGCGAGGTCAACCCGCACGCCCTCAACCTGCTCAAGCACCTGAACTACAAGACCGACGATCTGCGCTCAAAGAACTGGGACGAGTTCGCCGCGCTGAACAATCCCGACGCCCCCGAACTCGATTTCGTGTTCACCGTCTGCGACCACGCCGCCGGCGAGGTCTGCCCGATCTGGCCGGGCCAGCCGATGAGCGCCCACTGGGGCATTCCCAACCCTGGCGACGCGGAGGGCTCCGAGGCCGAGATCGCCCTAGCCTTCGCCGAGGCCTATCGCCAGCTGGATAGGCGCATCACCCTGTTCTGCGCCCTGCCGATGAAGTCCCTGGACCGTCTATCGCTGCAACGCCGTCTCGACGAGATCGGCCAGACCAAGACCTCGGACAACACGGCGGCCTGATCGGATGGAGCGGTTCAGCGTCTCGCGCCGCCTTGTCGCGGAAGGCCTAGGCTCGACCCTGCTGCTGGCGGTGGTGATCGGCTCGGGGATCATGGGCGAGCGCCTGGCTGGCGGGAACGTCGCCATCGCCTTGCTCGGCAACACCCTGGCCACGGGCGCGGCCCTGGTGGTGCTGATCTGGGTCTTCGGGCCGATCTCCGGGGCGCATTTCAACCCAGCGGTGACCCTGGTGGCGGCCCTGCGGCGGGACCTGCCGTGGTCGCTGACGCCAGGCTACCTCCTGGCGCAGATCGGCGGGGCGATCCTGGGCGCGTGGTGCGCTCACGCGATGTTCGGCGAGGCGATCTTCCAGGTCTCGACCAAGCTGAGGGACGGCGGCGCGCAGGCCTTCTCCGAGGCCGTCGCCACCTTCGGCCTGCTGGCGACCATCCTGGGGACCTCGCGGTTCCGACCGGACAGCACGCCAATGGCGGTCGGCCTCTACATCACCGCCGCCTACTGGTTCACCGCCTCGACCTCGTTCGCGAACCCGGCGGTGACGGTGGCGCGGAGCCTGTCGGACACCTTCGCCGGGATCGCGCCCTCCAGCGCCCCGGCCTTCATCCTTGCCCAGCTGTTCGGCGCGCTCCTCGCGGCGGGCGTCTTCGGCTGGCTCCTCAAGACGGACACGACCCCATGAGCGACGCTGACTTTCCGATCGTCATCTTCCACAACCCGGCCTGCGGCACGTCACGCAACACGGTCGCCATGGTTCAGGCCGCTGGCTACGCGCCCAAGGTGGTAGAGTATCTTCAAGCTGGCTGGACCCATGACCAACTTCGAGAGTTGGCGGGTGAGGCTGGTCTCACATTCCGAGCCCTCATGCGCGAGAAGGGCACACCCGCCGAGGCGCTGGGGCTGCTGGCAGACGGCGTGGACGAGGCGCGCATACTCGACGCCATGGTCGAGCACCCGATCCTCGTGAACCGCCCCCTCGTCGTGACGCCGAAGGGCGTGAAGCTCTGTCGCCCCTCCGAGGTGGTGCTCGACCTACTGGACCGGAAGCCGGAGAGCTTCACCAAGGAGGACGGCGAGGTGGTTAAGCTCTGAGCCTCAGTCGCGATGTTCGGTCTCCGCGTGCGGTACATGCGGGCTGGAATTCTGTGACGTTTCGCGCAACGTCCGTAGCGCCTAGTGCCAAGCGCTACCGGCGACCGGACGAGGCCACCCGCGTGATCTTGGATCACTGCTCAGCGAACATGGATATAGAGAAGGGAATCGGTCAGGCTTCCAACCCGGCGTTGAGGGGAAACGACCGTGGATG
Source organism: Caulobacter flavus (assembly GCF_003722335.1). GTDB lineage: Bacteria > Pseudomonadota > Alphaproteobacteria > Caulobacterales > Caulobacteraceae > Caulobacter > Caulobacter flavus. The sequence continues at coordinate 5,139,695 of NZ_CP026100.1, forward strand.
ATCAATATGAGGCGTTGAGCCTATCCGCGTATGCAGCGGGTGCGGCTCGAACGGACCGAGGGGTGGACGGCCAGTCTCTGGCATTTCCGCTTCTGGGGCTGTTCGGTGAAACCGGCAGCCTCCTCAGCGAACTCAAGAAGAAGCAGCGCGATAAAGCCGCCTCGCGCGCCTACGCTGACGCTGTCGCCGATGAACTGGGGGACGTGCTCTGGTACTTGGCGTCAATCGCGAACCGAGGCGGAATCAGCTTGAATGCGGTTGCCGCTCATGTGGTGCGGAACGATGCTGAATGGGCTGGAGTCGAAATCCCAGATCTCACCTTCGAGACCCTCCAGCCCCACAACATTCCCCGCACAGGTCAAGCTCAGCCAGATTTTGAGACAACTCTCCTGGCCCTCGCTGATGAAGTAGGCGGACTTGTACGGGCTCACCGTGAGGGCGAGATCCAGCACGGCGGGGCGACGCTCGCCCTGCCGTTGTCGAGGATTTTCAAGCTCCTGTTACGTGCCTCGCGCGAAGCGGGGATGACGCTGGAAAGTGCCGCGATCAAGAATCTATACAAGACCCAAGATCGCTGGCCGGATGAGCGTCGCTATCCTGCCGCCTTCGATGAAGGCTGCGACGAGGATGAGCAATTACCCAGGCAGATGACGATCGACATTTTTGAAAAGAAGGTTGGTGGATACCCTTTCGTCTTCCAGCGCTGCAACGAACTTTTCATCGGAGATCGTCTAACCGACAACTCACACGAACCGGATGATTATCGTTTTCATGACGTCTTCCATTTCGCATTTGTGGCGATACTCAGCTGGTCGCCGGTGATCCGGTCCCTACTGCGGCTCAAACGCAAAAGCTTGCCGAAGACGGACGAAACGGAAGATGGCGCACGCGCAATTCTCATCGAAGAGGGCATCTCGACCTGGGTCTTCGGCCAAGCCGCACCGCTGCAGCTCTTCGAGGGAATGAATCCCGGGCAAATGCCGATTGGTATCTTGAAGCAAGTTCGCCAGTTTGCGTCCGGCTACGAGCCACAGGTGTGCCCTCTGTGGCTGTGGGAGGAGGCGTTGCTCCAAGGTTATGCCGCCTTTCGTTTCCTCAAGACGCACCGGCGGGGGCGAGTCATTGTGGATTTCAACAACCGGCAATTACGTATAGAGCCCCTGCCGTGATGACCCCGACCGACTTCGTCGCCGCGCTTGAGCGAGCAGCCCTCCCGGACGTTTTTAACCCTTGGCGAGACCATTGCGCCGTCCATGATCTGGACGACGCCGCCGAGCGTCGTCGCGAAAACCTCAGGCTGGTGCTCGAACAGGCGCTGGAGGGGGGCGTGACCACCATGTGGGTTGCCCGCGATCTTGGATATCGGGGCGGCCGACGCACCGGTGTCCCCCTAACGGACGAGGTACATCTGGCTTCCGCAGGGGCGTTGTTCCGCGATGTTGCCCTGACGCGCGCCACTCATGGGCCGGTTGTGGCCGAACGGACCGCTGCCGTGGTTTGGCGAGTACTGGAACAGGTCCGTCAGCCCGTAGTGCTTTGGAATGTCTTTCCCTTCCATCCGCACGAGGCAGGCGATCCGATGTCGAACCGTTGCCATACGCGCGCCGAACGGGAGGCCACTTGGCCGCTTCTGGAGGCATTGATCGGAATGATCCGACCTGAACGGATTGTCGCCATTGGTCGCGACGCCAGCATGGCGTTGGCCGATCTCGGGGTCACATCGTTCTCCGTGCGACATCCCAGCTACGGTGGACAGTCCGAGTTTATCGCTGGGATGCAGGATCTCTACGCCCTAACCGACGAGCCTCCGCTTTTCGCGGCATCGGCCGGAAGGGCCTAGGCGGCCTGATCACAGGCCGCCAGCAACTTCTGAACTTCGCCGCGCGGCTGATCGGCAACGGCGTGGGTCGAGACGATCGTCAGCGATCCAACCTGCAGGCCAGCTTCTTCAGCCACGAAGGCCATCAGACGACCTAAGCCGATGAAATTGCCCAGCAGCTTCTCCACATAGTAGTGGTTGCGGTACATCACAGTCAGGTCCAGCCGCTCGCCGTTGGGTGTCTTGCGGGGTTTGAAACTGCCGTGACTCAGGCATTGCCCACCGTAGGAAACGCGCGTCGCATCCCGGTTCGGGTCGAAGATCGTGAACTCGTACTTATTCCGAGCAGTTACCGCCGGGTCAGACAGCCGATCAATGATGTCGGCCAGTTGGTTGACCGTTTCGCCGGTTGCTGTCCCCACGTTGATCATGCGTTCAAAGTAGTAACCCGACCATCGCTCGTTTTTGCCGGCTGCGGGTAAGACGCGGGTCATGAAGCGATCATAAAAGGCTGGCGCACCGTGCCGGCGATAGAGCGCGTTCGGAAAGATCGTGTTCGCCACCGTTTCGATGGGCTTCTTGTCCTTCTCCCGTAGGAATGTGTCCACGACTGAAACGACGGGATCAGCCAGCGTGGATTTCGCCAACGGATCAGCGATGTCCAAGATGACATTGTGCGCCTCACCGCCCTCCTTGAGGACGGCGCGCAGGCCTTCGCGCCAGGCTGTGGCGCAATCAGGCTGCGACGGGATCGCCAGATACATCGGACTTTTCCTTGAATAGGGCGGTGCCAAACAAGCTCGCCGCCACGTAGGAACGGGGCAGCCAGGCGTGACCATCCACTCCCCAGCCGTTGCCCCAGCTATTACGCACCAGCACAGCGGGTTCTCCGCCAACTTCGCCATGTCCGACTGCCAGGACGGCGTGCCTGATCGCGGGGTCGGGTGGTCCACTGTGCAGCTGGACTACACCGAACGCATCTGGAGTGAAGAATCCCTGCGATAACATCATCAGCATCAGGACGAGGCGTCCGCTTTCAAGTGATGCGACGAGGTGGTCCCAGCTCGGCGCAGCGGGAGCTCCGATGCAGTGATAGACTGGGTCATTGAAATCCGGCGCGGCCCATGGTTCCGGCAAGGTTGCCAGGTACGGCCAGACGGTCTCCAGAGGTTGACCGTCTTCCGCCAACGCCTCGATGATCGAAGGAAGGGTTGCCCCTACTTGAGATGGCCGTTTGGCCCGGCGCTGCGCATGGAAAAAAGCTGCTTCGCATGAAAGGGGCGGCCAAGGGGCGCGCAGCCCAGCGTGCGCATCGCTCGCAGCAAACGCCAAACAAGTAGGCCGGCGACCTTGGTCGCGTGCCGGCCCGAGCCGATTTCGCAGGTCAATCTGGACCGAGATGCTTCCGGTCATGCAGCGCCCAGCCGAAGCCGCCGCTCGGCCCGCGATAGTCCACCGGCTTCCGGGCCGCTGAAGTCCAGCCGAACAGAAAATGCGTCGATTGCCGCCTCAGGTTGCCAAGGGCGAATTTGGCGCAAGGTGACGTTTTCAGTCGAGGTTTCGGTCGCGGCGATCAAAATTCGACGAAGGTAGGGGCCACCCACGGCGTCGCCTTCAACACCGCTCCTGATATCCGAAATGGCGGTGAAGCCTGCGTCGGACAGCGGCCGCACATCCCAGAGGAAGCCGGCTGAGCCCTTCTCCTGCAACTCCACAACAATATGGTCGTTGGATCCGCCATCCAGACGGCCGCCGTCGTCCCGTTCGGTCAAGACCCAAACATTGCCTTTGTAGGTTTCGGGCCTGAAGTCGCCGAGCAGCGTTACTTTAAGCTTCCTCCGCGGGACGGCGAGAAGGGCGATGCGGTTTGCCCCGGAGATCATGCCATAGCGTTCTAGCGTGCGTACCGTAGCCTCGTAGCTCGCTCCGAGTCGCAATGAGAGCTGATAGACGATCTCAGGCCGAACGAGATCGTCGATACGCCACGCTTGCCGACCGCAGTGAAGTTGAATGAGCCACTTCGGCATCAGCATCGCCGAAGCGAAGGCGTCGGCTTCAGCTTCCTGATAGCCATCGCGCCGATCGCGAATCCGCAACTCTTCGAGGGAGCCACGCCGTAGGATTTGCTCTTCGTCATCGAGGCTCGGACGATGCCCCATCAGCCGATGCCCCAGTTCGTGGGCCGCCGTAAAGCGCTGGATGCTCAGAGGACGTTCGGTCGTAACCAAAATTCCCGGGGACGGCACATCAACATAGGCACCCAGTAGGCCTTTGAGCGGCCGCACAAGCAGCGGAAGGTCAAGTTGAGCGATGATGGCAAAGATATCGACCGCGCTGGGCTCGGCCTGTATCTGGTCTCGCAGCTTGAGGTCGCGCTGAAGTCGCCCGGCAGCCTGCACGCCGTTGCGCACCGCGTCGCTATAGTTTGTGGCAGCCACTACGCCCCCGATGCCGATTTTGATCGAAGGTACTGAGCGAAGCGCGTCAGTTCTGTCCGATCGTCTTCAGACATGTCGGCAGCCAAGCGCGCCAGATGAACGACATCCGGCGGCAGTTCGCTTGCCTGCTCTTCTCCGGTGAGATAGCCGACGGTTTGGCGATACAAGCGGGCCAACCGAACAAGCTCGGTCGCTTCGACGCGTCGTTGGCCGCTTTCGATCCCGGTCAACGCTGTACGCGTCAATCGCAAATGTGCAGCAACTTCATCCTGCTTGAGGCCCAGATATTCGCGCGCCTCCTTTAGTCGCTCGCCTAGACGCTTGCGGTCGCCCTCTTCATCACCGGGCATCAATGGCCTCCCGGATGCTTCTTGTGCCAGGCCGTCTCGATCCGGGGCACCATGTGGGCCAGAGCCTCGTCGATCGAGTCATAACCGCCGGTGCGAACGATGTTCTTAGGTTCGAAGCCCAAGATCGGTTCGAGCGCGCAGGTAATCTCCACCACAGTCAACGAGTCCAAGCGCATTTTGACTGCTCGAAGGGCAGTTGGCTCGGAAGGAAGGGTTATGCCCTGCATCCCGGCCTCGTCTTGAGCAAGCTGGGTCAGCTCGTTCAGCAAGCAGCTAACGATCTCTTGCATGGGGAAAGCCTTCAGATCAGGCTTTTCCATAGTGGGGGCGGGCGCGTCATCGGACATAATAACAATGTAATGTCGGATTTCCGGACATTCAAGGCAAAGGTTAGTACGAGGCTGAAATCAACGTCCGCGCGGGTGGAAGGCAATCACAGCCCCCTTCTAGCTACCCATTTTGCCTTCGCGCACACCCTTGGCCCCGAGAATCCCGCCCAGTAGATGGTGATGCTCCATCGTCCAGGAGCATCAGATGCAACGGTTCGTCGCCTACTACAGGGTCTCCACCAAGCGGCAGGGCGAGAGCGGCCTGGGCCTCGACGCCCAGCGCGACGCCGTCCGCGCCTATGTTGCCGGCCGGGCGGTGGTCGCCGAGTTTGAGGAGGTGGAGAGCGGCAAGAAGGCGGACAGGCCTGCTCTGGAGGCCGCCCTTCGGGCCTGCCGGCTGCACGGGGCCATCCTGGTCATCGCCAAGCTCGACCGATTGTCCCGGAGCGTCACCTTCATCTCGAAGCTGATGGACGAGGGCGTCCAGTTCGTCGCCTGCGATCTGCCCCACGCCAACGCCCTCACCGTCGGCATCATGGCCAGCGTCGCCCAGTTCGAGCGCGAAATGATCTCGACCAGGACCCGCCAGGCCCTCGCCGCCGCCAAGGCTCGCGGTGTCGTCCTGGGCGGTCGCCGTGGCGATCACCGGATCGAGGACCACGCCACTGTCGGTCGTATGCGTTCAACTCGGGTGAGGTCCGAACGCGCAACAAGCGCCGCCGGCGACGTCATGGCGGTCGTGGAAGACATTCGTGGTGGCGGTGAGCGATCGTTGCAGGCTTTGGCTGACGAGCTCAACGCTCGGAAGATTTTCGCGCCGCGCGGTGGTCTTTGGTCGGCGGGGCAGGTCAGACGAACCGTGCTCCGAGCCCAGACCGTTTCGCCGGTGGACCAAAAAGAATGCCTACATCAGGCGTCTTGACGATCCGGAAAGTTGTGGTAACCGCGCATGCGTTGTTAATAGTAGATATAACAATATCTCTTATTTGATATATTTCTATTGGTTGGAGAAGCGCGCTTCGCGCGCACAACGTGATTTGCTTCGCCCGGAGCGCTACGCGCTCTCGGGACTGCACAAATCACGTTGTTGAACTCAGATTGTCACTTGTGTCCGGGGTGTGGACTTGCGACAAAGTCCCTCGACCTCGATGGTCACTCTCCTGCGGTGCTGAGCGCCGCATCGCGGCGCTACCAGCTTCGTTTGCAGTGCGTCGTCTATCCTACCGGGTCATCAGGGATGGTTCCGGTCAAAATAGAACCTGATGTCCACTCCAAAACCCACCCGGGTTCCCACTCGGGATCAGCTGCGGCGCGCGAGCGCTGCTGTATTCGCGTCTCCTTGGTCGGTCGGCACGGCCTCTGACGGCTCTCCGAGCCTTCTTGGCCGGGACGCCATCCAAATGATGCTCGCTGAGCTTCCTGCCCGCGAACAAGATGCAGGCCGTAGAGTCCTTGCTGCGATGGAAGGGCAGTTGCAGACATACACGCCCGCACTTCTCGGGATATTCGAAAAGCGAGATGCGATCCGCGCGCGCTGGGCTGAGGCGGCCCAAAGGCCCTTTGTGCCCAGGGTCAGAGCGGTCCTGCGTCAGGCCATCGGGTGCGCGATCTACGCAGATTCAAGCGCGGGGCTTGAGCGCTTGGCGGTGGGTGATCGGCCTCCTCCCGAAGGACCCGCGGTGGAGACCAGCTGTTCGGCTGTGTTCGACGCGTTGCTCGGAACTGCGGAACGAGTTCCTCCGATTTCGGCGTCGTTCATTAACGAGCCTGAAGTTTGGATCTCGGCGCAGAAGCCATCACCAGCAGAAGCTTCGCGCTGCTCCACCGGCAAGGCGGAGCTGCAGCAAGCGATCAACTATATGACCGCCCGCGCTTGGCGGCACCATGTTGTGCCTGGAGCTTGGCGGCTTCGGCTGGTCGCCGGCAGCGCCCTTCAGCGGGAAATCCGGAAGTATCGTGACGACGACACCGAGCGCGGACGAGCTCGACACATCGCGGGTCAGGCGATCTTGAAGATCTCCGCCAAGATTGGACGCGATGCTTTCCGGATGATGGCGCGGAGCAGAGACGATGATGTCGGCAGCCTCCGTGCCTACCTCGAAGAGCTTCGGGCGGTCATGTCGCAAGCCGCTCAGCGGGGGGGTGAAGAAGGGCTGCGCCAGCTCGTTGAGGAAGGTGTCCACGGGCCTGTCACCGACAAGAGGCGTCACCGACGAGTGAAACGTTGGGAGGCGGCCAAGGAGCTCCTGACGCACCTCGGCGACGGCATCGAAGCCGAGCCACTCGCCAGCAGCAGCTAGAAGTCCAACCTGTCCGGCATCGCCGCCGCCAAAGCCGCCATCAGGTCGCCGGCAGGATTGCCCAGCGCCTTGGCGATGGCGATGAACTCCACCACATCGATCCGGCGTTCCCGGCCTTCGATCTTGGAGACAAAGGAACGCGGCTTTCCAAGGCGGTCCGCCAGCTCACGCTGAGTCAAACCGGCCTCTTTCCGCTTCTCGACCAAGAAGCCGATCGCCACTCCGTATGCCGTCGAGGAGACCCAAGGTCTCTGCATGGTCGCCGCCTGTTCCCAGAGCGGCGCTTCTGCTATGCGCGGCGTCAGCACCCATCATGGGTGCAATTGTTCTGCATTTGGGGGGATGTATGCGCGGAGTGAGTTGGGTTCGTGCGCTGGTGGCGACGCCTTTCGTCGGAGCTTGCATGGCCAGCCTGTTGGCGGGCTGTAGCGGCCGCGATCCTGACGCCTATCCGAAGGCTTTGGCCGAGGACGCCCACGTCGCCCTACTTGGAGCCCTGAAAGATCCTGCCAGCGCCCTTTTTCAAGACGTCGCTTGGTCCACTGGAGTTGATGGTCCGACCATCTGCGGGCTGGTGAACTCGAAAAACAGCATGGGCGGCTACACCGGTATGCAGCGGTTTGTTCGAACCTTCTCGCCCGATGACGCGGCCATTCTCGAGCAGGTGGCGAAGGGGGAGACTTCTAAGGACCTCGCCCGTCATGAGCTCAAGGCCAATCGGCTCATAGCTGAGAGCCACAATCGGTTTCCCGACAACGGCGAGGCTATCAAACCGACTTCTCTGCTCGTGACCGAGGAGCAGGTAGGTAAGAGCAAAATGGACCATGTCTGGGCGTCGAGATGTGGATTTCCCGACCCTGTCGCCTCCCCGAACGCCTTCACCAATTAAGTTCTTCGGTCTGCCGACTGTGACGGGGGTAATCCTGTTCCTTCCGACACCAAGTTAGTCTTTGGCGGCGGCGGCGGTAAAACGCCATACTCTTCAGATGCTTCCCACCCGACGAGCATTGATCGAACCGCTACGGTGATCTTCACATCAACGGAGATCATCATGACCAATCGGTCGTTTTCGAACTTCCTCGTCAGTCAGATCATCACGGCCAACACCACGCCGGCCGATCTGGCCCGGGACCTGAACTACAAGAGTCCCCTCATCGTCGATCAATGGGTCGCCGGTGAGGGTCTGCCCGACGCTGGCCTGCTTCCCCGGATCATCGAAGCTCTGAACGCCGACCCGGTGATCGCGGCGATGGCCTGGCTGTCGGCCAAAGTGCCCGAGTTGGCTGAGCCCCTGCAGGCGGTGGTCATCGAGCAGGTGACGGCATGACCCTGCACGACTTCGTCGTCCGCTATTTCGAACTGTTCATTCTGGCCTACTTGGTCATCGCGACCATCGTCATCATCCGGAAGCACCAGCGGCGATGGCGGCGGGAGGCTGAAGCCAGGAAAGGCGAGACCAGCTGTCCGCCAGTTCAACCCGACGACCCCGCCCGTCGCTGACCGCGCCCGAGTCTCTGCGCAACCGCATCGATTTCCCGACTCGGGAAGCGGTCACAGGGGCTCGAAACGACCTGCTCCGCTACCAGGGTAGCGGGCGGGGTTTGCGAGTCTCCTGGACGAGAAAATGGACGCTACCCCACGCTGCGTTTCAAGCGGCACGACGCAGAAAAATGCCTACATCCATCCGCTTGCATCCAGTGAGGCCTTGGACTATTCAGCCGCCCTCCCGTTCTCGCGGGGGCGACTTCAGCGCTCTGAAGAGGTTGTCGGACCTCAAACCGATACCCCCAGTGCCGCCCGCGGGCGCGCTGCATCCGGTCTCCGCTCACCGGTTCAGGAGCGGGCAGTCGGTACTGTCTCATGACATCCCTGGCCACCTCACGCGACCTCTCGGTCGCGCCTCGACCCGCGAACGACGCGGGCCGCGTACTTCCCCGTCTCCTGAACGCCAAGGAGGCTGCGCAATACCTAGGCTTTGAAACAAGGGACGTGCTCAAGTCCATTCCAGTCAAGCCGATCGAACTCAGCGTCACTGGTTCTGGATCTAGCAAGCGCTGGGACCGACGAGCCATCGACCAATGGCTCAATGAAAAAAGTGGTCTCCTGTCGCGCCCGGCGCTGGAGAGCGGTCATGACGTGGCCCAGGCCGAATTTGACGCTTGGCTTGCCGCCCAATGAAACGGTGCACTCTTGGCCTGCCGCACGCTCATCGGGTGATGAACCGGTCATCCAACGGTACGGTGAGGATTTATTGGTATCGAACGCGGGGCGGGGAGCAGATCGGCAAGTTCGTCGGCGCAAGCTATGCGGAGGCGATCGCGCTGGAGACGGCTGGTGCTCAGGAAGTCATCGCGGCCTACGCGCGCAAGCCTGAAAGGCCGGAGGCCAATGCAGCGACGCTTCGAGGCGTGATTGTTCGCTACAAGGCGTCTCCCACCGGCTTTCTGCGTCTAGCGGACAAGACGAAGGTCAACTGGCGACGTAGCCTGGACCTGATCGACGCAAAGTTCGGCAATCTCACCACCAAGGCTGTCAGTGCGAAGGGGGTCAAGAAAGCGATGATCGCATGGCGCGACGGCTTCAAGGATACGCCGCGCCAAGCTGACGCCCACATGACCGTGTTGAAACGCTTGCTGTCGTGGGCCGTTGAAAATGAAGAGATCGAGAAGAACCCGATTGAAAGGGTGGAGGGGATCTACAAGTCCAACCGCGCGGCCTTGATCGTCGAACCCGACGCGCTGGAAGCGATCCTAGAGCGAGCAACGCCTGAAGCGCAGCTCGCTATCCGATTTGCTGCCGCAACCGGCGTGCGCCGTGAAGATCTCTGTGAGATCGAATGGAGCTTTTTGCGGGAGAACCATCTTCTATTTCCCACCAACAAGAGCTCCGGCAGGAAGATTGTTCGCGTGCCCCTGCTAGGAGAGGCCTGGGCGGTTGTGGAAGAGCTCAAAAAGCAACGTGAACAAGCTATCGCTGAGGGGCGGGTGCCATCAGCGTTCATGTTCGTGACCGATCGGAAGACACCTTGGAAACCGGACTCTCTCACGCAGGCCTTTGCTCGGGCCGCTAAAGCCGCCGGCGTCGTTGGTCGTAGACTGAACGATTTGCGGGGAACCGCGATCACCAAGTTTGTCGTTGCGGGCTTCGACAACGATACCATCGCGGACATCGTTGGTTGGGAAGTGACAAGGGTCGCCAACATCCGGAAGCACTACGTCGACTCCTGGAATGTCGCTGAGCGCCTCATGCAGCAGCTTGAGCGATCCAGACAGACGGGCTAAAGGGAGCGACCTGTCGCAAGGTGCTGTGTAAACCGCGCTGTAAACTGACCTGAAGCGTTGTCGTTTTGGATTGTTTACCGCATTGAAAACACACAAAAATGCGGGCGTAGTTCAGAGGTAGAACGTCAGCTTCCCAAGCTGAATGTCGGGGGTTCGATTCCCCCCGCCCGCTCCAATCCCCTCCATCCCATCGACATTGACGCCCGCCCTCGCGGGGCGCAGATTCGACGTCAAACAGACGTTCGGGAGGAGAACGCGATGGCCGATGGCGAGGATCATCCCCGCGCGCGCTTCCACGCCATGACCGAGGGCACGGCAGAGGACTGGGCGATCATCGCCAAGGCCGCCGGCGACTACGGGCGCGAGCTGCCCGACCGGCTGATCAGGCACCTGCAACTGCTGGCGGGCGACTGCGGCGGGTTCGCGGTCGACCGGCTGGAGCACAGCCTGCAGACCGCCACCCGCGCCCATCTGGCCGGCGAGGACGAGGAATACGTCGTCTGCGCCCTGCTCCACGACATCGGCGACATCCTGGGCCCGCGCAACCACGCCGACATCGCCGCCGCCATCGTCCAGCCCTTCGTGTCGGAGGCCAACCACTGGATGGTGGCCAACCACGCGATCTTCCAGGGCTACTACTTCTTCCACCACCTGGGGCTGGACCGCGACATGCGGGAGACCTTCCGGGGCCACCCGCACTTCGAACGCACGGCGAAGTTCTGTCACCAATACGACCAGCCGGCCTTCGATCCGGTCTACGAGACCCTGCCGCTGGAGGCGTTCGAACCGATGCTCCGGCGCGTGATGAGCACGCCGAAGCGATCGATCTACCTGCGCCCGGAATGAGCACCCGCGAAGATTGCATCCCCTCGAAACACGCCTAAGCTTTTCCGGGACGGGCGATCAGGCCCAGCGGGGGAAAAAAGCATGGCCGAGCTCAAGGCAGCCCTGTGCCCGCACTGCGGCACGCACAACAACTTCTACGCCGATCGGGCGCTCGCCGCCGTCTGCGGCCGCTGCGAGCGCAAGGTGTTCGAGCGGCGGGCGCTGGCCGTCCTGCCCGACGACATTCTCCGCCACTCCACGCCGGACGAGCCGCCCCCTGGCAAGATACCGGTGCTGCTGATCTGCTTTGGCCGCGTGCCGGGCAGCATGGTGTCGATAGACGTCCACCGCTACGCCCAGCGCTTCGAGCCCCAGGTTCGGGTCCTGACCATCGACCCGCTGGAGCACGACGCCTTCGCCACCCGCTACGCCGTGCGGGCCATTCCCACCGGCATACTCCTGCGCGGCGGACGCGAGGTGGACCGGACGACCGGCGCGCCTTCCGAGCGGAGGGATCCGATCGCCCGCATGCTGCAGAGGCAGGGTTTCTCGCCGCCCCTGTTCGGAGACGCGCCGACGACGCAGGCCTGAACGCGTCCTACTGGACGCGCTCGACCTTGATCCCGCGCTTGGCCAGCAGAGTCTGGACGCTGTCGGGACCGACCAGGTGGCCGGCGCCGACGGCGACGAAGCTGACGCCCTTGCCGTCCAGCTTGGTCTTCAGTTCGTCGGCCCAGGCGGTGTTCCGGGCGACGATCAGGGTGCTGTAGAGCGGCTTGTACTTGGTGCGCATCTCGGTGACGAACTGGCCCTCCAGGGCCTTCACGTCGCCGTCGGCCCAGGCCTTGACCAGGGCGTCGAGCTTGGCGGGGCCTTCGTCGACCTCCTCCAGGGTCGCTTGCAGCAGCGCCACCTCGTCGGCCTGCGGCAGGTCGGCGAAGAAGCGGATCTGCTGCTCGGCCGTCTCCAGCGACGCCACGCCCTTGCCGCCGGCCTTCAGCTCGGCGGTCAGCACCTGCTCGACGCCCTTCTTGGGATCGAAGCCGGCCTTGATCATCGGCGCCATGGCCAGGGTGATGGCGGCCATCCAGGGACGGAAGGCCTCGAGGCCCGCCGCCGGCACGCCCATTTCCTGGCCGTAGGTCTTGGTCTTCTCCCAGTCGGCGGGCGCCAGCTTCTTCGACAGCGGCGTGGCCTGGTCGATGCCGTACTTGATGATGAGCGGCTGCATGACGGCCATGTCGTCGGCGCCCACCACTTCCAGCACCAGTTCGTCGGTCGACTTCAGCGCCGCGTCCAGCTTGGGCGAGCGCCACTGGGTCTCGGGCCGCAGCACGTGGACCGTGCCGAAGAGATAGATGGTCGAGTCGTGGTCCTGGATCTTCCACAGCGCCGGATCGGCCAGGGCCTGGGTGGCGGCCCCCAGGGCGATGACGGAGGCGAGGCCGGCGACGACGCGACGGGCGGCTTTGGCGGACGAGCGGAGCATTCGGATCCTCTTGGGTGAAACGGTTGGGAAAAGGTCGGGGCGACCGGTCAGTCGACGAAGCCCCGTCGCCAGGCCACGATCATCGAGATCAGCAGATAGGCGATCATGTTGATGTTGACGGCGTCCCACAGCGTCAGGGCCGGCAGCAGGAAGAGCCTTTCGCCGGCCGCCCACAGGAACAGCAGCCCCTGCAGCAGGCCGTAGGAGACCGCGGCCGTCTCGGCCATGGTGCGGCGCATCAGCTCGTCGCTGCGCACCCACAGCGTGATGTTGCCGGCCGTCTGCACCAAAAACAGCGCGATCAGGCCGGTCATCACCGCCGAGGCCAGCAGCGGCGACAGCGGCACGAACAGGGCCGCGGCCAGGGGCGGCGCGGCCAGCATGCCGGCGGCCAGCACCAGCACCCCGCCCTGCCCGGCGTAGAAGCTGGCCTGGGCGGGCGTCGCGGCCCGGGCCGCCTCGTCGCCGTTGATCCGGCGGCCGAGCGCCTTGCGGCTGAGGCTGACCAGAACGGTCACCAGGCCGACCGCCACCAGGAAGGTCGCCAGGCCCAGCGAGACCACGTCGCTGGTGGAGAATTCCACGTCGCGCCAGTAGCCCTGGCGCTTCATCCAGATCAGGGCCCGGCCGGCCGCGAAGCCGACGGGCGCGCCGACGGCCATCAGGATCAGCGCCCGGCGGGCGCGCGGCGAGAGCTTATGGGCGGTGGAAGCGACGCTCATGTCAGTCTTCGTCCTGGAAGATGGCTTCGATGGGCTGGCCGAACAGGCGGGCGATCTTGAAGGCCAGCGGCAGGCTGGGATCGTACTTGCCCGTCTCCAGCGCGTTGACGGTCTGGCGCGAGACGTCGAGGCGCTGGGCGAGATCCGCCTGGCTCCAGTCGCGTTCGGCGCGCAGCACCTTGAGGCGGTTCTTCATCGGGCCCTCAGCGTCGCGCCAACCACCAGCCGGCCCAGAACAGGCCGTAGCCGACCAGCTGGCAGCCGCCCAGCAGCCCCATGCCCAGCAACACCGCCTGGGCCGTGCTCATGTCGGACGGCAGCAGCGGCTCGACCGTCCTGGGCATGGTGTGGAGCAGGATGAACGGCACGGCGGCGGCCGCGAGGCCCGTCGAGCCGCCCCAGTACCAGGACCACTTGTGGGCCTCGCGCGCGGCCTCGTCGGCGACGCGCCACCAGCGCGCGCACAGCCACAGCATCAGGGCCATGACCGCGACCACCGCCAGCGAGATCGCGATTAGCGAAAAGACGGCCAGCTCGGGCTTCAGCTTGGCCAGTTCGGCGATCACGGCGGCCGCGACGCCCAGCACGAAGGCCGCGCCCAGCGAAGCGACCACGGTGGTCACCAGCCGTCGTCGCGCCAGTCCCTGCCCCGCCATGCCAAGCCCCCTAGTCAAAATGACAAGGAACTTTGACATCAGAACACGGAGTGGTGTCAAGGACGCTGGACAGAATTCCCGTTTAGGCGGCGGCGCGCCCGCTGCGCCAGTGCAGCGGCGCCGGCGTGGCGACGCCCAGCGCCTTGGCCAGCCAGTGGGCCTTGGGATCGGCGTGGATCAGCCAGCCGTACTGCGAGAAGCGGTCGCCGTAGTCGTCCCAACGGATCACCCGCCCGTCGGCGTCGCACCGCCACACCGCCTTGTCGCAGCCGGGAATGCGCTCGGCGCGCTCCCAGGCGGCCACACGCTGGCTGTGGGTCGAGAACGGACCGGAGAAGAGGCGGTTCATGACGCGGCTCCAATCGACGCGGCGCGGATCCGACAAACGAATCTGCGTGTAATCGCAACAACTGGACACTAGCACTTGGTGACGGTTAACGCCGCCCACACCACATGTAGTGCGACGCCATGCCGCGCGACAGCTTGAACATGTTCATCGACTTGCCTTTTGAGCGACTCAGGACGGCGTAAGCGGCCGCCGCGCGGCGTCCAGCGCCACGTGGACGTCGGCGCGCGGCGGCAGGTCGTGGGCGCACCAGGCGGTCAGGCGTTCGTAGTGGTCGAGGAAGCGCTCAAGCGCCGGCGGATCCATGCCGCCCGAAGCGCCCCCGGCAGCCAGCCGGGCCTGCAGCCTGGCCTCCTGCTCGCGGCGCCAGGCGCGCACGGCGGCGAAGTCGGGCGCGGTCAGCACGGCCAGCCAGTCGATGCAGGCGAAGAGGTCTCGATAGGGGCCGGCCAGTGCCGCGTCGACGAAGCCGCGCCACGCGCCGTCCGGGTCCTCGTCGCGCTCCAGGGCGTTGACCGGGCTTGCCAGGGCTTCGGGTCCCTGAGGCCGCGCGCCCAGGCACCAGCCCTCCAGCAGCACCACGTCGGCCGGACCGTCGAACACCGGCCAGGCCGCGCGCGGCGCGCGATCGTCGGCGGCCTTGTCGAAGCGCGGCAGGACCGTTCTCTCCTGCCCCGCCAGACCATCCAGCACCGAAAGGCCCAAGGCGACGTCGTGCGTGCCCGGCGGCCCGCGCGTGGCCAGCAGCGGATGGACGTCGCGCGCCAGGACCCGGCGCTCGGCGCGGGTCAGGCAGAGGTCGTCCAGCGACAGGACGGCGGCCTTCAGCCCCGCCTCGGCCAGAAGGCGGGCGACCGCCGCCACCAGGGTCGACTTGCCCGCTCCCTGCGGGCCCGACAGGCCGGCGACGAACCCCGGCCGGCCATGCGCGCGGGCCGCCGCGATCAGCCGCTCGGCCAACGGCCGATGCAGGACGCGGAAGGTCTCGGCGAAGCCGGCGTCGAGCCGCTCGTCGCGCATGAAGTCGGCAAGCCAGGCGGGGTCGGGCGCGATCATGCCCCGACCATGCACCGCTTCGCGCGGTTACTGCACCCGCCGCACGCGATAGCCGCGCGCCTTCATCAGGGCCGGCAGGCCGTCGGGGCCGGCCATGTGCAGGGCCCCGACCGTGACCAGCTCGACGCCAGAGCCGGCCATCTCGCGGTCGAGCACGTCGGCCCAGGCCAGGTTGCGGCGCCTTAGCAGGGCCTCGTAGAGCTGCGGCCGATCTTGGCGCATGCCCTCGACCAGGATCGCCCCCAGGCGGTCGACGTCGCCCTTCAGCCAGGCCTGTTGCAGATCGACGCCCCGGCGCGGCGGGGCGTTCTGCTCGGCGGCCACGTCGTCGAGGTACTGCACCTCCACCATCTCGGGCAGGTCGGCGAACAGCCGCAGCTGCTGCTCGAAGCTCTCGAAGGCCAGCACCGGCTTTTCGGCGCGCACCGCCTGGCGTGTAACGGCGGCGTCGGCCCCGTCCTCCACCGAACCGCCCGCCTGGGTCATCGGCAGCATCGACAGCATCATCGCCGCCGCCCACGGGCGCAGGCGGTCGACGCGGTCGAGGCTGGCGCCGCGGCTGTCGAGGGCCGCGCGCAGGCTGGCCACGGTGCGCGGCGGCAGCTTCTCGGTCAGGGAGCGGTCGAGATCGACGCCGTAGCGGTCGACCAGCGCCTTGACCGCAACGGGATCGGCGTCGACGCGGGTCTCGAACCACAGCTTGTCGGCGCGGGCGTAAGCGCGGTCGAAGGCCGGGGTGCGCCAGCGCACGTCGGGCGACAGCACGTGCATCGAACCGAACAGGTAGATGCGGGAATCGCCGTCGCTGACCTCCCACATGGCCGGCGCCGCGCGGGCGACGCCCGACAGACCCGCCAGCGCGACCAAGGCCGCCGCCGCGCCCCTAACCCAAGCCAGAACCATACGCCGTCCCCGACCAAAACTCGGGGATCACGCTAGGACGAAGCGGGTTAACCAGGCGAGCGCGCCGCGCCGCGGCCTAACGCCACGCCTTGAAGTGCTTGGAGAGCTTCAGCCCCTGGCGCTGGTAGTGCGAACCGCCTTCGCCATAGAGGCGCGCGGGCCGTTCGGTCAGGGGCTCGTAGACCAGGCGGGCCACGGTCTGGCCGTCCTCCAGCAGGAACGGCGTCTCATGGCTGCGCACCTCGAGCACGCCCTTGGAGCCGACGGCGCCGGCCTCCTCGGTGCCGAAGCCCGGATCGAAGAAGCCGGCGTAGTGGACGCGGAACTCGCCGACCGACGGGTCGATCGGGGTCATTTCGGCCGCTTCCATCACCGGGATCTCGACGTCGTCCTTCGAGGCCAGGATGTAGAACTCGCCCGGATCGAGCAGCAGCTCGCCGTGGCGGGTCTCCAGCGGCTCCCAGAAGTCACGCGGATCGTGGCCATCCTCGTGGTCGAGGTCGACGACGCCGGCGTGGCGCCGGCCGCGGAAGCCGACGATGCCGGTCTCGCCCGGGGTCAGGTCGACGCCGACGCTGCGGATCGCCAGCTTGACCGGATCGCCGAGCTTGAGGCGCAGCTGGTTGAGGCGAGTGCCGGCGCGGACCAGCACCGAGAAGGTCTGCGGCGCGATCTCGATGTAGAGCGGACCCTCGTAGCCGGCTTCGATGTCGTCGAAGGCCTTGGAGTGGTCGCTCAGCAGACGGACGAAGACGTCGACCCGGCCGGTCGAGCTCTTGGGATTGCCGCGGGCGGCGACGTTGGCCGGCAGGGCCAGACGCTCCTGTATCTCGGCGATGTAGACGCAGCCCTTCTCGAGCACTGCGCCCTTGGACAGGTCCAGCTCGTGCATGGCCACGTCCTTGAGGCGGTCGGGCACGCGGCGCGAGACGCCCGGCAGGAACGAGGCGCGCACCCGCCAGCAGCGCACGCCCAGGCGCAGGTCCAGGCTGGCCGGCTGAACCTGGTCGCGGTCGAACGGGGTCTGCGAGGTGATCGCCTCCTGGGCGATCAGCGACTCGATGGTCTGGCAGGGCAGAATCCCTGCGGCGTGGGCGTCGGTCATCGGCGGCACACTCTCTAAAGCGCCGCCGCGAGGCAAGGGCGCGATAGGAGCCGGTGCGAGAATCTGGGGGCCGCCAGCCGCCATTTCATGACGCCCGCCAGGCGACCTTGGCCGCCGTCGTGCTCGCCCGCCGCGCTCGGACCGTGACGAAGCACGGAAAGATCGCCTATACCCACCGCGATTGCGTCGGCGGCAAGTTGTCGATGCGGGCCTTTTCGTCGTCGGGAGTACGCCGTGTCCGAAGATCCGAAGAACTGGGACGTCGCCACAAAGCTGATCCGTGGAGGCCTCGCCCGTTCGCCGTTCATGGAGACCGCCGAGGCGCTCTATCTGACGCAGGGCTTCACCTACGACAGCGCCGAGGGCGCCGATCGCCGCTTCTCGGGCGAGGATCCGGGCTTCGTCTATTCGCGCTTCAACAACCCGACCGTGAAGATGTTCGAGGACCGCCTGGCCCTGCTGGAAGGCGCCGAGGTGTGCCGCGCCACGGCCACGGGCATGGCCGCCGTCCACTCGGCCCTGATGGGCCTGGTGAGGGCCGGCGATCACGTTGTGGCCGGCAACGCCCTCTTCGGCTCGTGCCGCTGGCTGGTCGCCGAATGGCTGCCGCGCTTCGGCGTCGAGACCACCTTCGTCGACGCCACCGACATCAAGGCCTGGGAAGAGGCCATCCGCCCCAACACCAAGGCCGTGCTGATCGAGACGCCCTCGAACCCGGTGCTGGCGATCACCGACATCCGCGCGGTGTCGGACCTGGCCCACGCCGTCGGCGCCAAGGTCATCGTCGACAACGTGTTCGCCACCCCGATCTTCCAGCAGCCGCTGGAGCTGGGCGCCGACGTCGTCGTCTATTCGGCCACCAAGCACATCGACGGCCAGGGCCGGGTGCTGGGCGGTGCGATCCTGACCACCGAGGCGATCAACGAGGAATTCTACCGCGACAGCATGCGCCACACCGGCCCGTCGCTGTCGCCGTTCAACGCCTGGGTGATGCTCAAGGGCCTGGAGACGCTGGACCTGCGCGTGCGCCGCCAGACCGACAGCGCCGCCGCCCTGGCCGACGTCATGGCCCAGCACAAGAAAGTCACGCAGGTCCTCTACCCGTTCCGCGCCGACCACCCGGGCCACGAAGTCGCCAGGAAGCAAATGACCGGCGGCGGCACCGTGATCGCGCTGGACCTCGGCTCGCGCGAGGCGGCGTTCAAGTTCCTGAACGCGCTGGAGATCGTCGACATCTCCAACAACCTGGGCGACGCCAAGTCGATGGCCACCCATCCGCCGACCACCACGCACCGCTCCGTGCCGGAAGAGATGCGCCCGCTGCTGGGCGTGACCGAGGGTGGTGTGCGCCTGTCCGTGGGCCTCGAAAGCCTGGCTGACCTGACCCGCGACGTGACCCGTGCGCTCGACCAGGCGTGATTCAAGCCCGCCCCTGAAGCGGATCCGTCGGCGCCGCGGCCCCGACACCGGCATCTACGAGGCCCGCACGCGCGACATCGTCGTGCGGGTCGCGCCCTGCTACCTGCCCGAGGAATCCTCGCCCGAGCAGGGCCTCTACCTGTGGGCCTACACCGTCGAGATCGAGAACCACGGCGTCGAGACCGTGCATCTCGTCGCGCGGTGGTGGAAGGTCACCGACGCGATGAACCGCAGCAACGAGGTCGAGGGCTCGGGCGTGGTCGGCGAGCAGCCGGAACTGCGGCCGCGCGAGGCCTTCCGCTACGTCTCCAACTGCCCGCTGCCGACCACCTCGGGCACGATGGTCGGCCGCTACCAGATGGTCACCGAGGCCGGCGAGGCGTTCGACGCGCAGATCCCCGAGTTCTCGCTGCACCTGCCCGGCGCGGCGCGGCGTACGAACTAGCGCGGCAATGGCGTTCCCAAGAACACAACCTTGAGCTAGCACGTCGTCATCCACGATCGGGGAGCCAGGGCGATGACGAACTACACCATCCAGGTCTTGAACCAGTCGCGGTCCGAGAAGAGCTACGCGCTCTTCATGCAGACGCCCCAGGTCGTCGCCAACGGCGGCGCGCCGCAGGTCTACACCAACGCCTGGGCGACCTTCGGGGCCGTCACCAACGGCGGCTTCGACCGGATCACCTTCGACGAGTCGACCTACGCCTACTGGAGCGAGCCGCCGGCCGGCCCCATGCTGAGCGGCGGGGTGATGCCGGTGAACCCCGAAACGCGGGACACGGTCGCCTTCAGCGGCGGTTCGCCGACCGGCTTCGTCACCGTCACGAGCCCAGGCACGGCCCAGGCAGGATCGTTCTCGATCGTCACGAGCACCGACTTCACGCCGGCCAACGGCTATCTGCTGGGCGTGGCGGGCGTCTCGAACTCGCCGATCCCGACGCCCAGCGCCACGTTCGAGGCCCTGCCGAACGAGATCTACAACATCACGCCGGTCAACAAGTTCTACGTCGCCGAAGGCTCCTACACGCCCGGCCAGGTGATCGACGTCGCGGCGGCGGGCGCCACCGCCGCGATCGACTTCAGCGGCCGCCCGCAGACCACGGCCACCATCGTGCAGCAGCCGGACGGCAGCTTCTCGCTGACCTACGAGTGACGAGACGGCCCCGAAACGGGGCTGTTGCCAAGTAACGGCGTTCTGCGTTTACTTCCCTGGCGGCGCCAGACCGCGAAAACACAGGGAGGTTGCGGCGTGGCCGACTACGAGTTCACCCTCATCAACCAGAGCGACGACGTCCAGAACTCGACGGTCTTGGTGTTTCAGAAGGCGGCGGCCAAGCCGGTGAGCCTGGCGCGGTCGATCCCGCCGGGCGGCTCGTCGAAGATCAGCTTCAACAATCTCGAACCCAGCGCCCAGGCCTATCTGGTGCTGGGCGAGCGACCGCACCTCGACGACGGCGGGCCGCCGGAGGGTTCGGTGCGGCTGGACCTGGACCTGACGCACGAATACGTCATCAAGCGGCCGGAAGGGCGGCACTAGGGCCAAGAAACCTCCCCCTCTGGGGAGGCGGCCGAAGGCCGGCGGGCCCGCTTTCAGCTTTCGAGGCATGGGGGAAGTTCGCAATCACTCCCCCCACCGATCGCTACGCGATCGCCTCCCCCAAAGGGGGAGGTTCCCGATCGCCTAAGCCGCGCCGTCGGGCTCGAGCGCGTAGACGCGCGAGCAGTACTCGCAGGTCACGTGGATCTTGCCGTCGGGCTCGATCATCTCGGCCTTCTCTTCCGGCGAGAACGACTGCAGCACCACGCCGATCCGCTCTTCGGAGCAGCGGCAGAAGGCGCGCAGCGGCTTCTCGTCGATCAGGCGCACGCCGTCCTCGTTGAACAGGCGCCACAGCAGGGTGGCGGTCGGCACGGTCGGGTCGATCAGTTCGTCCTCGCCCGTGGTCTCGAACAGCGCCTGGGCGTGGTTCCAGGCCTCCTTGGTCTCGCCGCGCGTCTCGTCGCCGGCGATGGTCTGGATCAGGATGCCGCCGGCGCGCCAGGTCATGCCCTCGCCGGTGTCGACCTGGCCGACGGCCAGGCGCACGCGGGTCGGGATCTGCTCGGACTGCATGAAGTACTGCTCGGCGCACAGGGCCAGGCTCTCGCCCTCGATGGCCGTGACGCCCTGGTATCGCTCCATGTCGGCGCCCTGGTCAAGGGTCATGATGAACACGCCGCCGCCCAGCAGGGTCTTGGCGCCCGGACGCGCGAAGCCTTCCGAAACGGCCGCCACCTCGTCCGGATCGAACCGGCAGTAGCCGCGCAGGCCGCCGCTGGTGTCGTAGTCGACGACGACGTAGCGCACCGGGCCGTCGCCCTGGGCCTGGACGATCAGGCGGCCCTCGAACTTCAGGCTCGAACCGACCAGGGCGGCCAGCGCGCAGGCCTCGCCCAGCAGGTTGGCCACGGGCTCGGGGTAGGAATGGCGGGTCAGCACCTCGTTGACCGCTTCGCCCAGCCGCACGACGCGGCCACGCACGGGCAGGCCTTCGATCTGGAAGGCGGAAACGAGGTCGTCGGACAGGATCTGGGGGGCGGCGTCGGTCATGGGGCGGTTAGATAGGCGCTTCCACGAAAAATGCGAGGGGGGCGTGCAAAACCCCCTCCGGCCCTCCGGGCCACCTCCCCCAGAGGGGGAGGATCTAGATGCTCCCCCTCTGGGGGAGCTGTCGCGAAGCGACTGAGGGGGTAGCCGAAGGCGCTACTTCCTCGCCAGGTAGTCCAAGGCCATGAACACCTCGGCCTTCACGCCGGTCTCCAGCACCGCCTCGTCGATGTCGAAGTACGGCGAGTGGTTGGCCGGCGCGCCGGCGGCCGGGACGTCGGCCTTGCGGCCGCCCAGCTGGACGAACACGGCCGGGACCTTCTGGCCATAGAGGGAGAAATCCTCGGCCCCGGTGACCAGGGCGGCCTGGTCGTCGACCTTGCCGGGCGAGGCCTTCTCCAGCGGGGCCTTGACCCACTTCGACAGGGCCGCGTCGTTCCAGGTGACCGGATAGGGCTGGGTGAACACCGCCTCGGCCTTGGCGCCATAGCGGTCGCCGATGGCGGCCACGGCCTTCTGGGTCTTGGCGATCACCTCGGCCTTGCGCTCGGGCGTGAAGGTGCGGAGCGTGCCGCTCATCACCAGGTCTTCGGGGATGATGTTGTTGCGCACGCCCATGTTGATGGTGGCGATGGTCAGCACCGTCGGCGAGGTTCCGACGTCGATCTGGCGGGCGGCGATCTGGTTCAGGGCCTGGACGATGTCGGCCGAGATGCTGGCCATGTCGATGCCGGCCCAGGGGCGCGCGCCGTGGGTCTGCTTGCCCTTGACCGTGATGGTCAGGCGGTCGGCGCCGGCATAGAAGCCCTCGGGACGATAGTTCAGGGCGTGGGCGTCGCCCGGGCCGATGTGCAGGCCGAAGATGGCGTCGACCTTGGGATTGTCGAGCGCGCCGTCGGCGATCATCAGCTTGGCGCCGCCCTCGTCGCCGGCCTGGGGCCCCTCCTCGGCCGGCTGGAAGATGAAGACCACCGTGCCGGCGATGTCGTTCTTCATGCCCGCCAGCACCGTGGCCGCGCCCAGCAGCATGGCCACGTGGGTGTCGTGGCCGCAGGCATGCATCACCGGGACAGTCTTGCCCTCCCAGGTGGCGGTGGCCTTGGAGGCGAACGACAGGCCAGTCTTCTCCAGCACCGGCAGGGCGTCCATGTCGGCGCGCAGGGCCACGACCTTGCCGGGCTTGCCGCCCTTCAGCACGCCCACCACGCCGGTCTTGCCGACCCCTTCGCGAACCTCCAGGCCCAGGGCCTTCAGCTCCCTGGCCACCAGGGCGGCGGTGCGGACCTCCTGGTTGCCCAGTTCCGGATGCTCGTGGACGTCGCGCCGCCAGGCCACGACCTTGGGCTGGACCGCCTTGGCGGCCGCTTCGACCTTGCCCCCCTCTCCCTTGCTTCCAGCGGGCGCGGCCAAGGCTGGAACCGACAAGAAGCCCGCCGCCGTCAGGGCCAGAACCGAAACCGTCTTGAGCGCGCCCATTCCCGACTCCTTGAGAAGACTTTCCGCCGAGCTTGGCGGTTCCTCCACCGTGGTCAAGGCCGCGCGCGCTTTACCTAAGGAACGGCTTTGCAGGATCGTCACGGAGACTAAGCTTCGTCCATGACCGAGCCCACATTCGACTCCCCGACGTTTGACTCAAGGGACGATGGCGAAGCGCTGGATCCCGCCTCCGGCGTCATCCGGCCGCGCCACGCCGCCACCCTGATCGTAGTGCGCGACGACGGTCCCGCGCCCCGGGTGCTGATGGGCCGGCGCAACCGCGGCCACGCCTTCATGGCCAGCAAGTGGGTGTTTCCCGGCGGGCGGGTCGATCGCGGCGACTACGGCGCGCCCTCTGCCACCGAGCTGGATCCCGAGGTCGCCACGCGCCTGACGGCCGAGCCGCGTCATCCCTCGCCCACGCGGCTGGCCCGGGCCCTGGCCCTGGCGGCCGTGCGCGAGACCTTCGAGGAGACGGGCCTCCTGCTGGCCAGGCCGGCGCCCGCCCGCCCCGGAGCCGGGGCCTGGCGGCCGTTCCTGGCCCAGGGCGCGCTGCCCGACCTGTCGCCGCTGGCCTTCGTGGCCCGGGCCATCACCCCGCCCTACCGGCCGCGCCGGTTCGACGCCCGCTTCTTCATGGCCCCGGCCAGCGCCCTGCTGAGCCTGGATCCACAACCCGACTGCGGCGAACTGGACGAGATCGCGTGGGTGACCTTCGACGAGACGCGCGACCTTGATCTGCCCAGCATCACCCGCATGGTGCTGCGCGAGACGGCCCTGCGCCTGAAGGACCCCGGCCGTCCCGCGCCGTTCATGCGATTCCTGCGCGGCAACGCCGTGATGACGGAGCTCTGACCATGCTCGCCCTCCTCTTCGCCCTGCAGGCCGCCCCGGCCGCGCCCGCCATCGACCAGGCCGCCTTCCTGGCCGGCTGCTGGCGGCAGGAGCGCCCGAACGGCGTGGTCGAGGAGCAGTGGCTGGCGCCCGGCGGCGGCATGATGCTGGGCATGGGCCGCACGGTCCGCGACGGCGCGGCGAGGAGCTACGAGTTCACGCGAATCCAGGAAGCCGACGGGCGACTCACCTTCTTCGCCATACCCTCGGGCCAGCCGGCCGCGGCCTTTCCGCTGAAGAGCGCCGCCCCTGGCGAGCTGGTCTTCGAGAATCCCGCCCACGACTTCCCCCAGCGCGTGATCTACAAAAGCCAGGGCGAGAACGGCCTTTTGGGCCGGATCGAGGGCGAAATCGGCGGCAAGGCGCGATCCGTCGACTTCCCCTACAAACGATGTTCAGGCGCCGATTGACTTTGCCCCGTTCATGCGTATGTTCCGCGCCTCTCATTTCGACCGCGCGGAGACCTGCGCGACCACCGCAGGGATACGACCATGGCCAAACCGGCTTCGATCAAGATCCGCCTGAATTCGACGGCGGACACCGGCTTCTTCTACGTGACCAAGAAGAACGCCCGCACCAAGACCGAGAAGATGGTGCTGAAGAAGTACGATCCGGTCATCCGCAAGCACGTCGAATTCCGCGAAGGCAAGATCAAGTAAGATCGCCTCGTCGCACCGACGATTCTCGAAAACGCCCGGCGGCAACGTCGGGCGTTTTTGTTTTTCCGGTCCCCAGTCCAGGATACGCGCGTGATCGTTCGCCTCGCCCTCGCCTTCTCCGTCATGGCCGCCCTGCCCGCCTGCGCCCAGCCCGCGCCGGTGCAGAGCTACGAGGTGGTCCGCACCTACCCCCACGACCGCCAGGCCTTCACCGAGGGGCTTCTGGTGCGCGACGGCCAGCTCTACGAGAGCACGGGCCTGGAAGGCCGCTCGTGGGTGCGCAAGGTGGACCTGGAGACCGGCGCGGTGCAGCAGCAGGCCGCGCTGGAGCCCAAGTACTTCGGCGAGGGAATCGTCGACTGGGGCGACGAGATCGTCCAGCTGACCTGGCAGAACGGCGTCGGCTTCGTGCGCGACCGGGCGACCTTCGCCGTCAAGTCGACCTTCAGCTACACCGGCGAAGGCTGGGCGCTGACCAAGGACGACCGCCGCATCATCATGAGCGACGGCACCGCCGAGCTGCGGTTCCTGGATCCCAAGACCCTGAAGGAAACCGGCCGGGTGAAGGTCACCGACGACGGCAAGCCGGTGGACCAGATCAACGAGCTGGAATTCATCAAGGGCGAGGTCTGGGCCAATGTCTGGCAGACCGACCAGATCATCCGCATCGATCCCAAGACCGGCAAGGTGGTCGGCCGCCTCGACCTGTCGGGCCTGCTGACGCCGCAGGAAGCCGCCCGCGCCGACGTGCTGAACGGCATCGCCTACGACGCCAAGGCGGATCGGATCTTCGTCACGGGCAAGTTCTGGCCGTGGCTGTTCGAGATCAAGGTGGGCAAGTAGGCCTTCTCCACCCCGTCGTCGCTTCCCTAGGCCCTGTGCCTAGGGCCCATGGTTCAACCGCTCAGACCTGAGATGCACGCCCGCGATCTGAGCGGGGGCGCGATGGACCCTGGGCACAGGGCCCAGGGAAGCAATCATCTAGAGACTTGGAAAAGGCGGCGCTCAGGCCGCCTTGCAGACCACGGCGTTGCGGCCGGCGGCCTTGGCTTCGTAGACGCCGCTGTCGGCGCGCTTGAGCAGGGCCTCGGGGGTGTCGCCGGCGCCGGTGGTGGCCGAGACGCCGACCGAGATCGTCACCGTCAGCATTTCCTGGCCGCCGGCCACGCGGAACGGCGAGCCGGCCACGTGCATGCGGATCCGCTCGGCGATGCGCACGGCGTCGGCCAGCTGGGTGTCGGGCATGATCACCGTGAACTCCTCGCCGCCGTAGCGGCAAGGCAGATCGATGGCGCGGACGTTGGAGGCCAGGCGCAAGGCGAATTCGCGCAGCACCTCGTCGCCGACGTCGTGGCCGAAGCCGTCGTTGATCTTCTTGAAGTAATCGATGTCGATCAGCAGGGCCGAAACCGGGTCGCCGCCCATGGTGGCGCGGTTGACCAGGGCCGACAGCTGGCCGGTCATGTAGCGGCGGTTGTGCAGGCCGGTCAGCGGGTCGGTGACGGCCAGCTCCAGCGAGTGGTCGAGGTTGTTGCGCAGATAGTCGGTGTAGCGCTTGCGGCGCACCTGGGTGCGGACGCGGGCGGCCAGCTCCTGCGGGTCGATCGGGCGCGGCAGCACGTCGTTGACGCCGATGTCCAGCGCCTTGACCATCCGCGGACGGTCGTCGGGATCGACCACGGCCAGGATCGGCAGGTGACGGGTGCGTTCGCTGGAGCGCAGGGTCGCCGAGAAGCGCAGGCCGTCGAAGCCGCGGGCGGCGGCGTTGACGATGACCAGGTCCACCGGACCGCTGGCGCTGATTTCGGCCTTGGCCAGGTCGGTCTCGATCACCGGACGGTGCTCGACCGCCAGTTCGGCGGCCACGCGCTGGGCCTGGCGTTCGTTGTCGTCGACGATCAGCACGCGGCCGCCGATGCCGTCCAGGCGGGCGGCGGCGCCGGCGATCACGCCGATGCGGCGGCCCGAGGCCTCGCGCTGGCGCAGTTCGTCGATGACCATCTTCAGGCGGGTCAGGCTGCGCACGCGGGCGAACAGCATGACGTCGTCGATGGGTTTCGTCAGGAAGTCGGCGGCGCCGGCCTCCAGGCCCTGGATGCGGTCGCCACGCCCGTCGAGGGCGGTGACCAGCACCACCGGGATATGGCGGGTGGCGGCGTCTTCCTTGAGCTTGCGGCAGACGGTGAAGCCGTCCATGCCGGGCATCATCACGTCCAGCAGGATGATGTCGGGCAGTTCCTCGGCCGCCTTCGCCAGGGCCGTCGGGCCGTCATAGGCGTAGGAGACCTGATAATACTCGGCCGAAAGCTTGGCCTCGAGCAGGCGCACATTGGCCTCGATGTCGTCGACGACGAGGATTCGCGCGCTCACGGCCTGTTACCTCTCCAGCAGTCGGCGGATGGTGTCGAGGAAGTGCGACACCGAGATGGGCTTCGAGATGTAGGCCTCGCAGCCGCCCTCGCGAATCCGCTCCTCGTCGCCCTTCATCGCAAATGCCGTAACAGCGACCACGGGTATATGTGACAGATCGTCGTCCTCTTTGAGCCACTTGGTCACTTCCAGGCCCGAGATCTCGGGCAGCTGGATGTCCATGAGGATCAGATTCGGGCGATGCTCGCGGGCGATCGACAACGCCTGCAGTCCCTCGCGGGTCTGCAGGGTCTCATAGCCCTGGGCTTCGAGCAGATCATGAAAGAGCTTCATGTTCAGCTCGTTATCCTCGACGATGAGGACCTTCTTCGTCATCCTGACCCCGACCATACGGTCCGTGGCGACACGTGAGGGATTCGCGCCGCTTCTTCATCCTCAGATCGCACGAATATCCTTAAGCCCGCGCTAATCGCGTTTCCAACGACCGATCGCACACAAATGGACGCCCGCTCTCTCGACCTCAAGACCTGCACGCTAGACGCGCACCGACCGCTCGTCATCGTCGATGTCGACGAAGTGCTGGCCCAGTTCATGGCCGGCTTTGGCGCGTTCGTCGCCCGGCACGGCTTCGAACTGCGCGTCGACCGCTTCGCGCTGTTCCAGAACATCTATCGCCCCGGCGAGACCGAGCACCTGGACCTGATCGCCGGCCGGGCGCTGTTCGACGACTTCTTCCGCGATGGCGGCGAGGACCTCGAGCCCGCCGCGGGCGCGGCAGACGCCCTGGCCGACCTGTCGCTGAACGCCAACGTGGTGATCCTGACCAACGCCCCCGAGCACGGCCGCCAGACCCGCGCCCGCTGGCTGAAGACCCATGGCTTCGACTATCCACTGATCATCAATTCGGGTCCCAAGGGCCCGTCGGCGGCCGATCTGGCCGGGCGGGTCAAGGCCCCGGCGGTATTTGTCGACGACCTTTTGCCGCAGCTGGAATCGGTGGCCGCCAGCGCCCCGGCCGTCGGCCGCTTCCAGATGGTGGCCGACGAGCGCCTGCGCCCGCTGGCGCCCAGCGCGCCCGACCGCCACGCCCGCATCGACCTGTGGCCCGACCTCAAGGTCGCCATCCGCGAGGCGCTGGCGCTCGACGGGCGATGAAGGCCCCCGGATGAAGGCTCTCTGCAGAGACTGTCTGTGGACCGGCGAGCGCAAGGCGCCGCGCTGCCCGTCGTGCGGCTCGCCGCGCACCGTCTTCCACGAGGAGCTGGGCGCCCTGTCCATGGCGCACCTGGACTGCGACGCCTTCTACGCCTCGGTGGAGAAGCGCGACGATCCGTCCCTGCGCGACAAGCCGGTGATCGTCGGCGGCGGCAAGCGCGGGGTGGTCACCACGGCCTGCTACATCGCCCGGATGAGCGGGGCGCGCTCGGCCATGCCGATGTACAAGGCGCTGCAGCTGTGCCCCGACGCCGTCGTGGTGAAGCCCAACTTTGCCAAGTACAAGCACGAGAGCGCGCTGATCATGGCCCGCCTCTCGAACCTGACGCCGCTGGTCCAGCCGCTGTCGCTGGACGAGGCCTGGATCGACCTTTCGGGCACCGAGCGCCTGCACGGCGCGCCGCCGGCGGTGATGCTGGCCAAGGTGCAGAGGGAGATCGAAGTCGAGCAGAACCTCACCGTCTCCATCGGCCTGGCCCCCAACAAGTTCCTGGCCAAGATCGCCTCGGAACTGGACAAGCCGCGCGGCTTCTCGGCGATCGGCGCGGCCGAGGCGGTGGCGTTCCTGGCGACCAAGCCCGTTTCGATCCTGCCCGGCGTCGGGCCCGCCACCGTCTCGACCTTGCATGGCCTTGGCCTGCGCACCGTGGGCGACATCGCCAACGCCGACCTCAAGACCCTGGCCAAGGAACTGGGCGCGGGCGGTCTGCGGCTGCACCGCCTGGCCCACGGCGAGGACGCCCGGGCCGTCGATCCCGACAGCGTGCGCAAGACCATCAGCGCCGAAACCACCTTCAACGACGACCTCTTCCGCCGCGAGGACCTGGAGGACCAGCTGTGGCCCCTCTGGAGAAGGTGGCCAGGCAGGTGAGGCGCGAGGAGGTGGCCGGTCGGGTGGCGACGCTGAAGCTGCGCACGCCCGACTTCAAGATTCACACCCGTCGCCGCACCCTGCCCGTCCCCACCCAGACGGCCCAGACCCTGTTCCAAGTGGCGCGCGAACTGCTGGCCGCCGAACCGCCCGGCCGTTCCTACCGCCTGATCGGCGCGGGCCTGACCGAGTTCGTCCCCGCCGTCGGCGCGGCCGACGACTTCTTCGCCGGCGACGAACGCCGGGCCCTGAAGAGCGAGACCGCCGTCGACGCCCTGCGCGGCAAGTACGGCCTGGGCGCGGTCGTCACCGGCCGGGCGCTGAAGAACCGCTAGGGTCCGTACTCAATTGCGCGAACAATTCTGCTTGTCATCCCGGCCGAAGGGCCGCGTAGCGGACCGTAGAGCCGGGACCCAGGGGCCACCTGCATTGCGCCGGCTCCTGGGTCCCGGATAAGCGCTTCGCGCTTTCCGGGATGACGGGCGATAGGCGATTGAATTTCTTCGATCCGATATCCCGCTCAATTGTGTCCACGCCCTAGGCCTTCACCAGGGCCTCGCCGGCCATCGTCCGCACCGCCGCCGTCAGCCGGTCCAGCAGCCGCGCCGCCAGCCGGGTGCGCTGCCAGTAGAGCGCGACGAGAATGGACCGGCCTGGCGGCAGCTCCACCAGGCGCCCCGAGGCCAGATGAGGGGCGGCCAGGCTGCGCGGGGTCATCGCCCAGCCCAGCCCCGCCAGGTTCATGTCGAGCATGCCTTGCGTGGCCGGGGTCCAGTGCACTGGGCCTTCCGGACGGACGCCCAGGGCCTCGTGCGCCCAGCGCGCCTGCAGGCCGTCGCGACGGTCGAAGCGCAGCAGCGGCGCGTGTCGCAGGCGCTCGGCGTCGAAGCCGCCCGGGAACGCGCGGGCCATGAAGGCCGGGCTGGCGGTGGCCACGTACTCGATCGCGCCCAGCGGATAGGTCTTGCAGCCGACCACCGGCGCGGGATCGGCGGTGACCGCCGCCAGCACCTCGCCGTCGCGCAGCCGCTCGGCGGTGTGGGCCTCGTCGTCCATGACCAGGTCGAGCATGGCCCCGGTCTCCTCGGCGAACCGCGCCGCGGCCAGCGGGAACCAGGTGCTGACGCTGTCGGCGTTGACGGCGATGCGGACCACGGCCGGACCTTCCGACAGGTCGGCCAGGCGCGGCAGGTCGGCGACGAGATCGCCCTCCAGCAGCCGCACCTGCTCCACATGGGCGCACAGCCGCGCGCCGATGGCGGTGGGCCGGCAGGGCTGGCCGCGCGTCAGCAGCACCGCGCCAAGCCGCTCCTCCAGCCCCTTCACCCGCTGCGACACCGCAGACGGGGTGACGCCCAGCACGGCGGCGGCCTTGTCGAAGGCGCCTTCGCGCGCGACCGCCGCCACGGCCGCCAGCGACGCATAGTCCAGCATTAGCCTGCCTAATTTCGATTTAGTATCCTTAGTTAGACTACAGGCGCGCCCACGGCCATCAAGCGGCATGAGCACCGCCCTCCTCCCCGCCTTCGCCCTGCCCGCCTTCACGAAGGGCTGCGCCCTCTCGGCCGGCCTGATCGTCGCCATCGGCGCGCAGAACATGTTCGTGCTGCGCCAGGGGCTGAAGCGCGAGCACGTCCTGCCGATCGTGCTGTTCTGCGCCCTGGCCGACGCCTCGCTGATCATCGCGGGCGTCAACGGACTGGGCGCGGTGCTGTCGCTGGTTCCGGGCCTGTCCCTGGCGCTGAGCCTCGGCGGCGCGGCCTTCCTGGGCTGGTACGGCGTCAGCGCCCTGCGGCGCGCGGCCAATCCCGAGGCGCTGGCCCTGGCCGACCAGCCGAGCATCACGCTGGGCGCGGCGCTGGCCGGAACGGCCGCCTTCACCTTCCTGAACCCGCACGTCTACATCGACACGGTGATGCTGATGGGCGCGGTCGGCGCCAGCCTGCCGGCGCCCGAACGCCCGCTGTTCATGGCCGGCGCGGCCCTGGCCAGCCTGTCGTGGTTCTCGGCCCTGGGCTTCGGCGCCCGCTTCCTGGTTCCGCTGTTCGCGCGCCCGACCGCCTGGCGCGTGCTCGACATCGTCATCGGCGCGGTGATGCTGCTGCTGGCGGCCAGCCTGCTGATCGGCGCGGCCAGGCCCTAGATCACACCCCAGAGGACTCTGCTTGACAGAGTTATGCATCGAGATCACTCTGCACCACAGAGAGCTTTGAAGCTCCGTGGAGGATGTGATGGTGCTGAGCAAGACCGAGGCCGCCGCCGCGCTGGCCGACATACACGAAACCAACCGCCGGGGCGCCACCCTGCGGGGCTATCGGATCGGCGGGCCGATCCTGATGCTGTGGAGCGTGATCTGGATGCTGGGCTATCTCGGCATGGGCCTGTTGCCGCCGCACCAGTGGGGCTGGGCTTGGCTGGTGCTCGACACCGTCGGCGCGATCGGCTCGATCCTGCTGGCCAGGCCCGCCGAGAAGGCCGTGCGCGACTCCGGCGCCAAGGCGGGCGGCGCGACCCTGAAGATGATCGGCGGCATGGCCGTGGCCATCGTCTTCGTGATGTCGACCTTCTACGTCCTGAAACCGACCGACCCGGCCGCCTACCTGGCCTTTCCCGGCCTGATGGTCGGCGCGATCTACGGGGCCGTGGGCGTGTTCGTGGCCCGGCGCTACCTGGCGATCGGCGCGGCGATGTTCGCCCTGACCCTGATCGGCTTCTACGCCTTCCCCGAGGTGCTGGCCTTCTGGATGGCCGCCGCCAGCCTGGGGCTGTTCGTCAGCGGCGTCTGGCTGGCGAGGGCGTGAGCATGGCGCAGGCCGACGACCTGATCCACCAGCCCTTGCGCCTGAAGATCATGGCCGCGCTCTATGCCGAGCGCGACCGCGATCCGCCCGAGTTCTCGCGGTTGAAGGCCATCACCCAGGCCACCGACGGCAATCTCGGCAGCCACCTGACCGCCCTGGAGAAGGCCGGCTATGTCGAGATCCTGAAGGACCACGTGGGCAAGCGGCCCCGCACCCGGGCGGCGCTGACGGCGACCGGCGCCAAGGCGTTCCGGGGCCACGTGGCCTATCTGCGGGAACTGGTCGAGGGCATCGACTGACGAAGACGCGGCGGGCGGGGCTTAATGCCCCGCCCCAGCCCGTTCGGCCCGCGCCTTGCGAACCATTTCCATGCTCTTGGCGACACGCTCGGCCTTGCAGGCCTCGTTGCTCTGGCCCTTGGCCTCCAGGTCCACGCACTGGCGGGCGGCGACCATCGGCGGGACCATGTCGATCGGCTCGGACGAGGCGTCGCCGCGGTTCACGACCGCGCGCAGCTTGCCCAGATAGCCCAGCACGCCCCGCTGGCTGGCGACCGCCTCGGGCTCTTGCTCACCCTCCTTGGGCGGGGCCGGCAGGGCAGCGACGAGCTTGTCGATCTCCAGCCTGGCCAGGTCGGCCTTGGCGGCGTCGAACTCGCCTAGTTCGCGACGGGCGTTGGCCGCCCGGCCCTGTATGCCCATCCAGCGAGCGTCGCCCGGCTTGGCCGGCTCGGCCTCGGCGCCTTGCGCGAATTCGCGCTGGTAGCGGGCCTTGCGGACCGGATCCTCGTCGACCTGCCAACTGGCCTGCAGGACCAGCCACAAGGGGTCGCCGTCGCCCTTCAGCGATCGTTCCAGCCAAGCGGCGCGATAGTAGGAGGAGTCGCCGGCCAGGACCTTGTAGGCGTCGGAGGCCAGCAGCGCCGGAAGCTGCTTCAGCTCGGGCTTGGTGAAATCGCGGTACATGACCAGGCCGTTGCCCGGACACACCGGCAGCGGCATCGGGAACTCCCAGCTGCCGTAGGGCTTGCCGTCGGGTCGCTGGCCCCAGGTGCTGTAGGAAGCGGTGCCGGCGTGGGTGAAGCGCTCGCCGCCGACGGCGCACTTCATCTCGATCGGATACGGCGTGCCCGCCTGGGCCGCGCCCGCCAGGCCCGTCGCGAAAGCCGCCGCCGCGGCCATGATCAACCAAGACTTCATGCGTCCCCTCCCTGCAATGAAGAGGAGACTGGCACTCAAATTGACGCACGTAAATAGGAGACGCGGAGGCGTCTCCTACATCAGCGAGCCCTTGCCGCTGGTCACTTCGGTATAGCGGTGCACGCGCACGGCCTGGACGAGGCCAAAGCCGATCATCACCGTCATCATCACGGTGCCGCCGTACGACAGCATCGGCATGGGCACGCCCACCACGGGCGCCAGGCCCATGACCATCGCGCCGTTGATCAGCACGTAGAGGGCGAAGGTCGCCGTCACGCCCGACGCCGCCAGCCTCCCGAAGTGGCTGTGGCTGATCGAGGCGATGCGCAGGGCCATGAAGATCACCACGCCGTACAGCGCCAGCACCCAAAGGCAGCCGACGAAGCCGAACTCCTCGGCCAGGGTGGCGAAGATGAAGTCGGTCTGCTTTTCGGGCAGGAAGTTCAGCTGGCTCTGAGAGCCCAGGCCGAAGCCCTTGCCCAGCAGGCCGCCCGAGCCGAGGGCGATCTTCGACTGGTAGATGTGGTAGCCCGAACCAGACTGGTCGGCCTCGGGGTTGAGGAAGGTCAGCACCCGCTTGCGCTGATAGTCGTGCAGCACGAACAGCACGAAGGGAGGAATGGCCACCAGGGCGCCGATGACGCCGGCGGCGATCACACGCCAGGACAAGCCCGCCAGCACGACGATGGCCAGGCCGGTCATGACGATCAGCATGGCCGTGCCCAGGTCGGGCTGGTGGGCCACCAGCAGCACCGGCGCGCCGATCATCGCCGCCGGCACCAGCAGCCGCCAGGAGAACCGGGCGCTGTCGGCCGACAGGCCGTGGTAGTAGCGGGCCAGGGCCAGCACCACGCCGATCTTCATGATCTCGGACGGCTGGAATCGGAAGCCGCCGATCGACAGCCAGCGCTGGGCGCCCAGCGACACGTCGCCGACCACCTCCACCGCCACCAGCAGCAGCAGGCCGACGCCATAGATCGGATAGGCCAGGGTGAACCAGACCCGCAGGTCGACCATCGCCAGGATGATCATCATGATGAAGTAGAGGCCAAAGCGCAGCAGGTGCTTGTCGGCCCAGGGCTCCCACGAGGCGCCCGCGATCGAGAACAGCATCAGGGCCCCCGAGCCCGCGATCAGGCAGAGGAGCAGGCAGAAGGTCCAGTCGATCTCCATGAACTTGATGATCGGCCGGTCGCGTTCGCCGGGCCGGGAGAGGCCGCCGCTGAGGGTCATATGTGGCCTCCCTGGGGTGGCTGGCCGGTCGTCGGGGTCGCCTCGGGCGGCGGCGGAGCGCCCTCCTCCGGCTCGTCGGGCGCGGCGCCTTCGACGACGCCGTCGGCGGTCTCGACCGGAGCCTCGGGCAGAGGCATGGGACGTTCGATGCGAGCGCGGATCTCCGGATCCTTCAGCAGAGCCACGCGCATCACCTCGCGGGCGCGCGGGGCGCCGGCGGTGGCGCCGCCGAGACCGCCGTGCTCGACCAGCACCGCCACGGCGTAGCGCGGGTCGTCGAAGGGCGCGAAGGCCACGAACAGGTTGTGGTCCTTGAGCTTCCACTGCACCGAGGCGCTGTTGCGGCTCTTGGCCTTGTCGTAGCTGCGGACCTGGGCCGTGCCGGTCTTGCCGGCCATCTGCACGTCGCCCAGGCCCAGCTGGCTCTGGCGATAGGCCGTGCCGCGCACGTCGTTGGCCACCGCCGCCATGCCGCCGCGCACGTAGTCGAGGTGCTCCTTGGAGAACGGCAGGTCGGGCACGTCGGCGCCGCTGGGCTGCTCGACGCCGCCGACCGACTTGATCAGGCGCGGGTTCAGCGCCTTGCGGCCGTTGGCCAGGCGCGCGGTCATCACCGCCAGCTGCAGGGCGTTGACGCTCAGCGCGCCCTGGCCGATGCCGTAGCTGGGGGTCTCGCCCGGAAACCAGATCTGGTTGGCCGGATTGCGCTTGAAGGCGCGCTTCTTCCATTCGCGGTCGGGGACGATGCCCTTCTTCTGGCCAGGAATGCCGATGTCGAAGATCTCGCCGAAGCCCATGCCCCGCGCGGCGGTGGCGATGGCGTCGGGGCCGATCTTCAGCGCCGTCTGGTAGAAGTAGATGTCGCACGAGTTCTTGATGGCGTCGTGCATGTTCTGGGCGCCGTGGCCGCCCTTCTGCCAGCAGCGCCAGGTGCGGCCGCCATAGTACCAGCTGCCCGGGCAGTTGATGCGGATGTTCGGGTCGATGCCCGCGGCCAGGGCCGCCAGGCCCACCGTCGGCTTGAAGGTCGAGCCCGGCGGATAGGTGCCGGTCATCGCCTTGTCGAGCAGCGGCTTGCGCTCGTATTCAGACAGCGCCCGGTACTCCGCGCCCGACAGACCCTTGACGAAGCGGTTGGCGTCGAAGCTGGGAGCCGAGACCATGGCCAGCAGGTCGCCGTTGCGGATGTCCATCACGACGATCGCGCCGCTTTCCTCGCCCATCACCTCGAGGGCGCGGTTCTGGATGTCGGCGTCGAGGGTGAGGCGCACTTCCTTGCCGGGCGTGGCGGGGATGTCGCCGGCCGGGTCCAGGCTGACCACGCGGCCCTGCGCGTCGACCTCGGCCTTGATGGCCCCGGCCCGCCCGCGCAGGTCGAGGTCGAAGGCCTTTTCCACGCCCTGGCGGCCGATGCGGAAGCCGGGGTTGTGCAGCAGCTCCTGGTCCTGGGTCGGATCCTTCTTGGCCGCCTCGACGTCGCGATCGGAGACCTTGGCGACATAGCCGATGACGTGGGCGAAGGCGCCGCCGAACGGATAGACCCGCACCTCGCCCATGTCGGCGCTGATGTTGGGCAGTTCGGGCGCGCGGATGTTGATCCGGGAGAATTCCTCCCAGGTCATGTCCTCCATCACCACGACCGGCGCCTTGCGCGGGGCGTTGTTGATCTCCTTGAGGAGACGGGCCCGACGGCTGCCGTCGATGGGCACCAGGGTCGCCAGGTCGTCGAGCGTCGCCTCGACGTCCATGCCCTTCTCCTTGATCACCATCAGGCGGAAGTTGGGGCGGTTCGAGGCCAGGGCCACGCCGTTGCGATCGAGGATCAGGCCGCGCGGCGGCGGCACCAGGCGGTAGTTGAACTGGTTGCCGGCCGAAAGCTTCTGGTAGCGCTGGGCCTCGACCAGCTGCAGCTGGGCTAGGCGGCCCGTCAGGGTCAGCAGGCCCGCGCCGGCTAGGCCGCCGAGCAGGAACGCGCGACGGTGGAACACCCCCTGCCGCTCGTTGACCTCGAAGAAGAAGATCGACGGTTCGCTCATCGCCTCACCGGAACCGGACGTCGGCGTCTTCGAAGCGATCGATCAGCCGGTGAGCGAACGGGAACAGCAGCGCCGTGGCCAGGAACTGCCAGAACACGGCCACCAGGCTGGGCATGGCCAGGCTGTCCATCATCGTGAACAGGAAGCCGGCGGTCATCGACAGCGCGCTGGCGCCGGCGTACCAGGCCCACAGCATCGGCCGGCTCTGGCCGGTCAGCATGTTGCGCGCCGCCAGCACGCTGGCGTAGGCGACCAGCAGCGACAGGCCCCACAGGCCCGTGGGACCGCCCCAGAAGGTGTCGAGGAACAGGCCCAGCAGCAGCAGCGCGAACGGCGCCAGGATCGAGGGCCGGATCACCGCCCAGGCGAAGGCCGGGACCATGGCGAAGACGGGCTCGGGCAGCTGCAGGCCCCACATGCGGATCGGGGCTGCGAACAGGATCGTCGCCAGGATCACGAACAGCATGGGGACGCCCAGCCAGCGCCCCGGGTTGAGGGGCCGGGCGCCGGTCATTGCGGCGTCCGGGCCGGCGCGGTCGCCGGCGTGCTGGTCGAGGGACGGGTCGCGGCGGGCGGCCTGGCCGTCGGCGCTGGCGTCGAGGCGGTCGCGGGCCTGGGCGCGACGGGCCTGGGCGCGGCCGGGGCGGCGCCCGTCGTCGCGGGCGTGCCGGCGGCGGGGGTCGCGGGCGGCGGGGCGGCCGGACGGGCCGGGCCCAGGATCGACTGCTCGGGGTTCTCGGTGATCACCGGCGGCAGCACCTTGGTCGCCAGGGCCTGCTGGTCGGCCAGCTGGGCGAAGTCCTTGAACAGCAGGATGCGGATGTAGTCGATCGAGGTGCTGTCGGCGAACAGCACCACGCGCCAGCGGCCGTCCAGGCCCTTCACGGCCGCGCCCACCGGCAGGCCACGCGGCACGACGCCGCCGTCGCCCGAGGTCACCACGCGGTCGCCCGCCTGGATCGGCTCGGAGCCGCGCAGGTAGTCGAGCTTGGGATTAGGGCCGCCGTCGCCGGTCAGGATGGCGCGCGAGTTGGTGCGGTCGATCATCACCGGCGTGCGCGAGGCGATGTCGGTCAGCAGCAGCACGCGGCTGGCGCCGGGCGCGACGCCGACGATGCGGCCGACGAGGCCGCGCTCGTTCATCACCGGATTGCCGACCACGACGCCCTTTTCCTTGCCGGCGTCGGCCAGGCGGGTGTTGGCAAACGGCCCGCGGCTGTCGGCCACCACGCGGGCGGCGACCATCGGGATGGGCGGATCGGTCTTCAGGCCCAGCAGCGACTTGTAGCGCTCGTTCTCGTCGACGAGGGCCAGGTACTTGTCGCGATAGGTCCGCATCTCCTTGAGCTCGGCCTTCAGGCGCGCGTTCTCGGAGCCGGCGAAGAAGTAGTTGCGCACCGCGTCGACGCCGACGCCGGTCCAGCGGCCGGGCACGGCGATGACGCCGCTGACCGGCTTTGCCACCGTGTCGACCGTCTGGCGGGTGACGCCGTAGGCCTGCTGCTGCAGCGTCTCGCGCCGGTCGGCCAGGAGGAAGGCCACCGCAATCACGACCGCGACGATGAGCGCCACGGCCGCGGTCCAGGTGAGCGGCACTTTCAGGTCGCCGAGCGGACCTTCGCGAAAGGGCACGAACTGTTCTCCTGGCGCCCCCCGGCGCCGATACGGATTGTACTAGGGCTTAGGCGAGGGTGGATTCCAGGACGCCCTTCATCCACTTGGGATGCTCGAGCACCTTGCCGCAGCCCAGGGCCACGCACGACAGCGGATCGTCGGCCACGGTCACCGGCAGGCCGGTGTGGTCGCGGATCTCGGCGTCCAGGCCGCGCAGCAGCGCGCCGCCGCCGGTCAGCATGATGCCCTTGTCGGCGATGTCGCTGGCCAGTTCCGGCGGAGTGGCTTCCAGGGCCACCTTCACGGCTTCCACGATCTGCCCGACCGGCTCGGCCAGGGCG
Organism: Caulobacter flavus; assembly: GCF_003722335.1. Taxonomy (GTDB): domain Bacteria; phylum Pseudomonadota; class Alphaproteobacteria; order Caulobacterales; family Caulobacteraceae; genus Caulobacter; species Caulobacter flavus. Next base: position 5,178,029 of record NZ_CP026100.1, read on the forward strand.
TCGGCGGCCTGCTTTTCCGAGATGCGGACTTCGCGCGGCACGCCCTGCATCAGGTCGCGGCCCTTGACGTCGATCGACAGGCCTTCGCCGTCGGCCGGCGCACGGGCGGTGCCGATTTCCTTCTTGATGCGCTCGGCGGTCGTCTCGCCGATCAGCAGGTTATGGTGGCGACGCATGTAGCTGATGATCGCCTCGTCCATCTTGTCGCCGCCGACGCGGACCGAGCGCGAATAGACGATGCCCGACAGCGACAGCACGGCCACCTCGGTGGTGCCGCCGCCGATGTCGACGACCATCGAGCCGGTCGGCTCGTGGATCGGCAGTCCCGCGCCGATGGCGGCGGCCATCGGCTCGTCGATCAGGCCGACGCGGCGGGCGCCGGCGTTCAGGCAGCTGTCGTTGATGGCGCGACGTTCCACGGCGGTGGCGCCCGACGGCACGCACACGATCACCTTCGGGTTCACGAAGCCCTTGCGGTTGTGAACCTTGCGGATGAAGTACTTGATCATCTCCTCGGCGACTTCGAAGTCGGCGATGACGCCGTCGCGCATGGGACGGATGGCTTCCATGTGGCCCGGGGTGCGGCCCAGCATCTGCTTGGCCTCGATGCCCACGGCGTGGACGACCTTGCGGCCGCCGACGTTGCGCAGCGCCACGACGGACGGCTCGTTCAGCACGATGCCCTTGCCCTTCTGATAGATCAGGGTGTTGGCGGTGCCCAGGTCGATGGCGATGTCGTTCGAGATGACGCCGAAGAGGGAAGAGAACATCGAAAACCCTGACTGAGGGGTAGAAGGGGCGAGACGTCAAAAACCACGGAGAAGACCGCGGTGCAGGAGCCCTTTCCGCCGAATGACCGGAGGAGCAGGCGAGAAAAAGGCTCCTACTGCAAATCAGGAAGAGGACAACATGATTCCCCGCGTACGCGGATCATCGTCCCTTCCCGCCTTGCGCCTTCTTGTGGCGACGGGAGCGCCGCCGCCGGGCCGCGCCGTCGTCCAACCACCGGAAGAGTGAGGGAGACGCGCCCGTTTGCACCGCGAAAGCGTTGATTTCAAGGTCTATTCGCCAAGCCTTCTCACCTGTTTCAAACTCGTATGCGAGCCGGCAGGGGGAACGCACAAAAGTGTCGAAAACTAGCCGAGCGCCGCCATGACGACTCCGACGGCCGTAACGGCCCCGGCGACCAGCTGAAACAGGCTCAACCGCTCGGCGAAGAGACGGCGGCCGGCCAGGGCCGCCATCGGCATCTCGACGACGCCCACCGCCCTCACCGGCCCCACCGGCGACAGCGCCATGGCCGTGAACCACAGGCCCGAGGCCGCCGCGCCGCAGAAACCCGCGCCCAGCGACTTGCGCCAGGCGGCCAGCACGGCGACCACGGCGTCGGGATTGCGCACCAGCAGGATCGAGGTCAGCACCACCGACTGGATGGCCTGGACGACCATCACCGTCACGAAGGCCGAATAGGCCAGGTGGGCGGGATCGAAGGTCAGCGAGGCCTGGCGAAAGCAGTTGGCGCTGAGGGCGAACATCGCCCCCGAGCCCAGGCCGGCCAGGACCGCGCCACGCTTGAGCGTGACCGCCCCGCGCGGCCAGGACAGGGCCGCCAGGCCCGCGGTGGCCACCAGGCCGCCGGCCCACTGCATGGCCGTGATCCGGTCGCCGAACAGCAGCGCGCCCCAGACCAGGGCGAACGGCAGGCCGCTCTGCTGCATGGCCGTGCCCAGCGCGAAGGACGAGCGCTGCATGGCGACCAGCAGCGCCGCCGTCGCCGCCATCTGCAGGCCCGCGCCGGCGACGGCGCCCAGCCAGAAACGGGCCGTCAGATTGGCCTGCGGGTCCTTGGTCAGCAGGAAGGCGATCCCGGCGAAGACGATCGCGAACGGCAGGCCGAACAGGAACCGCACGAGGGTTGCGCCCCAAGGGCCCGCCCCGCCCATCACCGAGCGCTGCGCCGCGTTGCGGGCGACCTGCAGGGCCGCGGCGGCGATGGTGATGGGGATCCAGATCATGCCGCTCTCTTGGCCGCCACCAGCACGCCCGAGGCCCAGTCCATGCCGACGATCGCGAAGCGCGGATCGCCCGCCAGGCGCAGCACCAGGTCGTCGACCCGCGCCTGGTGGCCTTCGGGCCAGTTGGGCTGGGGCGACATGTCGTCGACCACGTAGACGCCGCCGACCTGCAGCAGGCGCAGGGCGTCTTCCAGCCCCTCGTACTTGCCCGGCATGGCGTCGGCGAAGATCAGGTCGAAGCCGCCGTCGTTCTGACCGGCCAGATAGGCCGCGCCGTCCTCGGTGATGAAGTCGACGCGCGGATCCTCGCCCAGCACTTCACGCGCCACGGCCTGGACCTCGGGGTTGTTGTCGACGGTGGCCAGGCGTGCGTCCTCGTCCATGCCGTCCAGCAGCCAGGCGGTCGCCGAGCCGGTGCCCGTGCCCATCTCCAGCAGCGCCTTGCGACCGACGGCCAGCGTGCGGAGCATTTCGCCGATGCGCGCCTCGGACGACATGTCGAAGCCGGCCTCGATGGTGCGCCTGGCGATCTCGTGCCAGCGGGGCGGCGAAGCTACGCTGTTTTCCAAGGTCGAACCCATCGATCGGCTCCTTATGCCGCCCTTACGCCGGCGGCGGGTTTACGAATGGCGCCCTGACGCGGGGCGGCGTCAGAACAGCGGGGTTGGCGCACATAAGCTGCGTTTCCTAACAAGGCGTTCACCATGTCTCTCCATCCGCTCCGTCAAGCCGCTCAGTTTCTGCTGGGCGTCCCGACCGACGGTATCGATCCGACGCTCGACCGCATGCTGGAACTGGCCCAGGCCACGCCGCTCTGCTTCGTGGCGGTGACCGGGCCGGACGCCGCCGAGGCCATGGGGCAGCTGTGGCGACGCGGCTACCAGCGGGTGGAAATCGCCCGCCGGGCCACCTGCGCGGCCGCCGACGAGCGCAGCGACGTGCTGCTGGTCGTGGGCTGCCCCACGGCCGACGACATGCGCGCGACCGCAGCCTCGACCCTGGGCCTGCTGCGCCCGGGCGGGGTGATGGTGATCGACGTCGGCGCCGTGGTCGACGCCGAACAGCGCGCCGCGCTGTGCGAAGGCCTGGCACAGCTGGGTCTCGACGTGCAGCCGCAGGCGCACCTCGCCGCCGAGATCCTGGCGACGCGTCGCTGGGGCTGGCGCAAGGCGGCCTGAGACCGCCCTACCCCGTCACGAACGGAAGACCGCCAGCGAGCCTCAGAAGCCGCTGGCGATGGCCGCCGGCGCGCTCTTCTCCTTGCGGGCGAAGAGGTTGTTGAGGGCGTTGACGTAGGCCTTGGCCGAGGCGGTCAGGGTGTCGGTGTCGGCGGCCGCGCCGGTGGCGATGCGGCCGTCCTCTTCCAGGCGCACCGAGACCTGGGCCTGGGCGTCGGTGCCTTCGGTGACCGCGTGCACCTGGAACAGGCGCAGGGCGGCGCTGTGGGGCACGATCTTGTGGATCGCGTTGAACACCGCGTCGACCGGACCATCGCCCGAGGCCTCGGCGCTCTTGGCCTGGCCGTCGACGTCCAGGGTCAGTTCGGCCGACTGGCCTTCGGTGCCGGCCACGACGCGCAGGTGCGAGACGCGGATCTTCTCCGAGCCGCGCGCCAGGGCGTCGTCGACCAGGGCGATGATGTCGTCGTCGTAGACGTGCTTCTTGCGGTCGGCCAGATCCTTGAAGCGGCCGAAGGCCTCCTTCAGGGCGTTCTGGCCCAGCTCGTAGCCCAGGTCCTTCAGCTTGGCGCGGAAGGCGTGGCTGCCCGAGTGCTTGCCCATGACCAGGCTGGACGGCGCCTGGCCGACCGATTCCGGAGTCATGATCTCGTAGGTCTCGCGGTTCTTGAGCATGCCGTCCTGGTGGATGCCGCTCTCGTGCGCGAAGGCGTTCTTGCCGACGATGGCCTTGTTGTACTGCACCGGGAAGCCGGTGATGGCCGATACGTAGCGGCTGGCGCGGGTGATGTGGGTGGTGTCGATGCCGGTCTGGAAGGGCAGCTTGTCGCCGCGCACCTTCAGGGCCATCACCACCTCTTCCAGCGCGGCGTTGCCGGCGCGCTCGCCCAGGCCGTTGATGGCGCACTCGATCTGGCGGGCGCCGCCCTGCACGCCGGCCAGGCTGTTGGCCACGGCCAGGCCCAGGTCGTTGTGGCAGTGGGTCGAGAAGATCACCTTGTCGGCGCCCTCGACGTTGTTGACCATCCAGTTGAACAGGTCGGCGTATTCCGACGGATAGGTGTAGCCCACCGTGTCGGGCAGGTTGATCGTCGTGGCCCCGGCCTTGATGGCGGTCTCGATGGCGCGACGCAGGAACTGGCGGTCGCTGCGGGTGGCGTCCTCGGCCGACCACTCGACGTCGTCGCGCAGGTTGCGGGCGTGGGTCACCGAGCGGGCGATCACGTCGATGACGGCGTCGGGCTCCATCTGCAGCTTGTGCTTCATGTGCAGGTCGGAGGTGGCGATCACCACGTGGATGCGGCCGCGCTGGGTGGGGCGCAGGGCCTCGGCGCAGCGCTCGATATCCACCTGGTGGGCGCGGCACAGGCCGGCGATGGTCGAGTTCCTGACGATCTTGGCGATCTCGTTGACCGACTGGAAGTCGCCGTTCGAGGCGATCGGGAAGCCGGCCTCGATGATGTCGACCCCCATCTCCTCGAGGATCTTGGCCAGCTCCAGCTTCTCTTCCAGCGACATCGAGGCGCCGGGCGACTGTTCGCCGTCGCGCATGGTGGTGTCGAAGATGACGACGTTGTCGCGACCCGAACCGATCTTGGAATCAGCGGCGACGGGCGAGATGGGGGCGGTCATGGAGGTGTCTTTCGCGAGGTCCGGAGGGCTGAAGGGTTGTTGTCCCCTGAGCGACCGGCCGCGACGATACGTACGCGCGGCTAGACGGACGCCCAGGGGCGGCTAAGCCCCAGCGCAAGGAGAAGAAGGTTGTCGCGTTCGCGGCACATGCGGGTTGTATTACCCAAACCCGCCAATTCCAGCAAGCCGTTTGCTCACAAGGCAGTCAATTCGCCGCGCCAGAGGCAATAAATACCCCAAACCAAACTATTGGTCAGCTTGTTCTTCCTTGGCCTTCAGCCAATTGCGGGCGACCCAACCCGCGCCGATCCAGATCGCGGCCGCCACGACCAGCAGGATCACGTGCTGCACGCCCCCGCCCCGCATCGCCTGGACGATGGTGTTGCCGGCGAAGGCGGTCAGGGCGATCTTCGGGATGATGCCGATGGCCGTGCCGCCGACGAAGTCGCGCACCCGCATCGGGGTGACGCCGGCGGCCATGTTGACGACGATGAACGGCGCCGAGGGCACCAGGCGCACGATCAGGCTGGCCATGAAGCCGTTCTTGCCGATCAGCTTCATGAACTTGTGCACGCCGTCGCTGGGCAGGCTGGCCAGCATCTTGCCGCCGAACGCCCGGCCCACCCAGAAGCCGACCATCGACGAGACCAGCGTGCCGATCCAGCTGTAGGCGAAGCCGGTCCAGGGCCCGAAGGCCACCACCGCCGCGGCGATCAGCACGAACTGCGGCACGCCGACGAAGGCCAGGGCCGCGAAGGCGCCGACGGCCACCGGCAGGGCCCAGGGACCATGGGCGGCGGTCAGCCAGTGCTCGACCGTGGTCTCGCCGTCGAGGCCCAGCAGCTGGGCGCCGAACAGGAAGACGATCCCCACCCCGCCGAACAGCACGAAGGAGACGGCCACCGCGCGCCAGGCGCGGGCGTCCATGTTGGTGAAGAAATCGATGAGACGGCGGATGATCACGGCCCCTGCCTCGCGCATGGCTATCGCCGGGTCAAGCGCCGCGATGGCGTCAAAAGCGTGGCCGCTGCGCATTCGCGGCCAAACTTCGCCGTTCAGGCGGGCGCCGGCGAGCGGATTCCCCCTTCACGACATTTACGTTGCGATAACGTCGTAGAGCGACGCTAGTTATCCACAGGCCTGCAGGGGGACGCGGGCGCTTGTTGAGGAAACGCACGTGAAGACCCTGGCCGTCATCTCGCGCAAGGGGGGCGCGGGCAAGACCACGCTTTCCGTCAATCTGGCGATCGCCGCCCATCTGGCCGGCTGCCGCACCATCCTGGCCGACATCGATCCGCAGCGCTCGGCGTCGGACGTGCTGCGCGGCCGCGAGGCCGACGGCCCCGGTCTGCTGGAGAGCAGCGCCGGCAAGCTGTTCCAGGCCCGCTACCACGCCGAGCACGAGCGGCTGGACCTGATGCTGATCGACACCCCCGCCTCGCCCGAGGCCGACGTCGTCACCGCCATCAACACTGCCGACCTGTGCCTGCTGGTCTGCCGCCCCACCTTTCTCGACATCGCCGCGGTCGCCCGCTCGGCCGAGGCCGTTCGGCGCCTGGGCAAGAACGGCCTGATCGTCATCAACCAGGCGCCGGCCAAGCGCGCCGGCCAGGAGCCGGCCAGCGTGGTCAAGGCCGCCGAGACCCTGCGCTTCTGCGGCCTGCCGCTGGCGGCCGTCGGCCTGCGCTCGCGCGCGGCGTTCCAGCAGTCGATCGCCCACGGCCGCTCGGTGCTGGAATGGGAGCCCGGCGGCGCCGCGGCCCAGGAGATCGGCCGCCTATGGGTCCAGGTCGCCGGCCAACTGGCCCTGCCGCTGGCCGCCCCGGCCGCCCGCGCCAGCTGAACCTTGCCCCCGCCGCCGCCCGGCGGGCATGGTCGCGCCTCCTGTCGTCATCGGAGTCGCGCATGAACCTTCTCGCCTTCTCAGGCAGCCTGCGGGCCGGCTCGTTCAACACCGCCCTGCTCCGCGCGGCGCAAGGGCTCGCGCCCGACGGCGTGTCGATCACCCTGTTCTCGCTGCGCGACCTGCCGTTCTTCGACCAGGACCTCGAGGCCGAGGGCGACCCGGCCGCGGTTGTGGCCTGGAAGGAGGCCGTGCGCGCGGCCGACGGCCTGCTGATCGCCTGCCCTGAGTACAACGGCGGCGTCACCGGCGTGCTGAAGAACGCCGTCGACTGGGCCTCGCGCGGCAAGCCCGCGCCGCTGGCCGGCAAGCGGTGCTGCGTGGTCGGCGCGTCGCCAGGCATGACCGGCACGGTTCGCGCCCAGGACGCCCTGCGCCTGTCGCTACGCCGCGCCGGGGCCCGCGCCGAGCCACAGGGCGACGTACTGGTCGGCCAGGCCCACGCCAAGATCGAGGACGGGATCCTGACCGACGAACGCACGATCGAGGCGCTGCGCCGGCACCTGGCCGAGTTCGTGGAGATCTTGCGGGGCTGAGCCAAAATCCTCCCCCCTCTGGGGGAGGTGGCCCAGAGGGCCGGAGGGGGCCAGCGCGGTGCTCTCCCCCTCAGTCGCTTCGCGACAGCTCCCCGGAGGGGGAGCATCTTGCCCCCTATTTCACCTGCGACGGGTCGTAGTTGGCGCCGAAGTCGAGCACGAACAGCGGTCCCAGCACCACGGTCTGCTTGCTCGAACCCAGGTGCAGCGACACCGCCGCCCCGCCTTTGTCGGCGTCCATCGCGGCGCGGCCGCTGACGGTGTAGATCTTCCACTCGGCGCTATCGACCTTGACGGCCCCGCCCTCGACGATGCCGCCCCAGGGCTCGGCCGACTGCTGGACGCGGACATTGGTCACCGTGGCGGCCGGCGCGCCGCCCTCGACGGCCTCGGCCCTGGCCCAGAAGGCCACGGTGATGACGTCGCCCTTGGCGATCTTGCCGTTCACCGCCTGGCTGCCCGAGACCCGCCACGCGGCCGCCGGATCGGGCGTGGCCACGGCCACCCGCACCCCGCCGCCGCCCACCACCGCCTTGTCCTTGACGTAGGCGTTGGTCTGGCCGGGCCCGTAGACGTTCCAGGCCGTCGACGGCTTGTTGATGGCGTACTTCATGATTCCCTCGTCGGCCGCCGTGGCGACCGGCGCGGACAGCGACAGGGCGAGCGCCGCGACGGCGGCCCCGAGAATTGTCTTGTTCATTGGCTTCCCCCTTCCGAAAGGCATGATCTTGCTCGCCCGCGCGATGCGGACGAACGGCCGTCTCCTTCCCTGGGGGATCGTCGAAGATGCTCCGACCACGTCCCCCGACGCGGGGTTCCGTCGTGCGCGCTACGGAACCTTGTTTTTCGATGTTAGCGGTAGCAAGGCCACCACAACCTGGCAAGAAGCAGCGCTTTCAGGGCGCTGCCGCGTTGCGCCGCGAGGGGGTCGGGCGTAAAGACCGCCGCAATCCTGAAACCGGTCCTTTCCAGGGGAGTCCAAGACAATGTCGCTCGAGTCCGCCGCCCTGCGGCGCATCGCACCGTCGGCCACCATCGCCATCAGCGCCAAGGCGCGCGCGCTGAAAGCCGCCGGTCGCGACGTGATCGCCCTTTCGGCCGGCGAACCGGACTTCGACACCCCGGACAACATCAAGGACGCGGCCATCGCCGCCATCAAGGCCGGCAAGACCAAGTACACCGACCCCGACGGCATGCCCGAGCTGAAGGCGGCCATCTGCGCCAAGTTCAAGCGCGAGAACGGCCTGGAGTACAAGCCGAGCCAGGTGCACGTCGCCCCGGGCGGCAAGCCAGTGATCTACAACGCCTTCGTCGCCACCCTGAACCCGGGCGACGAGGTCATCATCCCCGCCCCGTACTGGGTGTCGTACCCCGACATGACCCTGCTAGCCGGCGGCACGCCGGTGTCGGTGGAGACCACCGCCGAGAGCGGTTTCAAGATCACGCCTGCGGCCCTGGAAGCGGCGATCACGCCCAAGTCCAAGTGGCTGATCATCAACAGCCCGTCCAACCCCTCGGGCGGCGCCTACACGCGCGCCGAACTGCAGGCGATCGCCGACGTGCTGCTCCGGCACCCGCACGTCTGGGTGCTGACCGACGACATGTACGAGCACCTGGTGTTCGACGACTTCGAGTTCACCACCATCGCCCAGGTCGAGCCCAAGCTCTACGACCGCACCCTGACGATGAACGGCGTCTCGAAGGGCTATTCGATGACCGGCTGGCGCATCGGCTACGCCGCGGGTCCCGAGGCGCTGATCAAGGCCATGGGCAAGATGATCAGCCAGACGACCTCGAACCCCTGCTCGATCAGCCAGTGGGCGGCGCTGGAGGCCCTCAACGGCCCGCAGGACTTCATCAAGCCGAACGCCACGCTGTTCCAGGAGCGCCGCGATCTGGTCGTGTCGATGCTGAACCAGGCCACCGGCCTGCACTGCCCCACTCCGGAAGGCGCCTTCTACGTCTATCCCTCGTGCGCGGGCCTGATCGGCAAGACCGCCCCCTCGGGCAAGGTCATCGAGAGCGACGAGGACTTCGCCGTCGAACTGCTGGAGACCGAGGGCGTGGCCGTGGTGCATGGCGCGGCCTTCGGCCTGTCGCCGTTCTTCCGCATCAGCTACGCCACCAGCAACGACGTGCTGGAAGACGCCTGCTCGCGCATCCAGCGCTTCTGCGCCAACGTGAAGTAGGCGTTGGTTAGAGCGCTAGATTGTGGATCTGGCGGTGTAATCGAAGGGGACCAGCCGGCGGCTGGTCCCTTTTTCGTTTGAACGGCCGTGCGTCCTTCGAGGCCCGCTTCGCGGGCGCCTCAGGATGAGGAATTCAGCGCAATAGCCCCTCATCCTGAGGTGCGCGGCGAAGCCAAGCCTCGAAGGACGCACCGCGCCATCAGTGCTTCTCGCGCCAGCCGGCCTTGGCGTCTTCCTGGGTCATGCTCAGGTGCACCGCGTCGTCGTCGACATGGTCGACCCACGACAGCGGGATCATGTGGTGCTTGAGGCCGCCGCCCAGGTCGAGCTTGGCCAGCTCGATCTCGGTGCCGACCACGTGGTCGACCCGTCCGACGTGCTTGCCGTCGGAACCGACCACCTCGAGATGCTCGCGGATCAGAGATGCATCCATCATCGGACATGTCCTCCCATGGGCGACGTCTTCACCGCGCCGCCATGGCCTTCAAAACGGCTGTGGGCGACCATTGGTTTCCCGATTGCCGGCGCCCTCCGTTCGCCTTATGTTCGCCAGCAAGACCCGCATGCCAGACGGTTCACGGAGACGCGTCATGCTCACCCTCTTCCACGCGCCGCGATCGCGCTCGACCCGCTTCCTCTGGCTTCTTGAGGAGCTGGGCGCGCCCTACCGCATCGAAAAGGTCGACATCTTCCGCAGCATGAGCGGCACCGGCGCGCGCGACCCGCGCAATCCCCATCCGCACGGCCAGGTGCCGGCCCTGGTCGACGAAGGCGTGCTGATCACCGAAAGCGCCGCCATCGCCCTGTACCTGACCGACAAGTTCCCGACCGCGGGCCTGGGGCCGATGATCAGCGACCCGCACCGGGGCCCCTACCTGTCCTGGCTGGCCTACTACGCCGGCGTGCTGGAGCCGGCGGTGACCAATCTGTGGAAGCAGCGCCAGGACGACCAGGACAAGGCCCAGTACCAGGCCCTGGACGAGCGCCTGCGCACCACGCTGGAAAAGCAGCCCTGGCTGCTGGGCGAGCGCTTCTCGGCCGCTGACATCCTGTTCGTCAGCCTGCTGCAGTTCGCCCGCCAGATGCTGCCGGCCCACGCGGTCTACGACGACTGGCTGGCCCGCGCCAACGCCCGCCCCGCCCTCGCCCGCGCTCTCGCCAAGGACGACCTGTCTTGAGAAAAGCCGCTCTTACCGCCGTTCTCGCGCTGACGATCGCGACGCCCGCCTTCGCCGGCCGCATCGACGCGGTGCTCAGCGACGACGCCCTCACCGTCACCGAGGACGGCAAGACGGTGCTGGTCTATCGCACCAAGCCGCTGGACCCGGCCAAGGAGCCCGGCCGCTCCAACTACGTGCATCCGCTGTACGCGCCTGACGGCACGGTGCTGACCGAGGACCGCCCCGCCGACCACCTGCATCAGCGCGGGGCCTTCTGGAGCTGGCACCAGGTACTGGTCGACGGCAAGAGCATCGGCGACGGCTGGTTCATGCAGGGCCTGACCTTCAACATCCACGACCGCAGCTTCGAGGGCGACGCGGCCGGGCGCGGCAAGCTGACGATCAAGGCCGACTGGCTGGTCAATTCGGGGCCCGAGGTCGTCTATGCGGCCACCGAGACGACCTCGATCATCGTCCATCCGCTGAAGGGCGGCGCGCGGCGGATCGAGTTCGACACCACGATCACCGCCCGCGCCGACAGCCTGGCCCTGGGCGGCAGCAACGACGTCAAGGGCTATGGCGGCTTCTCGATCCGGCTGATCCGGCCCGACGCCCTGGTGTTCGGCTCGGACGGCAAGCAGGTGAAGGCGCAGAACGAGCCGGTCGAGGCCGGCAAGGCCATGGGCTTCGCCTGGCCCGCGGCGCCGGGCGTCCCGGCCTGGACCGTGGGCCTCAGCTGCAAGGCCAACGGAAAGCCGGTCACCCGCTGGATCCTGCGCAACGAACTGTCGATGCAGAACTGCGTCTTCCCTGGCCGCGCGCCCTATGTGATCAAGAAGGGCGAAAGCCTGCGCCTGCAGGAAACCCTCGTCATCCGTCCGGCCAGCAAGCGCACCCCCGCCCCCGCTCCGGCCGCCAAGCCCAAGACCTGACCCTCATGGCCGAGATCCTCAACCTCAACCACGCCCGCAAGGCCAAGGCCAAGACCGACGCCCGGCAGACGGCCGTCGAGAACCGCGCCCGCTTTGGCCGCACCAAGGCCGAGAAGACCCTCGACGCCGCCCGCGCCGACAAGCTGTCGCGCAGCCTGGACGGCGCCAAGCGCGAGGACTGATTGGGCGACCCGGCCGCCTCTCCCTGGCCGCTGCGCGACGCGGCGGTCCGCGCTGCCCCGATCCTGGCGGCGTTCGTGGGCTGGCATGCGTTGTGGAACTGGGCGGTTCCGCTGGACCCGGCCCTGTCGCCGCCGCCCCGCGCCCAAAGCGTGCTGACCATCGGCGTGTTCTCCACCCCCACCGACAAGCCGGCGCCGGACGGCTACGCCTTCGAGACCGTCGACGGCCACGCCCTTCGCCTGATCTGCGCGCCGCCGGCCGCGAAATCAGAACTGGCCAAGGACGCCTGCCTGAGCGGCGGCGGCCGGGTCGGCGACCATGCCCGTCGCTATGTCGCCGTGCGCTATCACGCACTGCCCGGCGCCGGGGACGCTCCGCCCCGCGGCGTCCTGCTCGGCGCCAAGGCCGGTCCGGACTGGCTGCTCAAGCCAGAAGAGCAGAAGGCCAGACTGTCGGCCCTCGCCGAAACCGACCGGCGCGGAAAGGTGCACTGGCGGACGGCGATCTCGGCGATCGTCACGCTGTTGCTCGGCTTTCTCGCCCTGCGCCTCCTGCGACGGCTCCAGCGCTAAGTCGCCCCTAACGCGGCGCCAAGTAGCGCGCGCCCTTCGGCAGGCTCTCGCAGCAGCCCATCGGCGGGGGCTGCGGGGTTTCCGCCATCCGCTTCCAGGCGGCGATCAGGCGTTCGATCGCCCACACCCAGCCGAACGTGCTTTCCTTATGGGTCTTGTGAAACTCTTCCATGGCCGTCTCTCCTGATCCCCGGCGACGGCTGGAAGATCGGCCTTTCCGACACCCGCGACAAACGCGGTTCGTTGAGTTATGGATAAACCTGACTTATGGCTGACATCCTTGCTTCATACTCGCTGGGCGCCATCCGCGTCTTCGAAGCCGCCGCCCGGCTGAAGAGCTTCACGCGCGCGGCCGACGAGTTGGGCGTCACCCAGGCGGCCGTCAGCTGGCAGGTGAAGACCCTGGAGCAGCGCCTGGGCCAGCCGCTGTTCGTGCGCCGGGTGCGCGAGGTCGACCTGACCCCGGCGGGCGAACGGCTGGCGCGGGCCGCCGCCGAGTCGATGGGCCTGCTACGCGCGGCGCTGTCGGACCTGGTCGAGGCCGACCAGGGCGTGCTGGCCATCACCACCATGCAGAGCCTGGCCAACCACTGGCTGGCCGCGCGCCTGGGCGCCTTCCAGCTGGCCCATCCGATGATCGCCGTGCGGCTGGAGGGCAGCCACGTGCTGCGCGACCTGGACCGCGGCGAGGCGGACCTGGGCTTGCGCGCCGGCGACGGCGACTGGCCGGGCCTGGCCGCCCACTTCCTGATGCCCTTCGTTCAGACCGCCCTCTGCTCGCCGGAGTTCCTGGCGCGGCATGGGCCGTTCGAGCGGCCCGCCGACCTGCTGAACCAGCCACGCATCGGCGCCTCCAGCGAATGGGAGATATGGTTTCGCGCCGCCGGCGTCGCGCCGCCGCAAAATCCCGAGGCCCCGCGCCTGGCGGCCGACGCCCAGTCGATCGAAGTCGCCTCAGCGCTGGCCGGCCAGGGCCTGGCCGTCGGCTCGCCGATCTTCTTCGCCGCCGAGATCGCGTCGGGGCGCCTGGTGCAGCCGTTCGACATCGCGCCGCACTATGGCGGCGGCTACTGGCTGGTCTATCCGAAGGACCGTCGGCGCGTGCGCAAGATCGTCGCCTTCCGCGACTGGATCCTCGAGGCCGTGGCCGCCGACCCGGCCATCGCCCGCCACGCGGCGGACGGCGGCCAGGCCGGCTGAGCCGTCAGTCGATCGCGGCCGTCGCCACCGGCCGGGGATCGCGCTTCAGCGTCAGGCGCAGGTCGAGCGCCTTGTGCGTCAGCACCAGGGAGTCGCCGTCGGCCAGCCGGTAGTCGAACACCAGCCCGGAATCCTCCAGCGACAGCTGGCTGTCGTTGACGAGATAGGTCTCGGACGGATCCTCCTCGAAGGCGCCGCCCTTGCGACGCTCGACCAGCAGTTCCTCGTCGTCGAAGGTCAGGCGGTCGCCGCGCTTGAGGTCGATCTGGCCGTCGCCGTCGATCCTGGCGATCGTCCAGGCGCCGACGAGACCGGCCGGCCCGACCTTGGGGACCTCGCCGGCATGGCCCGACAGCATGGCCGTCCGCGTCAGCAGGTTGGCGACCAGCCTACGCTCGGGCGCGAGCTTGGGATCGGTCTCGCCTCGCAACCGCTCGTCGAACCGGCGCAGCGTCTGATAGGCGCCCTCCTCGTCGCTGTCCCGGTGATAGAGCGTGGCGACCTTGTGCAGCGACTGGAACTCGTCGATCAGCAGATGCGCCAGGCGCAGGCCCGACGACGGCGCGCCTGAGGGGGCGGGCACCGCCAGGGCCTGGGTCTGGCTGGCCCCGCCCTTGTCGGTATAGCTCAGCGACACGTCGAGCAGGCTATCCCCCGGCTTCAGGGCCGGCTCGGGCAGGTAGGTCGCGCCCTCGGCCTTGGCCAGGCCGACCATCAGGCCGCCGCCCTCGGTCGACAGGAAGGCCGTCGGGACGGAGATCGACACCGCCCCGTCCTCGCCGCGCTTGAGGCCGTCCTCGGGCGCGCCGTAAACGCCGGTGATCCGATAGCCGGGCCGCGCCTTGACGCTGAGGTTCAGGTCATAGGCCAGTTCCGAGACCATGGTGTCGAGCTTGCCGGTGAACACTCCCTTGACGTCGCTCTCGTCGCGCAGGAAGAACAGGTTGCCGCCGCGCACGCTGGAGATCTCGGTGGCCAGCGGCGCGTCGAACTGCTCGCCGACGCCGATGGTCGTCAGGCCGATCCCGCGCCGCGAGGCCTCCCTGGCCATGCCCATGAAGCTGTCGGCGTCGGTCGCGCCGACATTGGGCTGCTCGTCGGTGAACAGCATCACCCGGGTCACGCCCTTGAAGCCGGGCTGGCTGGCGAAGGCGGTCTCGTAGCCGACCTGCAGCCCCTCCTCCATGTTGGTGGAGCCCTCGCTTTCGATGGCGTCGATGGCCCGGCGGATCGCGCCCTTGCCGTTCGCCACCGGCGTCGGCTCCAGGTGCCGGTACGACCGATCGCCATAGAGCACGATGCTGATCTGGTCGCCCGGCCGCAGCTGGTCGAGGATCTGCCGCAGGCTCGCCCGCACCTGGTCCAGCGGCTCGCCGTCCATGGACCCGGACTTGTCGACCACGGCCACCAGGTTGAGCGGCTGGCGCTTCCAGGTCGCCGCGTCGATGCTGGAGTTGAAGCCCACGCCGACCAGGATCTTGTCGGCCGGCGACAGCGGCAGGCTGGCGCGCATGGCCTCGCCGGTGACGCACAGCACCCGGACGCAGGCCTCGCCGGGGATCTGCAGGTCGTAGCCGCCCATCAGCCCCTCCGGCGTCAGGGTGTCGGGCATCGGGATCTGGCCGGCCTCGGACTGGCCCCGAAAGTGGTTGATGTCCTGGGCGCCGCCCTGGCGGACGCGCAACGAGCCGGTGACGATGATTTCGTCGATGTTCGGTTCGTCATCCGGCGGCGTCTGGACCTGAGTCCAGGCCGGGGTGGAAACCAGCGCCAGCGCCAGTACGGAGGCGGCGGACCAAAGGCGACGCGACATCGTGAACCTCCCGTTTTGATTGCAGGAAGGCTAACGCCGCGCGCGCCGCGCGAACAAGCGAAATTGCTAAGGTTCAGGCCGCCCGCTGGTAGTGCTCGCGCAGGTCCTGCGGAATGGCCTGGTAGGTGGCTGGCGGCGTGATCCCAAGCGCTCGCCGCGCCTCGTCCAGCGGCATGGCGAACAGGGCCGGATAGTCGACCTCGGGCAGCCAGGCAGCCTTGCGTCCGGCCTTCCAGGCCTCGCGCACGGCCTTGCCGTAGGGCTGGCCGTCCTTCAGGCGGCGGAACTCGCGGGCCCCGGCCATGGCGATCAGGGCGAAGCCCAGGCTGCGGGTCTGGGCGTAGGAGAAGGCCACCACGCAGACCTCGCCCAGCGCGTCGGTGCCGTAGCCGGTCAGCACGTGCCAGACGTCGTGCACGTCGCGCAGGCGGCGGGCGTACCACAGCAGCGGATGGGCCGCGTCCATGTCGGCGTCGGCCACCTTGCGGCTCTCGTCGGCCAGGCCCTCGGCGGTCAGGCCGCGCGGGGCGATGAAGTCGCGATAGGCCGCGCCGACGGTGCCCGGCTGGAACTGGGCCAGCCAGGCTTCGTCCGACAGCCAGTCGGCGAACTCCTCGCGGCGATACGCGATCGCCCCGCCCTGCGGCGTCTTCAGCAGGCGGGCGTAGCCGTTGGGGATCGCCCGGCCGGAAAGGGCCCGCATGACCTCGAACACCTGGGCCGTGTCTTCCTTGTCGGCGATCAGCCGACGGACGGCGCGAAACGCCCGCAAAGGCTGCAGACGGAAGCTCGCATCGCGGGCGCCCAGCGGAGGACGCGCGGAAGTAGCGTCAAGGACTTGCGCGGCTGTGCTCATCAGGCATGCTCCCGGCGTGGCGTCACTAAAGATGACACGCCGTCATTTTTAATCAAGAGCCGAACCGACGTTCCGCCGGAGAGTTGCGCCGATGGGCAGTTTGAAGAAGCGATCGGTCAACCTGGCGGGCCACGCCACCTCGCTGGCCCTCGAGCCCGAATTCTGGGCGGCGCTCGAGCGCGTCGCCAGGCAGGACGCCGTCAGCATCGCCGCCCTGATCCAGCGCATCGACGTGGGCCGGGGCGAACGCCCGCTGGCCTCGGCCTGCCGTGTCTACGCCCTGCAGCGCGCGGGCGGCTGACCCCCTCCGGCCCTCCGGGCCACCTCTCCCAGAGGGGGAGGATTTTCAGATGCGCCCCCTCTGGGGGAGCTGTCGCGAAAGCGACTGAGGAGGCCGCGAAGCGGTCACCCCGGCCTGGGCACGGGCGCCGGCAGCGGTTCGGGGTTGGGCGTCGGCAGGGTCGGCGACGCCAGGTCGGGCAGCCTCAGGTCGGCGATGTCCGGTCGCACGACCAGCAGGCCCGAACGCCAGACGGCGTAGACCAGCAGCGCGACGAGGACGAGAACCGCCAGCAGCGCCGCGCCGCTCCAGGCGCCTTCGTGATGATGTCCGTGATGGCGAGCCATGCCCGCCTCCTCTCGTTTGCCCTGTCAGGCTCAGCCGGGAGCCTTGGGCGCTTCGGGAACCTTCGGCGCGTCCGGCAGCTTGGGCGCGGAGGCCGAGATGTCGACGTCGACCGACTTCTTCTGGGTGAAGCCGCCGGAGAACATCATGAACGCCAGCACGGCGACGACCACCACGAGGGCGCCGACGATGAAGGCCAGGCCGCTGTTGCCGCCGCCCGATTTGCTCTCTTCCGCCATGTTCCTGCTCCTGTTTCGTCCCTGCCGTTCAACGGGAGGGCCGTGGCCAGGGTTCCGCAAAGCCGCCTCCGGGGCTTAAGCCTGGGGAAGTTTGTGCTACATATGTTCCCATGTCTTCCGGCTTCGACTCGTCCGACCCGTTCGGCGACCTCCCCGCTCCGCGCATCTCCGATCTCGCCCGCCCCCAGGCTCCGGGCGGCGGCGGGCCCGCGCCCGACTATCTGAGCGGCCTCAACACCGAGCAGCACGAGGCCGTCGTCACGACCGAGGGTCCCGTCCTGGTGCTGGCCGGCGCCGGCACGGGCAAGACCCGCGTGCTGACGACGCGCCTGGCCCACATTCTTTCCACCGGCCGCGCCCGGCCGTGGGAGATCCTGGCGGTCACCTTCACCAACAAGGCCGCGCGCGAGATGCGCGAGCGGATCACCCACATCATCGGCCCGGAAGCCGAGGGCCTGCGGTGGCTGGGCACCTTCCACTCGGTGGCCGCCCAGATCCTGCGCCGCCACGCCGAGCTGGTGGGACTGAAGTCGAACTACACGATCATCGACACCGACGATAACGAGCGGCTGCTCAAGCAGCTTATCGAGGCCGAGAACATCGACGCCAAGCGCTGGACGCCGCGCATCCTGTCGGGCCTGATCGACGCCTGGAAGAACCGCGGCTGGACGCCCGACCGCGTTCCGCCGTCGGAGGCCGGCGAATTCGCCAATGGCAAGGGCATCAGCCTCTACCGCCAGTATCAGGAGCGCCTGCGCATCCTGAACGCCTGCGACTTCGGCGACCTCTTGCTGCACAACATCACCATCTTCACCGGCAATCCGGACGTGCTGGCCGACTTCCAGCGGCGCTTCCAGTACGTGATGGTCGACGAGTACCAGGACACCAACGTCGCCCAGTACCTGTGGCTGCGCCTGCTGGCCCAGGGCCGCCAGAACGTCTGCTGCGTGGGCGACGACGACCAGTCGATCTACGGCTGGCGGGGCGCGGAGGTCGACAACATCCTGCGCTTCGAGCGCGACTTCCCCGGCGCCAAGGTCGTGCGGCTGGAGCGCAACTACCGCTCGACAGAGCACATCCTGGCCGCCGCCTCGACCCTGATCACCGCCAACAAGGGCCGCCTGGGCAAGACCCTGTGGACGGAGGAAACCGGCGGCGAGAAGGTCAAGGTCAGCGGCGTCTGGGACGGCGAAGCCGAAAGCCGGATGGTCGCCGACGAGATCGAGAAGGCCAAGCGCGCCGGCCGCCGCTACAATCAGATGGCCATCCTGGTGCGCGCCTCGTTCCAGATGCGCGCCTTCGAAGAGCGCTTCGTGATGCTGCAGATCCCCTATAAGGTGGTCGGCGGCCCGCGGTTCTTCGAGCGGGCGGAAATTCGCGACGCCCACGCCTATCTGCGCCTGATCCAGTCGCCCGACGATGATTTGGCCTTCGAGCGCATCGTCAACACCCCCAAGCGCGGCATCGGCGACACCTCGGTGCAGAAGCTGCTGCAGATCGCCCGGCTGGAGGGAATCTCCACGGTCGAGGCGGCGCGGGTGATCATCGGCAGCGACGACTTGCCCGCCCGCACCCGCACGGCGCTGTCCAACTTCATCCGCGACCTCGACCGCTGGCGGGCGCAGATCGGAAACATGCACCACCAGCGCGTTCTGGAGATGGTGCTGGAGGAGAGCGGCTACACCGACGCGCTGCGCCTCGACAAAGGCCCGACCAGCCAGACGCGCCTGGAGAACCTGAAGGAACTGGTCCAGTCGATGGGCCAGTTCGACAGCCTGGAGGCCTATCTGGAGCACGTGTCGCTGGTCATGGATCTGGACCGCGAGGCCACCGGCGACGCCGTCTGGATCATGACCCTGCACTCGGCCAAGGGCCTGGAGTTCCCGCTGGTGTTCCTGCCCGGCTGGGAGGAAGGCGTGTTCCCCAGCCAGCGCAGCATGGACGACAAGGGCGAGAAGGGCCTCGAGGAAGAGCGGCGCCTGGCCTATGTGGGCATCACCCGCGCCCGCGAGGAGGCCCGCATCAGTTTCGTGGCCAACCGCCAGGTCTACGGCCGCTGGACCAGCCAGCTGCCCAGCCGCTTCGTCGACGAACTGCCGCTGGAGCACGTCGATGCGGGCTCGGAGACCGGCTATTACGGCGGAGGCCCGGGCATGCAGCAGACCGTGTCGTCGCGCTGGGACGATCCGGGCGTCAGCGCCTTCCAGAGCGGCAGTTACGACAGCCCCGGCTGGAAGCGCGCGCAGGACCGGGTGCAGCAGTCGTCACGCGGCTTTGGCGAACGGTCGGGCGGCGCCACCGCCTGGCGCGGCGGCGGCTCGGCCGCGCGGGCCAAGCCGATCGAGGGCGAAGGCCGGCTGGTGGCCGTCTCAGCCCCGACCAACAGCGCCTACAGCCGCGGCGACCGCGTGTTCCACGTCAAGTTCGGCTACGGCAAGGTGGCCTCGATCGAGGGCAACAAGCTGACCGTCGACTTCGAGAAGGCCGGCGAGAAGAAGGTCATCGACAGCTTCGTGGAGAAGGCGTGACGACGCCGGGGACCAGGCGGGGCCTGAACCCCGACAGTCCCCTCGCCCGGCTGATCGCCGGGCCCATGCGGCCGGGTCGGCTGACCTGGATCGGCCTGCGCCCGGCTCGTCGCGAGCCGCTCGTATCCGTCGATCGCGCGCAAATCACCGTCGAGGCCGGCCTCGTCGGCGACCACTATGCCGGCCGCCCCGGCGGTCCGCGCCAGGTCACCCTGATCCAGGCCGAGGACCTGGCGGCCATCGCCGCCTTCCTGGGCCGGGCCGAACCCGCCTCCCCCTTCGACCTGCGCCGCAACCTGGTGGTCGCGGGAATCAATCTCCAGGGCCTGTCGGACAAGCGCTTCCGGATCGGCGGCGCGGTGCTGGAAGCCACCGGCGGCTGCCATCCCTGCGGCCGGATGAACGCCATCCTCGGCGAAGGCGGCTACAACGCCGTGCGCGGCCGCGGCGGCCTTACCGCCCGTGTCATCGAAGGCGGCGAGATCGCGGTGGAGGATGCCGTGACGGTGCTTAGTTTCTAGCCGCCTTCGGGTATCTCCAATCGCGGATCACGACTTGGACTATCAAACCAGCAATTTGGGCGAGATACAAAAAATTGACCAATAGAATCCAATAGCTTCAGATTTATTTTTGAATTTCGACGGGCTGACCGCCCGGCAGGCATCCAAATTACTCCGCTATACTTAGCCGCAACCTTCTCATCGGAATGCTTCACGAAGGCCGACAGCAAAGCAAGTTCTTCATACATGCACGCCTTCGAAAGGCGCCCATAGACTCTATCAACCAAAATCCATGGAAGATGGTCAACTATATCGCTGCCTTCATGCCCCAGGCTGCCGTGCTCATCGAGAACCTCATAGCGCCGCATCTCACGCCAAGCATCTTGAGGACTTTCGTCAGAAACGATGAGGTGCGCGACGCCTACGTAGGGAAACCCCATATCGAGCAGCGCTTTTCCTTGGGAAAATCCGAACTCGTTGGGTGACTTTCCCTGCTTTTCATAACTAGCTCGTACAACCTTGACCTCCAACGCGAAGGTCTGATCAAGGATCAACTCGTCCTTTTCATATGGAACAATAATAAGATCGATATCTCCCGGTCGATTCACATCACTCAAAAACAACCGTGTTTCCGCGAAAGACAGTATAAATACCCCCGATATTTCACTCACAGCAAAGCGATAATCAGGAAAAATGCGACTGTAACACTCACCGAAAAGTCGACGATGGCAGATTAGGCTGATGGTTACAGCCTCCTCAGCATTCTCCTCCGCCAACTTTCTGGGGAGGGCGAAAGCAAATCCGCCCGCAGGAATGTACGGCGGCCGGCGCTCAAATTTCCTACGATAGCTCTTTTGCGGGGCCATGATCTGACGCCTCAATCTGAAGCGGTCGACCTTGCCCCGAACCCTGCAAGAACAAAACTAGGGAAAGCTGAGCGAACCAGGACTTCGGATCGGCAGGGCCACCCGTCGATGGCGCGTCATCGACTGGACGCTCCTTGCCGCTAACCGAGACGACGAAATGCGCTCAAATGAGCCTGCGCGGATGGAGCTGCGCTGGCTGCAAGCTGCATTCTAGCTGGGCCTCAGACTAGACATTCTCTGGCCTCGGCTCAGCCGCCGGCTCAATCTTGACCCTAGACTGCTTCGCCGCCACCTTCTTGCGGCGCTTTGGCAGGCCCGACGGATTGCCCCAGAACGTCACCACCGCCAGCGTGCCCAGCAGGGCCAGGGCCAGGCCCGAAACCGTCATGACCAGGCGGTAGGCCAGGCCGCCGATCTTGGCGGCGTGCAGCGGGAAGTCGGCGTTGGTGATCCGCGAGCCCAGCGGCATGGCCTGGGCGTCGCGCGCGGCGACCATCGCGCCGGTGGCCGGATCGAACCAGGCCATGGTGCGGCCGTTGGGAAGCCACTCGGCCTGCTGGCGCAGGCGGATGGCGATCAGGCCGCCGGTCTTGGCCGGCAGGCCGACGGTGCGCACCTCCGCACCCGGGAACTTCGCCTGGGCCTGGCCGATCACCTTGCTCCAGTCGAGGTCGGGGGCCAGCTTGCCGCCCTTGATCCTGGGCGCGGCCGAAGCCTTCTCCATGACCGACGGCGCGGTGAACGGCGCGCGCAGGGCCTGGGAGAACCATTTCAGGTTCATGGTCGCGCCCGTGGTCAGCGACAGGGCCAGCAGCGGCGCCACCAGCACCCCGAGGTCGCGGTGATGATGGACGATGGCCGCCCGCTTCATCATCCGCGGCCAGAGCCGCAGGTGGAACATCCGCCGGGTCGGCCACCACAGGATCAGGCCGGTGACCACGAAGGCCAGGCCGAACAGGCCGGCGATCCCGCCGACGATGTCGCCCACGTCGCCGGCGAACAGGTGGTGGTGCAGGTCGAACAGCCAGATTTCCGGCCGGGCCCAGTTGGAGGTCCAGGCCTGGACGATCGCGCCGTCCTGGTCGGCATAGGCGCCCTTCTCGGTCTCGCCCGGATAGGACAGCTTGTGCAGCCCCTTGCGCTCGGTCGCCAGAACGATCGAGCGCGGGCGGTCCTGCGCGGCGAAGATCCGCGTCGCGGCCGCCGCCAGGGTCGCCGTGTCCTGCCGCTGAGCGTCGGCCGCGTGGGGCACGGTGGCGCGCAGGAACGCGTCCTCGTGCACCAGCAGGGCGCCGGTGAGGCCCAGCACCGCCAGCAGGAGGCCGATGAGACCGCCCGACCAGCGGTGCAGGAGCCGCAGGGTCTTCATCAGAAGCGCGCCGTCCAGCCGACCGTCGCCGTGCGGCCGCGGCCAGCGTAGAACTTGTCCTTGGCCGGGATGACGGTGTCGGAGTTGTAGGTGATGTACTGCTTGTTCAGCAGGTTCAGCACGCCCAGCGACAGCTCGCCGACGGGCAGCCGGTAACCGACGAAGGCGTCGGCCAGGGTGTAGCCGTCGAAGTCATCCTTCACGAGGGCGTTGCTCATGTCGCGCTTCAGGTAGGCGCGGACCTGCAGGCGCAGGTTCCAGTCGCCCGTGGCGTAGTCGGCCGCCAGATTGATGCGATCGGGCGAGATGTTGGCGCCGTCGAGGTCGGTTTCGACACGGCCGTCCTTGTCGACGTCGGTCTGGCCGCGCAGGCGGGCGTAGCCGGCCGACAGGTCGAGGCCCGGGACCGAGGTCTTGGCCTTCACATTGACCTCGAGGCCCTCGATGGCGACCTTCTGGCGCTGGACGTCGAAGATGCCGCCCGAGTTCTTGACCAGCAGTTGGCCCAGCTTCGACGACGACCAGAAATAGGTGACGCTGGCGTCGATGCGCCCGCGCTTCCACTCGCCGCCGATCTCGCGGTTGTTCGACACGATCGGCTCGATGTTGAGGTAGCTGTCGACCTTGACGTTGTCGACATTGATCGAGCGCAGGATCCGGCCCACGTCCGGCACGGTGTAGCCCTCGGCGTAGCTGGCGTAGAGACGCAGGCCCGAAGCCGGCTCGAACACGACGCCGCCGTTGGCCAGGGTGGCCTTGAAGTCGGGGTTGCCGCCCGTGACCTTGCGCGAGCCGTAGGAGGCCAGGGTCTCGAAGTCGTCGACCTTCAGCTCGACGTTCTCGAAGCGCACGCCGCCGGCCAGGCGCAGCTTGCCGTCCAGCAGCGCGTAGTTGCCCTGGATGAAGGGCGCCAGGCTCTGGAACTTGGTCGGCGGCACCCAGGCGCGACCGGTGGCGATCAGCATCTGCTCGGTGCGGTCGTTCATGGCGTCGAGGCCCACGGTGGCGGTCAGCCCCTCGATGCCCGGCACCTGGCGCTCGTAGTTCATGCGCGCGCCCAGCTTGCGCGAGCGGTTCGACGACTGGTCGAACAGCGTGTCCGGCGGCGCGATACGCACGTCCTGGAAGGTCGGACTGATGTCGCCGCCGAACGTGTCGCGCGAACGATTGTAGAAGACCTGGACGGTGAAATCGCCGCCGAAGAGGTCGCTGTCCGCCAGTTGGGCCGACAGCGTCTCGACGCGGTTGGCGGCGGTCTTCCCGGGCGCGGCGCCGTGGATGGAGGTGGTCGGCAGGCGCGTGGCCCGTACGCCGTCGGTGACCGCGGGCGGCGTGCCGGTGACGGTCACGTAGTCGCCGTCGCCCTTCAGCTCGAAGCGGTTGGCGACGACGTCGAGGCGGACGGTCTCGTTCAGCTGCCAGCCGAAGCGGCCGAAGAACGACAGGGCCTTGGAATCCTGGACGTCGCCCTGGGTGTTGTCCATGCCGATGCGGCGGCCGTTGGCGTCGTAGAAGGCGCCGCGCTTTTCCCAGGCGACGCCGGCGGTGGCGTCGAACGCGCCCTGGCGCCAGGCGACCAGGCCGGCGACCTTGGCGCCGATGCTGTCGCCCATGTCGTGACCGATGGTGGTCTGGGTCAGCACCTTGCCCGACACGCCGTCGCGCCTGGGCGGGCCCACCGTGACCTGGTTGACCACGCCGCCGGTGGCGCCGATGCCCTGCAGGGCGTTGGAGCCGTAGATCAGCTCGACCCGCTCGATGAAGAACGGATCGATCGTGTAGCCGTCGCGCGAGCCGTCGCGGATCGGCGTCGACTGCGGAATGCCGTTGATGGCGAACAACGGCGAGCGGCCGCGCAGGCTCTCGCCCGAGCCCGACAGCTTCTCGCGGGTCGGCGAGAACGAGGCCGACAGGTTGGAGATGGCGTCGATGACCGAGCCGCTGACGGCCAGCTGCTGGTCCAGGGTCTGGCTGTCGATCACGTCCACCGTCAGCGGCAGCGCGGTGACCGGAAGCTTGGTGCGGGCGGCCGTGACGACAACCTGCTCGACGTCGCTCCCTTGCGCCTGGGCATGGGCGGCGGCGCCCGTCGAGAGCGCCGCCAGGCTGAGCGTCGAGAACAGGGCGCGCCGGGCGGCGGCGCGCGAGAAACGGAGTCGCATGGACCATCCCTTGAAACGAGACGGCGGCTATAGGCGTAACTGCGACTGAGTTTCAATCCTGAAATACTGTCCGGCAGGCGATCAGCCGCCCTGCCCCATGGCCGCCATGTCCATGTACATCAGCTCCCAGACGTGGCCGTCGGGATCCTGGAAGCTGGCGCCGTACATCGGGCCCATGTCCATGATCGGCTTCCAGGCCTTGCCGCCGTTTGCCAGCGCCTTGGCCAGCAGGTCGTCGACCTCCTGGCGGCTTTCGGCCGACAGGCAGGTCAGCACCTCGGTGGCGGCGTGGGCGTCGCCGATCTCGCCGGTGATGAACTGGCGGAACTTGTCGTGCGTCAGCAGCATCACGAAGATGGTCTCGGACACCACCACGCAGGCGGCGGTCTCGTCGCTGAACTGCGGATTGATCGAGAAGCCCAGGGCCTCGAAGAAGGCCTTGGACCGGTCGAGGTCGGCGACCGGCAGGTTGACGAAGATCATGCGCATGGTGGCGGCTCCCTGGTTTTGGTTGTCGGGCCAAGGACGCGGGACCAGACCCCGTCCCGACACCCTGCCCGAACTTTTTGTCGGGACTTTCCTCGTCAGCTCTTCACGCGGGCCGGATTACCGACCGCCGTCGCGCCGGCCGGCACGTCGCGGGTGACCACCGCCCCGGCCCCGATCACCGCGCCGTCGCCGATGGTGACGCCCGGGACGATGATGGCTCCGCCGCCGATCCAGACATCCTTGCCGATGACCACGGGCCGGCCGAACTCCAGCCCCGTCTTGCGGGTCTCGGCGTCGCGCGGATGGTCGGCGGCGAAGATCTTCACGTGCGGGCCGATCATCGTCCGGTCGCCGATGCTGACGGCCACCACGTCGAGGATCACGCAGCCGAAGTTCATGAACACTCCGTCGCCCAGGGTGATGTTGTAGCCGTAGTCGCAGTGGAACGGCGCGCGGATGTTGGCGCCGGGGCCGACGCTCGCGAACAGTTCGGCGAGCAGGGCGTGGCGCTGGGCGATCGTCTGGCCGGCGGCGTTGTAGCGTTCCATCCAGGCCAGGGTCTGTTCCTGGTCGGCGACGATCTCGGCGTCCATCGGATCATAGAGGTCGCCGGCCAGCATGCGCTCTTTCTGGGTGCGGTTGTCGGTCAAGGCGGCCTCCGAATACGAAACGATTTCCGGGGCATGGACCGGCCGGGGCCTGCAAACAATGAAAAAGCGGGCAAGGTCGCCCCGGGCTTTCTCACCCAACGGGAAACTTCGTCCGCCAACCGCAGCCGCAAGTTGCTCGGCCGGCTAGCTTGGCTATTGTCCGCGCTCAGTACCAAGGGGGCTTTCATGAGAGTTTGGAGCATCGCCGCGGCGATCCTGGCCGCGGCCGGGAGCGCGCAAGCCGGGTCGCGCACGGTCCTTTACGGCCCGGCGCCGTCGTGGGTCGCCCCGCCGCCGGCCCCCACCGGAACCGCCGCCCCCGAAGGCGCGGCGGTGCAGGTGCTCTACACCGACACCCAGACCCGCATCGGCGCCGACGGCGACGAGTTCTACACCGCCTATCGGATGAAGATCCTCAAGCCCGAGGCCCTCTCCATCGGCAACGTCTCGGCGGTGTGGAACCCCAGCTCCGACGACCTGAAGGTCCACAAGCTGCGCATCCTGCGCGACGGGCGCGAGATCGACATCCTGGCCAAGACCAAGTTCACCGTGCTCCAGCGCGAGAACAGCCTGGAGATGTCGACGCTGTCTGGCGACCTCACCGCCACGCTGCAGGCCCCTGGTCTGCAGGTGGGCGACGAGGTGGAGTTCGCCGCCACCACCAAGCGCCGCGACCCGACGCTCGGCGAGCACTCGCAGGGCGGCATGGCCCTGCCGGCCACCGAGATGGCCGGCGCCTACCGGATGCGGCTGACCTGGCCCAAGGGCCGGAACCTGGCCTGGCGCGCCACGACCGACCTCGGCGCCGTCAAGCCCGTCGAACGGGGCGACGACTATGTGCTCGATGTCGAGATGCGCGACCTCAAGAGCGCCATCGCCACCGATGGCGCGCCCCTGCGCTACAACCTGCGCCGCCTGGTGCAATTCAGCGGCTTCGCCGACTGGACCGACGTCTCGCACCTGATGCTGCCGTTGTACGAGGAGGCGTCGGTTCTGGCGCCCAGCTCGCCGATCAAGGCCGAGGCGGCCCGCATCGCCGCGACCACCGCCGATCCCCTGGCCCGCGCCACCGCGGCCCTGGCCCTGGTCCAGGAGCGCATCCGCTACGTCTTCGTCGGACTGGACGACGGCGCCTATCGCCCCGCCGCCGCCGACGAAACCTGGAAACGCCGGTTCGGCGACTGCAAGGGCAAGACCGCTCTGCTGCTGGCGCTGCTGCGCGAACTGGGCGTGCCGGCCGAGGCGGTGCTGGTCAATTCCGAGGGCGGCGACGGCATCAACGAGCGCCTGCCCATCGCGGCGGCCTTCGACCACGTGCTCGTCCGCGCCGTCATCGGCGGCCGGACCTACTGGCTGGACGGCACGCGCATGGGCGACAGCGACCTGAACCGCCTGCCCGAGCCGACTTTCCGCTGGGCCCTGCCCCTGCGCGCGGGCGAGGTCAAGCTGGAGCCGGTGGCCGCCGTCCCGCCGGTGCTGGCCGACGGCGCGATGGCGCTGACCATCGACATCTCGCGCGGCGTGGACAAGCCGGCCCGCGTCAGCGGCGAGCAGATCTTCCGCGGCGACGCGGCCTTCGGCTTCAAGACCGGCCTGTCGCAGCTGACCAAGGACGACGCCGAACGCAAGCTGAAGGCCTACTGGGCGCAGTCCTACACCTGGGTCGACCCCGAGACCGTCGCCTGGCGCTATGACGAGAAGCAGAACATGGCCACCCTGACCTTCGAGGGAGAAGGCGAGATGGAGTGGGAGGGCGACGCCAAGGACGGCCGCTACTACTACCTCAATATCGTCGGCTTCGCCGCGCCGGCGCCGATGCGCCGCCCGCGCGAGCAGGACCAGACCGCGCCCTGGCTGACCGACTTCCCCAGCTATGACCGCTGGAGCGTCACCGTTCGCCTGCCGCCGGAGACGGACGGCTGGAAGTGGGGCTACGCCATGGAGCCCATCGACGCGCTGATCGGCGGCGTGGCCTATCAACGCCAGATCCACATGTCCGACGGCGTGCTGCGGGCCGTCACCAGCCGCCGCACCCTGGCGCCCGAGATCAGCGCCGAAGAGGCCAAGCTGGTCGGCAAGCAGGCCGCCAAGTTCGACGACCAGGTGCCGCGGATCTACCAGTACAAGGCCGAGGGCAAGGAAGAGGCCAAGTCCCCCTGGCCGGCCGCGATCGCCAAGGCGACCGACGGCTCGACCCTGGTCGGCATCGGCGACTACCTGGCCGCCACCGGCGACGACGCCAACGCCATGCTCGCCTATGACCGCGCCCTGGCGGTCAGCCCAGGTTTCCGCATGGCGGTGCGCGGCAAGGCCGAGACGCTTCGCCGCCAGAGCGGCGACGCCAAGGCCCTGGCCTACATGGACGCCACTCTGAAGCAGGACGACGATCCCGGCCTGGCCCTAAAGCGCGGCGCCCTGCTGATCCGCGGCGGCAAGACCGAGCAAGGCCAGGCGGCCATCGAGGCGGTCTACGCGGCCAACGCCGACGACGCCGAAACCTTGGGCGCCTATTCCGACGTCATGTTCGGCCTCAAGCGCTATGACCGCGCCCTGGTCGGCGCAGACGCCGCCATCAAGCTGGAGCCCGGAAAGGCGAGCCTGCACCGCCGGCGCGGCGCGGTTCTCGGGGAACTTGGCCGCAACACCGAGGCCCTGGCCGAGTTCGACGCGTCCCTGCGCCTGGAGCCGACGGAACCGGTCAACCTGTACGGCCGCGCCGAAGCGCTACGGCGCCTGGGCCGCGTGGACGAAGCCCTGGCCGATCTCGACGAGGCCGACCGGATGTCGCCGCTGCAATCGAGCGCGCGCGGCATGAGGGAGCGTCTGCTGCGCCTGTCGGGGCGCGGCGCGGAAGCCGCCGCGCTCTACGATACGCAGATCGCCAGCGACACCGACGGCAGCGCCTACAACAACCGCTGCTGGTCGCTCGCCCTGGCCAACATCGAGCTTGGCAAGGCCGAGGCCGACTGCGCCGAAGCGGTCAAGCGCTCGCCCAAGGCCTCGGGTTTCTGGGACAGCTACGCCCTGGTGGCCCTGCGCGACGGCCGCCTGGACGAGGCCGTGCGCCGCTACGACCAGGCCCTGAAGATAGAGGCCAAGCAGTCGAGTTCGCTGTACGGCCGGGGGCTGACCAAGCTGCGCAAGGGCGACGAGGCCGGCGGCCGCGGCGACATCGCCGCCGCCCAGGCGCTGAACCCGTACGCCGGCGACGAAATGGCCGAGGCCGGCCTCAAGCCCTGATCACCCTTCGCCCAGCCGCTGCGCCAAGGCCGCCACGAACAGGCGGACCTTGGCCGGCGCCTGGCGCGCCGTCGGATAGACCGCCCAGATCGACCACCCCGGCAGGGCGGCGTCTTCCAGAGGCAGCTCGACCAAGCGTCCGTCGGCGACCTCGTCGCGCACGTCCCAGGCCGACAGCGGCGTGATCCCCGCCCCGCCCAAGCAGGCCTGGTGCAGCCCTTCGACGCCGCTGGCCGTGAACCGCCCGGCCACTTTCTGCTGCACCGGCTTGCCGCCGGAGGCGACGAAGGCCCAGTGGGTCGCGCCGCTCATCGCCAGGCAGTCGTGCTCGGCGAGGTCGGCGAGTTTGCTCGGAACGCCGCGCCGCTCCAGATAGTCCGGCGCGGCGTAGAGGGCGCGCGGGTTGTCGGCCAGCCGCCGGGCGACCAGCGAGTTGTCGCGCAGCGGCGCGATGCGGATGGCCAGGTCGATGCCGCCGGCGACGATGTCGACGACGCTGTCGGTCAGCAAGAGGTCGACCGACACCTCGGGATTGACGTGCATGAACGCGGCGACGGCCGGGGCCACCACCTTGCGGCCGAAGGCGGCCGACGCCGTGATCCGCAGCAGGCCCGAGGCGCCGGCGTCGGACGGCCGGATCGCCGCGCGGGCGGCGGCCTCACCCTCCAGCATGGCCAGGGCGTGCGGCAGGAAGGCCTCGCCCTCGCTGGTCAGCGACAGGGCGCGCGTAGTGCGATGGACGAGGCGCGCTCCGACTTCCTGCTCCAGCGCCGCCATGCGCCGCGAGGCGGCCATGGCCGTGATGCCCAGGCGTCGCGCCGCCCCGGCCAGGCTGCCGGCCCGCGCGGCCTCCACGAAGACGCCGACGTCGGCGAGGTCCATTCTATCGAATTCCGTTATGCCAGCTTACCGCAAGCCCATACTATAATCATCAGCGGGATGCTCTATATAGCTCGGCGACTGCCACGGAACGCCGCCCCCTCCCCCTTCGTCGGGCGGCCTGGAGCCGATCATGAGCGCCGCCGCCCGCCCTGCCCCCAAGCTCGCCGAAGCCTCGCCCGCCCTGGGCCGGGGCCTGACTTTCGCCATGGCCGCCGCCGCCGGCCTGGCCGTGGCCAACATCTACTACAACCAGCCGATGCTGGGCCTGATCGAGCGCGACCTGCCCGGCCCGCTGACGGCCTTCGTGCCGACCGCGACCCAGCTGGGCTACGCCGCCGGCCTCTTCCTGCTGACGCCGCTGGGCGACCGCATGGAGCGCAAGAGCCTGATCGTCGCGCAGTTCCTGGTGCTGGCCTTGGCCCTGGTCGCCGCCGCCGTCGCGCCGAGCGCCGCCCTGCTGCTGCTGGCCTCGCTGCTGGTCGGAGCCGGAGCCACCGTGGCCCAGCAGATCGTGCCCTTCGCCGCTCACCTGTCCGCCCCCGAAAAGCGCGGTGCGACGGTGGGGACGGTGATGTCGGGCCTGCTGTGCGGCATCCTGCTGTCGCGCACCCTGGCCGGGTTCGTCGCCACCCACGGCGGCTGGCGGGCGATGTTCTGGCTGGGCGCGCCGATCGCGCTCGCCGCCGCCGCGCTGATGGCGCTGGCCCTGCCGCGCAGCAAGCCGGATACCGACCTCACCTATGCCGACCTGCTGGGCTCGCTGGGCAAGCTGTGGCGCGAGTTCCCGGAACTTCGCCTGGCGGCCCTGACCCAGGCCAGCCTGTTCGCCGCCTTCACCGCCTTCTGGACGATCCTGGCCCTGCAGCTGCAGCAGCGCTTCTCTCTGGGCGCCGACGTCGCCGGCCTGTTCGGGATCGTGGGCGTGGTGGGCGTGCTGGCCGCCCCCATCGCCGGCCGGATCGCCGACAAGCGCGGCCCGCACCTGACCATCGCGCTCGGCGCGGTGCTGACCCTGGCCTCGTGGATCCTGTTCGGGACCTGGGTGTCGATCGCGGGCCTGCTGGTCGGCGTGGTGCTGCTGGACTTCGCGGTGCAGGGCGCGCTGGTCTCGAACCAGCACCTGGTCTACGCCTTGCGCCCCGAGGCGCGGGCGCGGCTGAACACCCTCTTCATGGGCGGCATGTTCCTAGGCGGCGCGGCCGGCTCGGCCGCGGCGGCGGCGGCCTGGAACCTGGGCGGCTGGAGCAGCGTGGCCCTGATGGGCGCGGGCCTGGCGGCGATCGCCACGGTGCTGCAGATGTCCAGCCTGAAGCGGCGGCGAGGCTGAGCTTCGGCTAGCGCTCGTCATCCCGGAAACGGCGAAGCCGTTATCCGGGACCTAGGGGACGGGGTGGGGAATCTGCCGCCGCACCATCGCCGCAGTCGACGCGATACGGCCGCCCCTGGGTCCCGGCTCTACGCTACGCGCTTCGGCCGGGATGACGACAAGTATAGATCTCAATCCGTCGAGTGCTCGACCGCCAGGGCGAGATCCAGCGCCCGGGCGGCTTCCTCGCCGGTGACCACCGGACGGGGCGCCTCGCCGCGCACGGCCTTGAGGAAGCCGGCCACGCTCTGGCCCAGCGGATCCTTGCCGGCCGGGGTCTCGGTGAAGTCCTCGATCAGCGGGAACTGCGTGGTGTTGCGGAAGGTGCGGGCCAGGAAGTCGATCTCGACCTCGCCCGACGGGAAGACGACCTTCATCGTCCGCTCGCGAGCTTCGGCCACGCGCGAGCTGTCGAACACCGCCGTGAAGCCGTTGGCGAAGGTCGCCTCGACCTTCACCCAGTCCAGGCCGTAGCCGCGATCGGCCTCGCCCTCGCCTTCCACGGCCACCGGATCGGCGGCGCAAAGGGCCAGCGCCAGGTCGATGTCGTGGATCATCAGGTCAAGCACCACCGAGACGTCAAGGTTGCGATCCGACGGCGTGCCGCGACGCACGGCTTCCAGGCGGATCGGCTGTTCGGGGATGTCGAGCAGCCCCATGGCCTGGAACACCACGCGCTCCTGGTGGCCACAGGCCAGCGGCACGCCGGCCTTGGCGGCGGCGGCGATCAGGGCGTCGGCGTCTTCGGGCGACACGGCCAGCGGCTTTTCGGAATAGACCGGCTTGCCCGCCTTCAGCGCCGCCAGCGCCGCCTTGGCGTGGTGCACGGCCGGGGTGGCGACGGTGACCACGTCGACGGCCGCCAGGAAGGCGTCCATGTCGTCATAGGCCTTGGCGCCCAGCGGGCCGGCCAGGGCTTCGGCGCGAGAAAGATCGATGTCGAACACGGCGACGAGTTCGACGCCCGGCAGCTCGACATACTTCTTGGCGTGATAGCCGCCGAACACGCCGGCGCCGACGATACCAGCTTTCAGAACTTGCACTTGCGCTTCTTGGGTCATGGCTCGTCTCTAGCCGCTTCGACCGCTTGCGAAAAGCTTTGGCAGCGGGCGCGCGCCAGGGCTAAACATTCGTTTGAACGAGAACACAAAGGGAGGTCGCCATGACCACGTCGCGTGAGATCCGCCTCAAGAGCCGTCCCGTCGGCGTGCCGACCACCGAGAACTTCGAACTGGCCAGTGTCGAGCTGCCCCCGCCCGGCGACGGCGAGATCCAGGTGAAGAACCTCTGGATGTCGGTCGACCCCTACATGCGCGGCCGCATGACCGACCGGAAGAGCTACGTGCCGCCGTTCGAATTGGGCAAGGCGCTGCAGGGCGGGGCTGTCGGCGAGGTGACGGCCTCCAACGATCCGGACTTCAAGGTCGGCGACATCGTCAGCTCGATGTTCGGTTGGCGCGAGGCCTACAACGCCAATCCCAAGGCCCTGGCGGCCGCCGGCCCGATGGGCGGGATCATGAAGCTGTCCACGCACGGCATGCCGCCCCAGGCCTTCCTGGGCGTGGCCGGCATGCCCGGCATGACCGCCTACGCCGGCCTGCTGAGGGTCGCGGCGCTGAAGGAAGGCGACATCGTCTTCGTCTCGGCCGCCGCCGGCGCGGTGGGTTCGGTCGTCTGCCAGATCGCCAAGATCAAGGGCCACACCGTCATTGGCTCGGCCGGCGGCCCCGAGAAGGTCGCCTTCCTCAAGGAGATCGGCGTCGACCACGTGATCGACTACAAGGCCACGCCCGACGTCGTCGCCGAACTGGCCAAGGTCGCCCCCAAGGGCATCGACGTCTATTTCGAGAACGTCGGCGGCGCGCACCTCGAGGCGGCCCTGAACTCGGCCCGCCCGTTCGGCCGCTTCGCCCTGTGCGGGATGATCTCGCAGTACAACGAGACCGGCCGCCCGACCGGCCCGGCCAACATCATCCAGGCGGTGGGCAAGAGCCTGCGGCTGGAGGGCTTCATCGTCTCCAACCACTACGACCTGTTCCCGGCCTTCGTCCGCGACATGGCCGACTGGATCAATTCCGGGAAGCTGACGTGGAAGGAGACCGTAGAGGAAGGCGTCGAGCGCGCGCCCGAGGCCTTCATCAAGCTGTTCTCGGGCGAGAACCTCGGGAAGATGCTGGTGAAGCTGTAGGGGCGGAAAGCCCCCTCAGTCGCTACGCGACAGCTCCCCCAGAGGGGGAGCATCTGCGGCGTAGATCCTCCCCTTCTGGGGGAGGTGGCGCGGAGGGCCGGAGGGGGGACGTTTTCAGCTTTCGAAAAGGCGGCCGATTTCGCTCCACTCCCCTCTCCGTCCGCTTCGCGGACACCTCTCCCACAGGGAGAGGACCTTCCTGCTACCGCCCCCGCATCTCCGTCAGTTCCCAGCCCTCGCCGACAGCGACCTTGCGGAACTTGAACGTCACCCGTGCGCCCGGCTCCAGCGGGGCTTCGGCCAGCACGTCGCCATAGGCCTGGAAGACGGTGCGGCCGGCGGCCAGCGGCGCGGCGCTCGCGCCGTCGTGATCGAGCGTGAGCACCTGGCCCTCGACGCTGGCGATCACGGCCTGAGTCTCATGCTGCAGCGCCGTCGAGATCGGTGGCGCGGGCTGGGCGGCGGGCGATTTCGAACCCTCGTTCTCCCCGCTCGGTCCGCAGCCGACCAGGGCCGCAACCGCGAGACACGCTAAAACCGCCTTGAATTTCATAATCTTGACCTGTCTCCAGCGGGCTCCCCGCAGCCCATCTTTGCGCATTTGCACAGTTTTTTCACCGCACCTGCGAAATGGATCACATTTTCGATAGCGATTTCGTGATCAAAGTTTTACCCTAGGTGCGTCGGCGGTTTCCTCCGCCGGACTTCGTTCAACGCCAGACCCTTGCAGAGCGCGACCGATCCCTAGCGGACCGGAGGCGTCCCGTGAAGGCGTTCGGCGCGAAATCGAAGCTCTGCATTTCGTCCGACCACGGTCGGATCACCGAGACGGACCCGATGACCGAACGCGGCGCCTTCTTCGACCTGGCCACCTCCACGCCCGTGGCCTTCGAAACCGTGATCGCCCCGCGCGACCGGGTCGAGATCCCGACCGAGGCCCCCCTGGCCATGCCGGTGCAGCCGCTGGGCTTCTGGCAGGGCGCGGCGCGCGCCGTGCGCGGCCCGGGCTCGGAAACGGTCATGCGCCGCTGGGTGATCTTCGTCGCCACGGCGATCATGGGCGCGGCAGGCTGGAAGGCCACCTTCGACACCGTCGCGCTCGGCGGCGTCACCCGCCTGGAAGCCGTCTGCCTGACCCTGCTGGCCCCGCTGTTTCTGGCGCTGGCCCTGTGGTTCGTCACCGCCGTCGCCGGCTTCGTGGTGCTGCTGCGCACGCCCAAGGATCCGCTGGGCATCGATAGCACGAAGCCGATGCCCAAGCCGCGCGCCCGCACGGCGATCCTGATGCCGGTCTACAACGAGGACGCCCAGGCGGTGTTCGCCCGCCTGCGGGCCATGGACGCCTCGATCGCCGAGACCGGCAACAGCCGCGCCTTCGATATCTTCATCATCTCCGACACCCGCGACGCGGCGGTGGCCCTGGCCGAGCAGGCCTGCTTCGCCCGCTTCCGCCGGGAGGCCTCCAGCCACGTCTTCTATCGCCGCCGCGCCGAGAACACGGGCCGCAAGGCCGGCAACGTCGCCGACTGGGTCGCCCGCTGGGGCGGCGACTACGAGCACATGCTGGTGCTCGACGCCGACAGCCTGATGACCGGCGACGCCATGGTCCGCCTGGCCGACGCCATGGAGCGTCATCCGGGCGTGGGTCTGATCCAGACCATGCCGACCATCATCAACGGCCAGACGATCTTCGCCCGCACCCTGCAGTTCGCCACCAAGCTCTACGGCCGCGTGGCCTGGACGGGCCTGGCCTGGTGGTCGGGTTCGGAAAGCTCGTTCTGGGGCCACAACGCCATCATCCGCACCAAGGCCTTCGCCCAGACCTGCGGCCTGCCCTCGCTGAACGGCCCCAAGCCCTTCGGCGGCGAGGTGATGAGCCACGACGCCCTGGAAAGCGCCCTGCTGCGCCGCGGCGGCTGGGCCGTGCACCTGGCCCCCTACCTGGAAGGCTCTTACGAGGAGAGCCCCTCCAACCTGCTCGACTTCGCCACCCGCGACCGTCGCTGGTGCCGGGGCAACGTCCAGCACGTGCCGCTGATCGGCCTGCCGGGCCTGCACTGGATGAGCCGCCTGCACCTGGTGATCGGCGTGCTCAGCTACGCCCTGTCGCCGATCTGGTTCGTGGCCCTGTCGGCCGGCGTCATCTCGCGCGCCCTGATGCCCGAGGTGAAGAAGGCCGCCTTCACGATGGCCGACCTGCAGGCCGCCGCCCACGCCCTGATCGACTGGCGCGAGATCCAGGCCACGGCCTGGGCGATGATCATCACCTTCGTGCTGCTGTTCGGTCCCAAGATCCTGGGCGCCACGCTGATCTTCATGCGCAAACACGAGCTGAAGGGCTTCGGTGGCCGTCGTCGCGTGATGGCGGGCCTCGGCGTCGAGATGCTGCTCTCGGCCCTGGTCGCCCCGATGCTGATGTTCACCCAGACCCGCGCCGTGGTCGAGATCCTGGCCGGCCGCGTCGGCGGCTGGAGCGCCCAGCGCCGCGACGCCGACAAGGTCGCCTTCAAGGAGGCCTGCGCCGCCATGGGCTGGATCAGCGCCACGGGCCTGACCCTGGCCGGCCTGTTCTGGTTCACGCCCGACCTGCTGACCGCCACCGCCCCGATCCTGGCCGGCCTGATCCTGGCCGTGCCGCTGACCATGCTGGGCGCCAGCAAGGCCGCCGGCCTGGCGCTGAAGGCCAACGGCCTGTTCATGACCCCCGACGAGCGTACGCCGCCGGCGATCGTCCGCGCCGCCCTCGGCCCGGTCTGCGAGCCGCCGGTCCGCTGGAACGTCGGCAAGGCCAAGGCCCCCGCCCTGGCGCCCGCCGAGCAGACCGCGGCCTGAAGGCCCGATCGTCGAAACCGAAAAGCCCCGCCGTCGTCGGCGGGGCTTTTTTGTTGCCCGTCGATACGGACGCGACGGAAACACGTACTCAAGCTTCGCTACGGCTGGCGGCTCGCCCTCCGGGGGAGTAGAAGCGCGCTTCGTTTGGATTTGACGGAGCCTCCGCCGTGTCGCGGCTTTTCAGCGCCTATGTGATCGTCGACTGGAGCGCGGCGGCCAAGCCGACCACCGGGGCCGACTCCGTCTGGATCGGCGTGCTCAAGCGCGACGTGCGCTTCCGCCTGACCTTCGAAAGCTACAACCCGGCCACCCGCAACGAAGCCGAGGCCAAGCTCGCCGTCATCCTCGACGACCTGAAGAAGCGCGGCGAGCGCGCGCTGGTGGGCTTCGACTTCCCGCTGGGCTTTCCGCGCGGCTTCTCCCAGGCCCTGAACCTGCCGGGCGCGACGCCCTGGCGCGCGGTCTGGGACCAGCTGAACAAGATGGTCAAGGACAAGGCCGACAACACCAACAACCGCTTCGGCGTGGGCTCGGAGATCAACCGTCGCCTAACCGGCGGGCCGTTCCCGTTCTGGGGCTGCCCGCCCAAGGACGCCCTGACGACCCTGCAGCCCAAGCGCACGCGCGAACATGGCCCGAGCGACCTGCCGGAGTTCCGCCACGCCGACGTGGCGGCGAAAGGCGCGCACTCGATCTGGAAGCTCTACTACAACGGCTCGGTCGGCGGTCAGGCGATCATGGGCATCCCGGCTGTGCGCCGCCTGAAGGACGCCCGCGACGAAACCGTGCGCGTCTGGCCGTTCGAGACCGGCTTCAAGACCCTGACCGAAGCCGACCTCGACGGCGTCGAGGCGGTCGTGGCCGAGGTCTATCCGTCGCTGATCAAGGCCGTTCCCGCCCCTGGCGAGATCAAGGACCTGGCCCAGGTGCGCGGCCTGGCCGAACATTTCGCCAAGCTCGACGAGGCCGGCAAGCTGGCCGCCCTGTTCGGGCCGCCCAAGGATGCGCCCGAGGCGCTGGTCGAGGACGTGCAGACCCAGGAAGGCTGGATCCTGGGCGCTTCGGTCTAGAGAGCCGCCTCACGGCCCTCCGGGCTACCTCCCCAAAGGGGACGATCTTGACGCTTGGATGCTCCCCCTCTGGGGGAGCTGTCGCGGAGCGACTGAGGGGGTCGCCGCGGGCGTTCAGGCCCGCCGATCCAGCATCCGGTACCGGCCCAGCAGCATCGCCGCCGCCGCGAAGCTGGTGACGATCACCGACCAGACGATGCCGTCCACGCCCAGCTTCATCGGCAGGGCCAGCCACCAGGCCAGGGGCCCCATGATCAGGGCGTAGGCGACCATGTGGGTGCCGGCGGGAACCCAGACCTCTCCCCGCGCCCGCAGCGCCTGGGCGCAGACCACCTGCACCGCGTCGGGCACCAGGAACAGGCAGGTCAGCGCCAGGGCCGGGCCGATCAGGGCGATGGCGGCCGGGTCGGCGGTGTAGGCGCCGGCAACCAGGTGACGCAGCGGATAGAGCAGCACGGCCACCACCAGGGCGAAGACGGCGGTGACGCCGAACGAGACCCAGCCAGCCCGGCTCATGCCCGCCGGATCGCGCGCGCCGTGGGCGCGGGCCACCTGCACCGCCGTGGCCGTCGCCAGGCCCAGCGGAACCATGAAGATCACCCCAGCCACGTTCAGCACCACGGCCCAGGCGGCGACGTTGAGGCCGCCCAGCCAGCCGGCCACCAGGCTCATGCCGGCGAAGGCCGAGACCTCGAACAGGTTGGAGCTGCCGGCCCCGTAGCCGACCCGGCGCTGTTCCTTCTCGGCGGCGCGATCGCGCGGCGGCTTGTCGAACACCCCCATGGCGCGGGCGTCCTTCAGGCGCCAGATCACCACCGCCAGCATGATCGTGAAGGCGGTGCGGGCGACGAAGGTGGCCCAGGCCGCGCCTACAGCGCCCATGGCCGGCAGGCCCATGACGCCGGGCACCAGCAGCAGGTTGACCGCCAGGTTAATCAGGTTGGCCACCCACATGTTGACGGTCACAAGGCCCGGCCGGCCCAGCCCCTCGAGCCAGAAGCTCAGGGCCACGCTCAGCGCATAGGGGGTCAGCGACAGCGAGAACACGATCAGCGGCGCGGTCGCGCCGTCGGCCAAGGCCTTTTCGATGCCCACGTGATGCAGCAGCGGCGGAGCGCCCAGGGCCAGCAGCACCGAGCCGGCCACGCCCAGCCAGAACGCATAGACGACGCCCCGGCGCAGCACCGCCCCGGCCTCGTGCGGCCGTCCCGCCCCCATGGCGCGCGAGCCCATCACCTGGGTCCCGACCAGCAGGCCGACGGTCACGGTGACGAACACCGAGGTCGGCGCCCAGGCCATGGCGTGGAAACCCAGCTGCCGGGCCGAGAAGTGGCCGACGACGATGGCGTCGGTCAGGCCCATGACCATGATCCCAAGGCGTGACAGCACCACTGGCCCGGCCAGGCGCAGCAGTTCGATCAGGTCGGAGACGATGACGCCGCGCGGCTTCCCGGAAGCCGGCGCGGCCGCGGGACGCGACATGGGGTGGGCCTTTCCAAACGGGGCCGGAAGGTGGCTGATGCCCATCGATTGGGCAAGGGCGCGCGCGACGTGGCCTGCGCTGGCGCTTGGAACATCGTCCCCGCCCTGCCGGTTTCCGCCGTCTCGGGGCCGCAGGGAGACCGCCATGACCGATACCGACAAGGATTTCGAAGCCGCCGGACAACGCGCCGCCAAGGCGCAGCGCGACATCCAGGCCCCGCTGGACGCCAAGGAGCAGCGCTCGTTCGATGACGAGGGCGGCGAGAACAAGAAACCCCAGGCCATGCAGGCCGGCGCGCGCCCCTACCCTGCTCCGCCGTTTCCAGAGCAGCACCAGAAGAAGCCCGGTCAGGAGCACAGGCTCGATCCCGCCCCGATGTACGACGCGCCGTTCTACAAGGGCTCGGGCAAGCTGGAGGGCAAGGTCGCGCTGATCACCGGCGCCGACAGCGGCATCGGCCGGGCCGTGGCCGTGCTGTTCGCCCGTGAAGGCGCGGACGTGGCCATCGCCTATCTCGACGAGGACCGCGACGCGGCCGAGACCAAGGCGGCCGTCGAGAACGAGGGCCGCCGCGCCATCCTGCTGCCCGGCGACGTGGCCGATCCGAAATACGCGCAGGCCGCCGTGGCGGAGACCGTGCGCAAGCTCGGCCGGCTCGACGTGCTCGTCAACAACGCCGCCTTCCAGGAGCATGTCACGACCTTCGAGGACCTGACGCCCGAGCACTTCGACCGCACGCTGAAGACCAATCTCTACGGCTACTTCCACATGGCCCAGGCGGCCGTGAAGGTCATTGCTCCCGGCGGATCGATCATCAACACCGGCTCGGTGACCGGCCTGCTGGGCAACAAGGACCTGCTGGACTATTCGCTGACCAAGGGCGGCATCCACGCCTTCACCCGGTCGCTGGCGACGCACCTCGTCGACAAGGGCATCCGGGTCAACGCCGTGGCCCCGGGGCCGGTCTGGACGCCGCTGAACCCGGCCGACAAGCTCGGGCCGCAGGTCGCCGAGTTCGGCGGCAAGACGCCGATGAAGCGCCCCGCCCAGCCCGAGGAGATCGCGCCGGCCTACGTGTTCCTGGCCTCGCCCCAGACAGCCAGCTACATCACCGGCGAGGTGCTGCCGATCATCGGCGGGTACAATGGCGGGTGAGACCCCATCCGGCCGTTTGAGGGAGCTGTCGCGGAGCGACTGAGGGGGCTCTCCCCTACTCCGCGTACAGCCGCAGCGCCTGCAGGCACATCTCCAGCCCCGTCAGGTCGTGCAGCGGTTCGGGCGTGACGATGACGAACAGCCGGCGGGCCTCGGCCCACAGCATCACGCTTTCCGGCAGGCCCAGATCCTCGACCACGCAGCCGTTCTCGTCGCGCCAGATCCCGTCCTCGCCGCGCTCGGCGCCGACCAGCACGTCGACCCGGTCGACATATTCGGCCAGGCTTTCGTCCTCGACGTTGAGGTAGGCGAAGACCGGCCTGCCCAGGCCCGCCAGCACCCCGGCCTCGAAGGCGACGCTGGCGTCGCAGGACGGGCCGCGCCAGGGGGTCAGGTTGACGATCGCCGCATCGACCTGACGCAATTGGGCCATGCGCTCCATGTAGAGTTCGCGGGCCTGGATTTCCGAGCTGAAGTCGTCTCCCGGCGCGGCCTGTCCGCCCGAAAACGGCTTGAAGCCCGCGTCCAGGCACAGGGCCTTCCGGCGCAGGTCTTGAGCTTCGGCGTCAGGGAGCCAGGCTTCGGGCCCAGCCAGCCAGAGGGAACGGACAGGTCGCATCCGGCCTTAGAGCGGACGACCGCCCCCGCCTGTCAACTGTTTGATGCCAACCGTCCTGGAGATCGAACCGTCCGCCGATGACCGCCCTGTCCCGCCGCACGGCCCTGGCCCTGGGCGCCTCCGCCCTCGCCGCCCCCCTGACCGTCCCGGCCCTGGCGCGAGCCGCCTCCGCCCAGACCTATCTCGCCTACGAGCGCCGGCTGCGTGAGCAGATGGCCGCCCGCCGGGGCGACTTCGACGCCGATTTCGAGCGCGAGCTGATCGACCAGGGCGACGCCTTCCGCGAGGCCCGCGGCCTTGCGCCCCTGCGCTTCGATCCCGGTCTGGCGCTCGCTGCCCGCGCCCACGCCGCCGACATCGCTCGCAGCCAGATCTACGATCACATGACCCGCGAGGGCTTCGGCCCGGCCGCCCGCGTGGGCCTGCTCGCCCGCGACCTCGTCGGCGCGCCGGCCGAGAACATAGCCATGCGCCGCAACGCCGCCGGCCAGGTGCGCCCCGACCAGATCATGGGCCAGTGGAAGACCAGCCCCGGCCATCGCGCCAACCTGCTGGCTCCGGGCTTCACCCACGTCGCCTACGCCGCCCTGCGCGAGGGTGCGCAAGTGATCGCCGTCGGCGTCTATGCCGAGGTCTCCGCTCGCCTGGCCGCGCCCGCCCCGCTGCGCGCCGCCAGCGTCGACGCCATCGCCGCGGCTCTCTCGCGCGCCAGCCCGCGCATCGACCAATTCTCGCTGTCGGAGCCCGGCGGCGACGTGCTGACCCAGACCTATGTCGAGCGGCCCCAGCCGGTGAACATTCCGCCCGGCGCCTGGCAGCTGCGCCCGCATCTGAGCAGCGGGACGCACAAATACCAGGTGGCCTGGGGTCCAGTGTTCGTGCTCGGCTAGGGTGTGGACTCAACCGAGCGGGATATCGGACCCAAGAAATTCAATCATTTATCACTCGCCATCCCGGAAAGCGCGAAGCGCCTATCCGGGACCCAGGGGCCGGCGCAATGCGGGTGACCCCTGGGTCCCGGCTCTACGGTCCGCTACGCGGCCCTTCGCCGGGATGACGAGCAGAATTGTTCGCGCAGTTGAGCACGGCCCCTAGGCCAAACGAAAAACGGCGGGCTCTTGCGAGCCCGCCGTCATCCGTTCAGCCGTGAGGCCGACGCTTAGTTCTTGGTGACGTCCACCAGCTTGTTCTTGGCGATCCACGGCATCATGCCGCGCAGACGCGCGCCGACTTCCTCGATCTGGTGCTCGGAAGCGCGGCGGCGGGTCGCCTTGAAGGACGGCTGGCCGACGGCGTTCTCGAGCATGAAGTCGCGGACGAACTTGCCCGACTGGATGTCTTCCAGCACGCGCTTCATCTCGGCCTTGGTCTCGGCGGTCACGACGCGCGGGCCGGTGACGTACTCGCCGTACTCGGCGGTGTTCGAGATGGAGTAGTTCATGTTGGCGATGCCGCCTTCGTAGATCAGGTCCACGATCAGCTTCAGCTCGTGCAGGCACTCGAAGTAGGCCATTTCCGGCGCGTAGCCGGCCTCGACCAGCACTTCGAAGCCGGCGCGGATCAGCTCGACCGTGCCGCCGCAGAGAACGGCCTGCTCGCCGAACAGGTCGGTTTCGCATTCCTCGCGGAAGTTGGTCTCGATGATGCCCGAGCGGCCGCCGCCGATGGCCGAGGCGTAGGCCAGGCCAAGGTCGAGGGCGTTGCCGGTGGCGTTGTGGTGCACCGCGATCAGGCAGGGCACGCCGCCGCCCTTCTGGTACTCGCCGCGGACGGTGTGGCCCGGGCCCTTCGGGGCGACCATCAGCACGTCGATGGTGTCCTTCGGCTCGATCAGGCCGAAGTGGACGTTCAGGCCGTGGGCGAACAGCAGGGCCGCGCCGTCACGGATGTTGGGGGCGATGTCGTTCTTGTAGATCGCGGCCTGATGCTCGTCGGGCGCCAGGATCATGATCAGGTCGGCCCAGGCGGCGGCGTCGGCCACCGACATGACCTTCAGGCCTTCGGCCTCGGCCTTCTTCGCCGAGGGCGAGCCCGGGCGCAGGGCGACGGCCACGTTCGGCACGCCGCTGTCACGAAGGTTGAGGGCGTGAGCGTGGCCCTGGCTGCCATAGCCTACGATGGCGATCTTCCGGTCCAGGATGCGGGCGAGGTCGGCGTCGCGGTCGTAGTAGACGCGCATGATTTCTTCTCCAGGACTGGTCAATCTGCCCGCCTCACGCAATCAGGAAGCGGGAAAGGCGGGCGTTTGAGCGTTTTTTTGCCGCCTCGTCAAGGCAGGGCGCGCCATGAGCGACGTTCGGCGACGCTTAAATAGCCCGACTGAGGCGAAAAAGCCCTCCCAAACGCGAAAGAGCCGTCTCGCGGGGGCGCCCTCACCCGCGCGCTTCGGGCGAAAGATGTGCAAAAACAACCTAAGATTTATTAATTGCTCAAATTGACTCCAGGTTGCGACCGTCGCACCTTCAACCCGCCTTGCAACCTGAAGGCGAACATTGGGAGGGCATCGAAATGAGTGAGATCATCGACATCGAGATCGTCGTCGACACGGCCAACCTGCTGGCGAGCATCAACAATCCCAGCCAGAACCCGAGCGCGCCGACCCCGATCGGCCACAACTACGCCTACATGGTCGCGCCGAACGAGTTCGTCCGCAGCGGCCAGGCCTCGGGCGACCTGTCGATCTCGGCCGACGTGGGCGACACCGTGCGCTGGCGCATGGTTTCGCAGTCGGGCAACACCAGCTACTCGGCCAACCTGCAGAACATCGTGATCTTCTCGGGCACGCAGGTGACGTCGACCACCGGCGGCAAGCTGCTGAACGTCGAGACCCCGGTGCCCGGCACCACGCCCGGCAACATCACCCTGCCGCCGACCTTCTCGGCGACGCCGCAATACGACTTCTACCTGACGGCCGACATCGTCCAGGCCGGCACGGGCAACTACAACGTCTCGTTCGCCGTGCTGCAATACCACTCCGGTTCGCTGCAGGTGCTGGGCTACTTCGTCTGGGATCCCACGATCACCGCGTCGTAAGACCCAGCGAGCGAACACGAGAAAGCCGCGCTCCCGCAAGGAAGCGCGGCTTTCGACGTTCAGGCCTTCGGCCGTTACCAGAAGAGGTCGTAGTAGACGCTCAGCACCTCGCCCGACCACACGTCGACCAGGATGGCGTCGCCGCCGACCCGCACCCATTCGCAGCCGATCGGCGGCATGGGCAGGCCGTAGCGGAACCAGTCGAGGTAGTACGAGCTCGAGTACCAGCCGCCCGGCAGATAGTCGCCGAAGCTCCAGCGGTTCACGTACCAGCCGCGCGGATAGCGGTAGGCCGGGGCGCGATAGCGCTGGGGCGCGCGGTAGCTGGGCCGCCAGCGACGTTGATCGTACTGCGGACGGCCGTTGTCGCGGTCGCGCCAGCGCTGGTCGCCGGGACGCGGGCCGGGGCGATCGCGGTCGCGATCCCCGCCCTGCCAGCTGCCGCCGGGACGGCCGCGATCGGGACCACGGTCGCCCCCACGGTCGCCTTGCCAGCCGCCGCTCGGACGGTCGGGACGCTCGCCGCCGGGGCGGTTGGGGCGATCGTTGCGGTCGGGACCGCGATCGCCGCGGTCCTGCCCGCCCTGCCAGCCGCCGCTCGGGCGATCAGGACGATCACCACGATCCGGGCGGTCGCCACGATCGGGACGCTCGCCGCCGGGGCGGTCGCCCCTGCCCTGCCAGCCGCCGCGGTCTCCGCGATCGCCACGATCGGCCTGCGGAGCCTGGGGCGCTTGCGGCGCCGGACGCGCCTCGGGCGCGGGACGCGGTTGCTGGGGCGCGGAGTCGTTCACCCGGCCGCCGCCGCCGCGCCAGCCGCCTTCCTGGCGGTCGCCGCGGTCGGCGCGCGGGCCACGGTCCGGACGGGAACCGCGATCGCCGCGGTCGCCACGCTCGTTCTGCTGCTGCATCGCCAGGACCGTCGCGGCGGAGCCGGCCTGGGCCGCCGCGCCGCCCGTCAGCGACAGGATCATCGCGACGGTGATCAGACGTTTCATCTCATGCTCCAAGGGGCCTTGCGCCGGCCCGTAGCTCATCCCTTGATCACAGTGTCGCGCTTGGCGCATGAACCGCAATTGAACGAAACCCGCAGGAGAAGGCCATGGCCGCCCGACCGCAGGACATCCTGGGCTTCTGGACCGAGGCTGGTCCCAAGAAGTGGTTCGAGAA
The DNA here is from genome assembly GCF_003722335.1 of Caulobacter flavus. Taxonomy (GTDB): domain Bacteria; phylum Pseudomonadota; class Alphaproteobacteria; order Caulobacterales; family Caulobacteraceae; genus Caulobacter; species Caulobacter flavus. The sequence goes on from NZ_CP026100.1 coordinate 5,222,664, forward strand.
GAACTGGGCCTTCGACGAGGCCATCCGCCTGAAATACGAACCCACCCATCACGCCGCCGCGCGCGGCGACTACGATTCCTGGATCGAGACGCCCGAGGGCTCGCTGGCCCTGATCATCGTGCTCGACCAGTTCCCCCGCAATCTCTACCGCCGCAGCGGCCACGCCTTCGCCACCGACGGCAAGGCCCGCGCGGTGGCCAGGGCCGCCATCGCCCAGGGTCACGACACCGCCGTGCCGCCCGAGCTGCGCTATTTCTTCTATCTGCCGTTCGAGCACTCCGAATCCCTGGCCGACCAGGAGCTGTGCATCGAGCTGTGCGCAGGCATGCAGGCCGACACCGGCGACGAGGACGCCATCAAGTGGGCGATCATCCACCGCGACATCATCGCCCGTTTCGGCCGTTTTCCGCATCGAAACGACGCTTTGGGCCGTGAAACCACCCCGGCCGAGCAGACTTTCCTCGATGAAGGCGGGTTCGCCGGTTAGGCGAGCTTGGCTTGCGTGCAATCGATACTGTAGTGTCCGGCCCGAATTCGAAGGGGCCTGGAGGGCGCTGTCTATGTCGATGAAGAAACTCATGCTCGCGGCCGGCGCGATCGTCTGCGTCGCGGCTCCGGTCGAGGCGTTCGCCCAGGCCAAGCCGACCAAGGCCCAGCAGCTGCAGACCCAGGCGCAGGCCGAAGTGCCGCGCTGCACGCGCAAGCTGGGCACGCTGTCAATCATCGACGGCGACGATCCCCGCGGCTGGACCCAGTACAACCTGGCCTCGCCGCAGAAGCTGCTGCGCGCCATCGTCCAGAAGTCGGGCTGCTTCAACTTGGTCGACCGGGGCGCTGGCCTCAACGCCGCCCAGATCGAGCGCAACATCGGCGGCAATCTGGGCCTGCAGCGCGGCTCCAACGTCGGCCAGGGCCAGATCAAGGCCGCCGACTACGTGCTGGTGGCCGAAGTGCAGGCCAGCGACAGCAACGCCGGCGGCGGCGCGGTGGCCGGCGCCATCGGCGGCCTGATCGGCGGCCGGGCCGGCGCGCTGGTCGGCGGCATCAAGACCAAGAAGCTGGAAGCCAACACCGTCCTGTCGCTGACCAACGTCCGCACGACCGAGACCGTGGCCGTCCAGGAAGGCTACGCCGTGAAGAACGACATCGGCTGGGGCGCGGGCGGCGGCATCGGCTTCGCCGGCGCTGTCGGCGGCGGCTACGAAGACACCGAGATCGGCCGCATCATCACGCTGGCCTTCATCAACAGCTACTCCAAGATGGTCGGCGAACTGGGCCTGGTCGGCGACAGCGCCGCCTCGGCGCAGGCCGCCCCGACCAAGTCGTTCGTGGCCACGCGCGTCGTCAACATGCGCGCCACCCCGGTGGCCGCCGGCAAGCTGATCCGCGCCCTGCCGGCCGGCTCGATCGTCTATCCCACCGGCAAGAAGCAGGAACTGTGGTGGGAAGTGGCCGACGAGAACGACAACGTCGGCTGGGTGCTGAACACGGGCCTGGAGCCCGGCAAGTAAGCCGCTCCGCCATCTAGACGAGAACGCCCCGCCGGCTCGCCGCGCGGGGCGTTTTTGTGATTGGCCACGGGCTCGATTCGTCGCGATTGTGCGCCCCATGACCACCGCCGTCCTCGACGCCCCGAAAGCCGCCGCCGCCGACCATCCCGAGCGGCAGTATCTCGCCCTGCTGGCCGACATCCTCGAGAACGGCGTGCAGCGCGGCGACCGCACCGGCACGGGCACCCTGGGCGTTTTCGGCCGCCAGATCCGCTTCGACCTTTCGAAGGGCTTCCCGGTCCTGACCACCAAGAAGCTGCACCTGCGCTCGATCATCATCGAGCTGCTGTGGTTCCTGAGGGGCGAGACCAACATCGCCTGGCTCAAGGACAACGGCGTGCGCATCTGGGACGAATGGGCCGACGAGAACGGCGAGCTCGGCCCCGTCTACGGCAAGCAATGGCGCTCGTGGGCGACGCCCGCCAAAGACGGAAATGGCGGCCAGTCGATCGACCAGATCGTCAACCTGGTCGAAGGCCTGAAGACCAACCCCAACAGCCGCCGGCATATCGTGTCGGCCTGGAACCCGGCCGACGTCGAGGACATGGCCCTGCCGCCCTGCCACTGCCTGTTCCAGTTCTTCGTGGCTGATGGAAAGCTGTCCTGCCAGCTCTACCAGCGCAGCGCCGACGTGTTCCTGGGCGTGCCGTTCAACATCGCCAGCTACGCCCTCCTGACCCTGATGGTCGCCAAGGTCGTGGGCCTGCAGCCGGGCGAGTTCGTGCACACCTTCGGCGACGCCCACCTCTACCTGAACCACCTGGACCAGGCCCGCGAGCAGCTGACCCGTGAGCCCTACGCCTTCCCGACGATGAAGATCGCCGACAAGACCGACCTCTTCGCCTTCGAATACGAGGACTTCACGCTGGAAGGCTACGAGGCCCACCCGCACATCAAGGCGGCGGTCTCGGTCTGACCTTCCGCTATCGGCGGCGGGCCGCTAAGACTCGCCGCCATGACCGCCCCCATTCTCACCGTCGGCCCGGTGGCCCGCTCGCTCAACGGCGTCATCGGCCGCGACAACGACCTGCCCTGGCGACTGAAGTCCGACCTTCAGATGTTCAAGGCCGCCACCCTGGGCAAGCCGGTGATCATGGGCCGCAAGACCTGGGACAGCCTGCCCAGGAAGCCCCTGCCCGGCCGGCTGAACATCGTGCTGACCCGCGACCACAAGTTCGAGGCCGAAGGCGCGGTGGTCTGCGACACCTGGTCCGAGGCCGTGCAGATCGGCAAGGAGCAGGCCGCAGAGGACGGCGTCGAGGAGGTCTGCGTGATCGGCGGCGCGGCTCTGTTCGCGCTGGCCCTGCCTCGCGCCAAGCGCATCTACGTCACCGAGGTCCAGGCGCAGGTCGAGGGCGACGTGGCCTTCCCCGCCTTCGACGAGAGCGCCTGGACCGAGGTGCGCCGCGAGGAGCGCCCTGCTGGCGAGGGCGACGACTATCCATTCGTGTTCCGCGTGCTGGAGCGCAAATGAGCGCCCTGCTGGCCGCCTTCGTCCTGGCCCAGGCCGCGTCCGCGACGCCGCCCTCCGCCGACGCGCGCCAGGCCGCTCGCGACAAGGCCGCCGAGATCGTGGTGGTCGCGGTCAAGCACGTGGGCGTTCCGCGCGGCGTGCGCGGCCGCTGCTCCGTGGCCGCCGAGGTGGTCCGCGCCGAGCCGGGCGTGAAGCTGAAGGTCGGCGCCGCCTTGCGTCTTTCGGTGCCCTGCGCCGCCCCCGGCGCCAGCGGCTCCGACGTCGAGCACGGCGTCGACAAGGCCGCCCTTCAGCGTTCCAGCTACGGCCGGGCGTTCTTCGACGAGCGCCTGAAGCTGATCGCCTACGACCTCTTCGACCTGAACTGAGATTGCCATGAGCGCCTGGACCGACCGCCGGCTGATCGACCTTCTCGGCGTCGCGGCGCCGGTGCTCCAGGCGCCGATGGCCGGCGCCACCACCCCCGCCATGGCCATCGGCGCGGCGCGCGGCGGCGGCCTGGGCGCGCTGGCCTGCGCCCAGTACACGCCCGACCAGGCCCGCGCGGCGATCGCCGAGTTCCGGGCCGCCGTCGACGCCCCGCTGAACCTGAACTTCTTCGCCCACGCCGCCCCGGCGCCCGATCCGGCGCGGATGATGGCCTGGCGCGCCCGGCTGGCGCCCTACTATGTCGAGGCGGGCCTGGATCCCGCGCCTGCGCCGCCGATCGGCGGCCGCGCGCCCTTCGACGAGGCCTTCTGCGCCCTGGTCGAGGATCTGCGCCCCGAGGTCGTTAGCTTCCACTTCGGCCTGCCCGATCCGGCCCTGCTCGACCGCGTGCGGGCTTCCGGCGCCAGGATTCTGTCCTCGGCCACCACCGTCGCCGAGGCGGTCTGGCTGGAGGTCAACGGCGCCGACGCCGTCATCGCCATGGGAGCCGAGGCCGGCGGCCATCGGGCCACCTTCCTGCCGGGCTTCGGCGAGGCGATCGACAACCGCCTGGACACCGCCGCCCAGCCCGGCCTTTTCGCCCTGCTGCCGCAGGTGGTCGCGGCCGTCTCGGTTCCGGTGATCGCCGCCGGCGGCGTGGCCGAGGCGCGCGGCGTCGCGGCCGCGCGGGCCTTGGGCGCGGCCGGCGTGCAGGTCGGCACGGCTTATCTGTTCACGCCGGAAGCCAGGATCCCGCCCGCCCATCGCGTCGCCCTCGACGCGGCGCGTGACGACAACACCATGATCACCGACGTCTTCACCGGCCGCCCGGCCCGCGGCGTGGCCAACCGCCTTATGCGCGAGGTCGGGCCGATCGGCGGCCACGTCGTGCCGCCCTTCCCGCTGGCCGGCGGCGCCCTGACGCCGCTGCGCCAGGACGGAACCAACGGCGACTTCACCAACCTCTGGGCCGGCCAGTCGGCGCGCCTGGCGCCGCGCGACCTCGACTCGGAAGACCTGACCCGGATGCTCGCCGGCGCCTGAGACGCTTGCGGCCGGGTTCAAACGAACGTTTACTCGACTTCCAGGCGTCCGCTCAGAGACGCCCATCCAGGGAGCGAGACGACATGGACCTGACCCTCGTCGCCGAAGGCCTGCAGTTTCCCGAAGGCCCGGTCGCCATGGCAGACGGCTCGGTGCTGCTGGTCGAGATCCAGCGCCGGACCCTCACCCGCATCACCCCCGACGGCGCCCGCGAGACGGTCGCCGACCTGGGCGGCGGCCCCAACGGCGCGGCCATCGGCCCGGACGGCGCGGTCTATGTCACCAACAACGGCGGCAGCTTCGAGTTCTTCGACATGGGCGGCCTGAACATCCCCGGCCCCACCCCCGCCAGCCATGAGGGCGGCTCGATCCAGCGGGTCGACCTTTCGACCGGCGCGGTGACCACCCTCTACGAGGCCTGCGACGGCAAGCGCCTCGTCGGCCCCAACGACATCGTCTTCGACCGGCAGGGCGGCTTGTGGTTCACCGACCACGGCTGCTCGACGCCCGACGGCCGCAGATACGGCGCGTTGTACTACGCGCGCACCGACGGCAGCCGCATCGTCCGCGCTCGCGACCACCTGATCTCGCCCAACGGCGTGGGCCTGTCGCCGGCCGAGGACGTGGTCTACGTGGCCGACACCATGCTGGGACGCCTGTGGGCCTTCGACGTGGCCGCGCCCGGCGAACTGGTCCCGCCCGCGCCGCTGCAGCCCGGCCGCGTGGTCTGCAACCTGCCGGGCTACCAGCTGCTCGACAGCCTGGCGGTCGAGGCCGACGGCCGGGTGTGCGTGGCGACGATCATCAACGGCGGAATCACCGCCTTCTCGCCCGACGGCGCGACCGAGCACGTGCCCGTGCCCGACGTGATCACCACCAACCTCTGCTTCGGCGGCGCCGACATGCAGGACGTATGGATCACCGCCTCGGGGACGGGGAAGCTCTGGCGCGGGCGGTGGAACCGGCCGGGGCTGAGGCTGAACTACAACGGCTGAGCCGAAGGAAGGCGCTCGCCCTCACGGCGAACCTCCCCCTGTGGGGGTGGTGATCGCGTAGCGATCGGTGGGGGGGAGTTCCCGCTGGTGTTCAGACGCATTGGCGACTGAAAATATCCCCCCACCGGCCTTCGGCCGCCTCCCCCAGAGGGGGAGGTTCCTTTGACTGGCTAGTACAGAACCCCCAGCGCCTCGCGGCTGAAGTTCTGCAGTTCGTCGGTGCGGCCGTCGCGGATCTTCACCACCCACTCCGGATCCTGCAGCAGGGCGCGGCCGACGCCGACCAGGTCGAACTCGCCGCGGTCGAGACGCTCGAGCAGGCCGTCGATCGAGGCCGGCTGGCTGCCCTCGCCGCCGAAGGCCGCGATGAATTCGCCCGACAGGCCCACCGAGCCGACGGTGATGGTCGGGGCGCCGGTCAGCTTCTTGGTCCAGCCGGCGAAGTTGAGGTCGGAGCCTTCGAACTCCGGCTCCCAGAACCTGCGTTGCGAGCAGTGGAAGATGTCGGCGCCGGCGTCGGCCAGCGGCTGCAGCCAGGCTTCCAGCGCCTGGGGCGTCTCGGCGTTCTTCACCGCATAGTCCTGCTGCTTCCACTGCGACAGGCGGATGATCACCGGATAGTCGGGACCGACGGCCGCGCGGACGGCCTTCAGGATCTCGGCGGCGAACCTGCTGCGCTCGGCGATGCTGGGACCGCCGAAGGTGTCGTCGCGCAGGTTGGTGCCGTCCCAGAAGAACTGATCGATCAGGTAGCCGTGGGCGCCGTGCAGCTCGATGGCGTCGAAGCCCAGGCGCTTGGCGTCGGCCGCGGCGGTGGCGAAGGCGGCGATGGTGTCGGCGACGTCGCTGTCGCTCATCGGCTCGGTGAACTGGCCGCCGCCGGCCTTGGACACGCCCGAGGGGCTGTCGACCTTGCCCAGTTGCGCCGGCCCCTTGGCCGAGCCGACGTGCCACAGCTGCGGCGCGATCAGGCCGCCGACCGCGTGCACCTCGTCGACGACCTTCTTCCAGGCCGCCAGTTCCTTCTCGCCATGGAAGCGCGGCACGTTGGCGTCGTTCAGAGAGGCCGGCCGGGCCACGCCCGTGCCCTCGGTGACGATCAGGCCCACCTGCGCCGCCGCACGGCGGGCGTAGTAGGCGGCGACGTCGTCGGTCGCCACCCCGCCGGGCGAGAACGAGCGGGTCATCGGGGCCATCACCACCCGGTTGGGCAGCTTCAGCGACTTGAATTCGAACGGCTTGAAAAGGGCTTCGAGGGCCATGGGGCGCTCCGGAGGGCGAGGAGTTTCGCGAACAAGTTAAACGGTCGTTTTCAGGTTCGCGCCATACAGAAAAACTGCAACGGTTGCGGTTATCTGGGGAGCGCCCGTCGCCTTGGGAAGGCTCCTACTCCACCGCGTCGAGATATTCGATCTCGGGCCGCCCGGCCAGGAACGGCGCCATGGCCGCGCCGGAGGCCTTGAAATAGTCGGTTCCGCCGTGATGCTTCAGCGCGTCGGCGGAAGCGTAGAGCTCCAGCACCTTGTAGACCCCGGCCTCGGCCTTGGACTTCGTCAGCTGGTAGACGATCGCGCCCGGCTCGTTGGCCTTCACCTTGGCCGCCAGGTCGAGGAACACCGCCTCGAACTCGCCCGTCTTGTCCGGCTGCACCTTCAGGGTCGCCACCACGCCGATCATGCTTTCCCCCCAACAGTTGTTTGAACGGGAGGTTGGACGACGACGAGCGGCGAAGGCAAGCGTTTCCTACAACCAGGCCAGACCCTAAGCTTGACCACATGCTGTGGTTTCTCGATCGCTGGAAAAGCTTGACCTCGCGGGTAGACGAGATCGCTCGCCTGTTGCGCACGCATGGAGAGCCTGAGTGGGCCGGCGATCTGCAGGACATGGCCCGGCGCGTTCGAAGACGCGACGACTACGGCCTCGAGGCGTTTCTCCGCTGCTTCGGCGGCGCCGGGACGCTCAATCACATCGTCCTGATCGGGAATGGAAGAGCGTCGCCCCAGGCGAACGCGCGATTGCGCCGGCTGTTATCGAAAACCTCGACCCAGGCGTCACGGCTCAGCCGCGACGTCGACAAGGCCCGATAACTGGAAGACTAGCGCCGTTCGTTCCAGCCGTAGGCGACCCACGAGTGGCCGCCGACATTGCGGGCCTCGATCAGGTTGGGATCGGCGGACGCCTTGGCGCGGGCGGCCTGGCGGCGGCCGCGCAGGGCGAAGGCGGCCAGACCCAGAAGCGCGGTGGCCATGAAACCCACCACCACCAGGGTCGCGGCGAACACCACCGCCACGACGGCTGCCACCGAGACCGCGATCGCCGTGGCCACGCCGCCGACCACCGCGGCCAGACCGCGCCAAGCCGAAGAGTGCGTCGCGCCGATGTTCGCGCCCAGGGTCATGGTCATCGTCGTCCTCGATCGGCGCCGGGGCGCCCAGAATCTCCGTCCTCGTCCCTTAGGTTGGCTCTGGAGGTCTGAACGTCAACTGAACACCCATTGGGTTCAATCACAAAGACTTTTCCGTTCAACCCGCGGCGGCCAGCCCGAGTTCCCGCCGCTCGCGCATGACGGTGCTGAACGCGGCGTTGATTGCGGCGGCCTTGGCCTCGGCCACCTCGATGAACTCGGCCGGCAGGCCGCGCGCCCGGGCCCGGTCGGGGTGGGCGTCCGACAGAGCCGACTTCCAGGCCCGGCGCACCGCCTCGTCCTCGGCGTCGGCCGGCACGTCGAGGATCACGTAGGGATCGTCGGCCCCGGCCCCCAGGTGGGTGGCGCTGAGGCGGCGGAACGCCAGCGGCGACAGGCCGAACAGCTCGGCCACCCGCTCCAAGTAGTCGAGCTCGTCCTGGGTCACCGCGCCATCAGCCTTGGCGATGTGGAACAGGCCGTCGAGCACGTCCTCCAGCAATTGCGGGCACGAGCGATAGCGCTTGGCCAGCCGCTTGGCGTAGCTCTCGAAGCCGTGCGTGGTCTGGCGAGCCAGGTCGTACAGGCGGTGGATGTTCTGCTCCGACGCCGGGTCGGGATGGAAGACCTGCGAGAAGGCCGCGAACTCGTGGCCGTCGGCGCTGCCGTCGGCCTTGGCCAGCTTGGCGCCGAGCGCCGTCACGGCCGTCGAGAAGGCCGGATCCTGCCCCGGAGGCCCCGGCGGACACTCCGCGCATTCCGCCAGGTCCAGCCGGCGGGCCGCGATGCTTGCGATGTTGCGCCAGAAGGTCATGCGGGAATTCTAATGCCGGCGGGTCTTGGAAGATACGGATCGGGGCGCGGCCAGGATGCCGCACCGGAGGGGCCTTCTAGCATACGCATCGCACGCGACCCACCCGGCGATTGCTGCATCGCACATGTAAACTTGTTCAGAATTGTCGCCATCTTCGGAGCCATCCGGCGTCTTCGTCGTTATGGCTGAGCTTGACGCGCGACTTTGACCATTCGGCGCCATGCTGAGGTCCCAATGCGGCCCGAAATGATCTAGTCAGCTCTACTGACGCTACCGAAAAGGATTCCCGGCCGTATGGCGACCGCCCTTCTCTTCGCTCTCGCCCTTATGGCGCAGGACGCGCCCGTGACCACCGCCGCCCCTCCCCCGCGCACCCAGCCCGCCGCTACGCCGCCGACCGACGAGTACGGCTACATCGCCTGGTGCTACGGCGCGCTCAGCGGCTATGTCGACCTGTACGACAAGGTCATGCCCGAGGTGACGCGTATCGAGAAGGCGTTTCCCGGCCCCGACGGCGCGGCCGCCGCGCTGAAGGAATATCCGGCGATGCGCATCCAGGCGCGCTCGGACCTGAAGGTCTACGCCTCATCGATCACCGCCGCCGAAAAGGCCAGCCCGCGCCCGATCTCGGAGTACGGCGCGGCCGCCATGAAGAAGGGCCGCTCGATCTGGGGCGGTTCGGAAGCCGTCGACAAGGCGCGCCTGGCCCAGGTGTGGATGAGCTGGTCGCCGCCGGGCGACTGCGAGACCCGCGCCAAGACGCTGGAGACCAAGTCCAACCTGCTGGGCCAGGCCCTGAACTACAACGTCAAGAGCGCCGTGCCGGTCGAGCCGCAGGCTGCTCCGGAGCCCGAACCGCAAGCCGCGCCGCCTTCGCCGCCCGCAGAGACGCTCAACGAGACGCCCGCGCCGGCCAAGATCGAAGCCTCGGCTCCCGCCGCGCCCGCGCCCAAGCCCGCCGTCCAGAAGCCTGTGGCGAAGCCGGTTTCCACGGCCGCGAAGCCGGCCGCCAAACCCCTGACGCCGATCGGCTCGACCCCGGCCAAGCTGCCGGCCAGCCGCGAGATCATCATCGACCCGGCCAACCCGCAGGCCTGCGCCGGCAGCCTCGTCCCCGCCAAGCGCGGCGGCAAGGACGTGCTGATCTGCAAGCCTGACTGAGGCGGCGCAGACCCCCTCCGGCCCTCCGGGGCACCCTCCCCAGAGGGGGAGAATCTGAAGCGCCAAGATGCTCCCCCTCTGGGGGAGCTGTCGCGGAGCGACTGAGGGGGGCGCCGCCAGGCGCTCCTCACGGCGCCGTCGGCAGGACCCCGCTCCGCGCCAGCGCCGCGTACCAGGCGTAGGACGCCTTGGGCTTGCGCGCCCCGCTCGTCCGGTCGTGGCTGACCAGCCCGAACTTCGAGCGATAGCCCAGCGCCCATTCCCAGTTGTCGACGAGGCACCAGGCGAAGAACCCCTTCACGGGCGAGCCCGCCTCCATCGCCCCCTTCACCGCCTGCAGGTGCCGGCGCAGGAAGGCGATGCGGAAGGTGTCGGCCTGGATCGCCTTGCCGTCGCCGAACGGGTCCGAACAGCCGTTCTCGGTGACGAACACCGGCGGATTGCCGTACTCGACCCGCAACCGCGTCAGCACTTCCAGCAGGCCCGACGGATCGACGTGCCGGCCGAAGGCGTCGCGCTCGGCGCCTCTGGGCGGATCGGCCGGCTTGATCTTGCCCGGCGACAGCGGCGCCAGGCGCATGTAGGCCGGCGCATAGTAGTTCACCCCCATGAAGTCGACCTTCTGGCGGATGGTCGCCAGGTCCTCCGGGCGCACCCGGTCGCCCAGGAACTCGTTCATCTCGTCGGGGTACTCGCCCTTCAGCAGGGGATCGAGCCAGGCCCGGTTCCACAGGGCGTCCAGCCCATCCGAGGCCAGCCGGTTCCAGAACGCCAGGCCGCCGCCCGCAGGCCGGCACGGCTGCAGGGCCAGGGTGGTGCCGATCGACAGGTCGCCGTGCGCGGCGCGCAGGGCCTGGATCGCCATCCCTTGCGCCAGGTTCATGTGGTGGGTCACCGGCCCCAGCAGGGCCACGTCCTTGAACCCCGGCGCGTGCTCGCCGGTGACGTGGCCGAACACGGTGTGCACCGCCGGCTCGTTCAGCACGATGATCTTCTTGAGCCGGTCGCCCAGCCGCTCGCCGATCAAGGCGGCATAGTCGGCGAAGGCCTTGGCGCTGTCGCGGCTGGCCCAGCCGCCGTGATCCTGCACGGCCTGCGGCAGGTCCCAGTGGAACAGCGTGGCGTAGGGCGTCACGCCCTTCTCCAGCAGCCGGTCGACCAGGCGGCTGTAGTGGTCGACCCCGGCCTGCGCCACCGCTCCCGCCCCGGTCGGCAGCACCCGCGACCACGAGATCGAGAACCGGTAGGCCCCCATGCCGGCGCCGGCCACCAAGTCGACGTCCTCGGCCCAGCGGCGATAGCTGTCGGTGGCGACCTTGGCGTTCGAGCCGTCGATGATCTTGCCTGGCTGGTCCTGGAACACGTCCCAGACGCTGGGCCCGCGCCCGTCGGCCGTGGGCGAGCCCTCGGTCTGGAAGGCCGCGCTGGCCGTGCCCCAGACGAAATCCTTGGGGAAGTCGCGCGACCTGGGCCGGACTTCGCCGCCCTTGGGTCCGGCGCATCCCGCCAGCCCCGCCGCCGTTCCCCCTACCGCCAACGCGCCCAGCGCGCGACGGCTGACGCCGCTCCCGTTCATCGCCCCACTCCCCTAGGGTCGTTCATTGAGGAGAGGATGACCTGAAAGCCGACGACTTGGCCAGAGCGCCCCTCCCCCTGAAGGGGGAGGTGTCGGCGAAGCCGACGGAGGGGGAAGTCGTTGCGAGATGGAGGACGTCAGCGGAAGCTGAAAACGTCCCCCCTCCGGCCCTGCGGGCCACCTCCCCCAGAGGGGAGGATCTGGGCGCCCTAAGCCGCCTCGCCCCGCGCCCGCGCGTGCGGGTCGTAGTTGAGGATGGGCGAGAGCCAGCGCTCGGTCGTGGCCAGGTCCCAGCCCTTGCGGCGGGCGTAGTCCTCGACCTGGTCGAAGTCGATCTTGCCGACCCCGAAATAGTGGCTCTGCGGATGGCTGAAATAGAGGCCCGACACGGCCGCGCCGGGGCTCATGGCGAAGCTTTCGGTCAGGGCCATGCCGGTGGCGGCCTCGGCGTCCAGCAGGCGGAACAGCGTGCCCTTCTCGGTATGGTCGGGCTGGGCCGGATAGCCGGGCGCTGGGCGAATGCCCTGGTACTTCTCGGCGATCAGGCGGTCGGCGTCGAAGCCCTCGTCGGGCGCGTAGCCCCACAGCTCGACGCGGGCCTTGTGGTGCAACCATTCGGCGAAGGCTTCGGCCAGGCGGTCGGCCAGGGCCGAGGCCATGATCGCGCTGTAGTCGTCGCCGGCGTCCTTGAAGCGCTTGACGATCTCGTCCTCGCCATGGCCCGCCGTGACGGCGAAGCCGCCGACATAGTCGGCCGGGCCGCCCACGGGCGCGACGAAGTCCGACAGGGCGAGGTTCGCCTTGCCCGCGCCCTTGTCCATCTGCTGGCGCAGGGTGTGCAGGCGGGCGATCTCGACCGTGCGGGTCTCGTCGGCATAGAGCACGACGTCGTCCTCGGCGGCCTGGGCCGGCCAGAAGCCGATCACGCCCTTGGCCCCGAACCACTTCTCGGCGATCACTTGGTCGAGCATGGCGCGGGCGTCGCGGTAGAGGTCGGTGGCGGCCTCGCCGACCACGTCGTCTTCCAGGATCTGCGGATAGCGGCCGATCAGTTCCCAGCTGGCGAAGAACGGCGACCAGTCGATGAACGGCTCCAGCTCGGCGAGGCTGGGCTCGAACGTCCGTGCGCCGGTGAACAGCGGCTTGGGCGGCGTGTAGCCCTTCCAGTCGATGGCGAACTTGCGCTTGCGGGCCTCGCTGATGGCTGTGCGGGCCTTGACCGTCTGGCCGCGGGCGTACTGCTCGCGCACCTTGACGTATTCGGCGCGGGTCTCGCCGACGACGCGGTCCTTTTCGGTGGGCGAAAGCAGCGAGGAGACCACGCCCACCGCCCGGCTCGCGTCGACGACATAGGTCGTCGGGCCGCGGCGATAGGCCGGCTCGATCTTCACCGCCGTGTGGGTGCGGCTGGTGGTGGCCCCGCCGATCAGCAGCGGGATGTCGAAGCCCTGGCGCTCCATCTCGGCGGCCACGAACACCATCTCGTCCAGCGACGGGGTGATCAGGCCCGACAGGCCGATCATATCGACCTCGTGCTTCTTGGCTTCGTCGAGGATTCGGTCGGCGGGCACCATCACGCCCAGGTCGACGACCTCGTAGTTGTTGCACTGCAGCACGACGCCGACGATGTTCTTGCCGATGTCGTGGACGTCGCCCTTGACGGTGGCCATCAGCACCTTGCCGGCGGCCTTGCGCTCCTGGCCCTCCTTCTCGGCTTCCATGAACGGCATCAGCCAGGCCACGGCCTGTTTCATGACGCGAGCCGACTTCACCACCTGCGGCAGGAACATCTTGCCCGCGCCGAACAGGTCGCCGACGACGTTCATGCCGTCCATCAGCGGGCCTTCGATGACGTGCAGCGGACGGTCGAACGACAGGCGCGCTTCTTCGGTGTCGGCCTCGATGAACTCGGTGACGCCGTTGACCAGGGCGTGGGTGATGCGCTCGGCGACGCTGCCCTCGCGCCAGGCCAGGTTGACCTGCTGGGCCGCGCCCTTCTCGCCCTTGTAGCCGGGCGCCATGTCGACCAGGCGCTCGGTGTTGGAGACGTTGGTCCGCTGCGGGCGGTTGAGGATCACATCCTCGACGGCCTCGCGCAGCACCGGGTCGATGTCGTCATAGACCGGCAGGTCGCCGGCGTTGACGATGCCCATGTCCATGCCGGCGTTGATGGCGTGGTACAGGAACACCGAGTGGATCGCCCGGCGCACCGGCTCGTTGCCGCGGAAGCTGAAGGACACGTTCGACACCCCGCCCGAGATCCGGGCGAAGGGGCAGCGGGCCTTGATCTCGCGCGTGCCTTCGATGAAGTCGACGGCGTAGTTGTCGTGTTCCTCGATCCCGGTCGCCACGGCGAAGATGTTGGGGTCGAAGATGATGTCCTCGGGCGGGAAACCGACCTTGTTCACCAGGATGTCGTAGGCCTTGGTGCAGATCTCGATCTTGCGGGCGGCGGTGTCGGCCTGGCCGACCTCGTCGAAGGCCATGACCACCACGGCCGCGCCGTAGCGCAGGCACAGCTTGGCCTGCTCGACGAACTTGGCCTCGCCTTCCTTCATCGAGATCGAGTTGACGATCGCCTTGCCCTGCACGCACTTCAGGCCGGCCTCGATCACCTCCCACTTGGAGCTGTCGATCATCACCGGCACGCGGGCGATGTCGGGCTCGGCCGCCATCAGGTTCAGGAAGGTGACCATCGCCTGCTCGCTGTCGAGCAGGCCTTCGTCCATGTTGACGTCGATGACCTGGGCGCCGGCTTCCACCTGCTGACGGGCGACCGACAGGGCCTCGGCGAAGTTGCCCTCGACGATCAGCTTCTTGAACTTGGCCGAACCGGTGACGTTGGTCCGCTCGCCGATGTTGACGAAGACAGGTCTCATTGGGATGCGCTCAGGATGGTCTGCAGGCCGGCGATGTGGGTCAGCCAGGCGTCGTGCGCGTCGCCTTCCTGCCAGAGTTCGTCGATTTCGGAGGCGGGAGCGACCACGCGGGCCAGGGCCGCGCGCGCCAGCCGGACCAGCCCCTCGGGCGGCGCGCCCAGGGCGTCCTTGAGGCCGTGCTGGTCCTCGGGCAGTACGGCGACGTCGCCGGCGCAGGCCGCCACGATGGCCGCCGCGGCCACGGCCATCTCGCCCTCGGGGGCCTCCAGATAACCGGCGGCCTTGGTCACGTGCTCGAGGATCCGCGTCACCGTGCGCCAGTCCGGCGCCTGCGCCAGGTCCTCGATGAAGTCGGCCGCCTCGTCGTTGTCGAACGGTCCGTTGTCCCAGGCGCCCATGATCAGGCCGCCGTCTCGGCTTGCCTGGCGCGCGCCTCGGCCAGGGCCAGCTGGCCCTTGAGGAAGGTAGCGATCTCGATCCCCTGGGCCTTCAGCGCCTTGGGATACAGCGACGAGGCCGTCAGGCCCGGCAGGGTGTTGGTCTCCAGATAGACGAGGCCATGCTCGCCGACGATGAAGTCGGTGCGCGAATAGCCGCGGCAGCCCAGGGCGGCGTGGGCCTTCAGGGCCTGGTCCTGCAGGGCGGCGTTGATCGCCTCGCCGAAGGTCGCCGGGCAGATCTCCTCGGTGTCCTTGGCCAGGTACTTGGACTTGTAGTCGAACTTGCCGGCCGACGGACGAATCTCGACCGGCGGCAGGGCGAACACCCGGCCGTCCTGCTCCAGCACGCCGCAGGTGGCCTCCAGGCCGGCGACGAACGGCTCGATGACGTAGGGCATCTCCTTGGCCGCCTGGGCGACGGCATCCAGGTCGGTGGGCGCGTCGACGAAGATCAGGCCGTAGCTCGAGCCGTCCTCGGCCGGCTTGGCGATCAGGCGGCCGTACTTGGCCAGAGCGGCCGGCGCGTTCTCCAGGGCGATGCTCTCGGGAACCGAGACGCCGGCCTGCGCGACCACGTCCTTGGCCGCCGTCTTGCTGAACGCCAGACGGCTGGCCTGCGCGCCCGAGCCGGTGAAGGCCACGCCGCGCGTCTCGCACAGGGCCTGCAGGCCCCCGTCCTCGGCGAAGCCGCCATGCAGGCTCAGCAGCAGGGCGCGGTCCTCGCGGGCCGCGACGTCCAGGGCCGTCTCGATGTCGCCGATCGGCGCGCCTTCGGTCGGCAGGTCCAGCTCGAACGGACGCTCGTGGCCCAGCAGCACCGCCTGGCTGGCGTTGTAGACCTGGCCGTCCGGGGCCCAGAACCACAGGTCGGCCTCGGGCAGCACGCGGGTCAGGCCCTGGGCGCTGGCCACGGCCACGAGACGCTCGCGGCTGGGGCCGCCGAAAAGAATGGTGGTGCGCATCGTCTCGTACTCGATCAGGCCAGCTCGAAGGGTTCCAGGCCCGCCAGGCGCATGGCCTTCGGGCGCTCCGGAATAGCGCGAGGCGCGACGCCGCGCACCTCGTCCGCGACATGGCGGATATGGTCGGGGGTGGTGCCGCAGCAGCCGCCCAGGATGTTGACCAGGCCGTCCTTGGCCCATTCGTGCAGGGCGTGGCCGGTCTCGTGCGGCTCCTCGTCGTACTCGCCCATGGCGTTGGGCAGGCCGGCGTTGGGATAGGCCGCGACCAGAGTGTCGGCGATGCGGGCCATCTCGGCGATGTGTGGGCGCATCAGATCCGCGCCCAAGGCGCAGTTGAAGCCGACGGCGAACGGCTTGGCGTGCTTGACCGAGTTCCAGAACGCCTCGGCGGTCTGGCCCGACAGGGTGCGGCCCGAGCGGTCGGTGATCGTGCCGCTGATCCAGATCGGCAGCTCCTCGTGGCCCTCGTCGCGCCAGTCGAGGATCGCCTTGATGGCGGCCTTGCAGTTGAGGGTGTCGGTGATGGTCTCGATCAGGAACAGGTCGACCCCGCCCTGGTACAGGGCGTCCACCTGCTGGCGATAGGCCTGGTAGACCTGGTCGAAGGTCACCTTGCGCGCGCCCGGATCGTTCACGTCCGACGACATCGACAGCATGACGTTCAGCGGCCCGATCGAGCCGGCGATGAACTTCGGACGCTCGGGGTTTTCGGCGTTCCAGCGGTCGGCCACCTGGCGGCCGATCCTGGCGCCTTCCAGGTTGATGTCCCAGACGTCCTGCTCGCCCAGGCGATAGTCGGCCTGGGCGATGGTGGTGCCCGAGAAGGTGTTGGTCTCGGAGATGTCGGCGCCGGCGGCGAAATAGGCGTCGTGAAGTTCGGCCACGAGATCGGGCCGCGTCAGGCACAGGATGTCGTTGTTGCCCTTCATCTGGCCGTCGAAGTCGGCGAAGCGCTCGGCGCGGTAGTCGGCCTCGGTCAGCTTCTTCTTCTGGAACATCACGCCCCAGGAGCCGTCGAGGATGAGGATGCGCTCCTTGGAGGCGGCCTTGAGGGCGGCCACGCGGTTCGCACGAATGGAGAGGTCGGTCATTTGGCGGCTCCCTGCTGGCGCGCCAGTTCCTGGTTGAACCGGGTCTCGTAGCCGTCGACGAAGCGGGTCAGCTCGGTCGGATCGATGAAGGCGTCGGCGTCGCCGCGCAGCTGCTTCTGGCGCTTGGCCAGTAGGTCGCCCTGCTCCTCGTGGCTGGGCAGCATCACGTCGGTCGGGATGGCCCGCAGCGCCGCGAAGCTGGCGCGGTAGTCGGCGACGATGGACTTGTGGCCCTGGTTGCCGACCAGCACGTTGCCGGCCACCGACAGCGAACACGGGAAGGTCACGTTCAGCGCCCGCCCCTTCTCGACCACCTGGGTGGTCCAGCTGGTGCAGCCGATGGTGTGGCCGGGCGTCAGGTGGGCGACCAGGGTCGTCCCGCCCATCTTCAGCTTGGTCTCGTCGCCGAAGGCCTTGTCGACCTTCACGGCCGGGAAGGCCGTCGGGCCGTTGGCGTTGTCGCCGAAGTGGCGGCCCTTCTCCAGGGCCGGCTTGTCGCCCCGCGAGGCCCACAGCTTGGCGCCGGTGTCGGCCTTCAGCTGGGCCAGGCCGCCGGCATGGTCGTAGTGGGCGTGGGTGTTGATCAGCACCTTCACGTCCGTGGGTTTGAAGCCCAGGGCCTGGATGTTGCGCTCGATCAGCTTGCCGCCCTCGGCCGACGGTCCGCCGTCGAGCAGCACATGGCCTTCCGAGGTGGTGATCAGCCAGGCAGACAGACCTTCGGAGCCGACATAGTAGATGTTGCCCGCCACCCGGTACGGCTTGATCGGCCGAGTCCAGTTGGCGTTGTCGTCGGCGCGGGCGACGGCGCCCGTCGACGCCAGCCCCAGCGCCAGGGCGAAGACCAGGGCCCTCATGCGGCCGCCTCGTGGGCCGGCGCGTTCTCGCGCACGCCCAGCACCCGGCAGATGGCGTAGACGAGGTCGGCGCGGTTTAGCGTGTAGAAGTGGAAGTCGTTGAAGCCCTGCTCCTGCAGCTTGGCGCACATCTCGGTCGCCACCGAGCAGGCGATCAGGCGGCGGGTCTCCGGATCCTCGTCCAGCCCCTCGAACAGGTTGGCCAGCCACGACGGCACCGTGGTCTGGCACGCGGCCGACATGGTCTTGAGGCCCTTGAAGTTGGTCACCGGCATGATGCCCGGCACGATCGGGATGGTGATCCCGGCCGCGCGCGCCTTGTCGACGAAGCGCAGGAAGGCGTCGATGTCGAAGAAGAACTGGCTGATGCCCAGGGTCGCGCCGGCGTCCACCTTGGCCTTCAGCACGTCGATGTCGTGATCCAGCGACGGGCTCTCGGGGTGCTTCTCGGGATAGACCCCGACCAGCACCTCGAACGGCGCGACGCCGCGCAGCGCCGCCGTCAGCTCGGTGGCGTTCCTGTAGCCGTCCTCGCGCGGCACGTAGACCCCGCCGATGCCGCCCTCGCCCGGAGGCGGGTCGCCGCGCAGCGACACGACGTGGCGCACGCCGATGTTCCAGTAGTCGTGGATCACCTCGTCGACCTCGGCGCGGCTGGCGCCGACGCAGGTCAGGTGCGCGGCCGGCTTCAGGCTGGTCTCGTCGAGGATGCGCTTGACGGTGCGGTGGGTGCGCTCGCGGGTCGAGCCGCCGGCGCCGTAGGTCACCGAGACGAAGGCCGGGTCCAGCGGGGCCAGGCGGGTGATCGCCTCCCACAGGTTGGCTTCCATCTTCTCGGTCTTGGGCGGGAAGAACTCGAACGACACGCGCGGACGCACCGCGCCGACGGGGCGCTCGCCGGCGCGAGCCACCGGCCCGATCACGCGGCGGGTGGGCGGCAGGGTCATGCGGCGGTCCTTTCGGCGAGGGCCGCGCCGGGTCGCCGGGCGGTCCAGATCTTGACGGTCAGCCCCTCGGCCGAGGTCGGCGGCAGGGCGATGTTGGTTTCGGGAACGAGGCCGGCGGCTTCGATCCACGGCAGGATCTCGTCGTCGGCGAAGCCCAGGCGGCGATGCTGGTGGGCCTCGCGCAGGAACTCGTGGTCGTGGGGGGCGAAGTCGGCGATCAGCAGCAGGCCGCCGGGGGCCGCCAGGCGCGCGGCCTCGGTCACGGCGGCGGCGGGATCGCCCAGGTAATGCAGCACCTGGTGCACGGTGACGAGGTCGGCGCAGCCGCCCGGCAGGCCGGTGTCGAAGATGTCGCCGTGGCGCAACTCGCAGGCCGTCAGCCCGGCCTTGGCCACCTCGTCGCGGGCGATGTTCAGCATCTGCTGCGACAGGTCCAGCCCCAGCGCGTTCACCGCCCGTCCGCCGAGCAGCGTCAGCATGCGGCCCGCGCCCGCGCCCAGGTCGACCATCTCGTCGAAGGGGCCCTCGCCCGTCGCCCGCAGGATGGCCGCCTCGACCTCCTTCTCGTCGACGTAGAGCGAGCGGATCTCGTTCCAGCGCGCGGCGTTGCGCGCGAAATAGGCCTGGGCGCCGGCCGAGCGCTCGGCCCGCACGGCGGCCAGCTGGCCCGCGTCGCCCTGGACGACGGCGTCGTCGGCCTGGATCAGCGCCAACGCCGCGGCGACCACCGCCCCGCCGCCGGACGTGCCGGCCAGGCGATAGAACACCCAGGCGCCGTCGGGAAAGCGTTCGACCAGCCCGGCCTCGGCCAGCAGCTTCAGGTGGCGGGAGACGCGCGGCTGGCTCTGGTCAAGGATCCGGCACAGTTCGAGCACCGAAAGCTCCTCCACGGCCAGCAGCGCGAGGATGCGCAGACGGGTGCTTTCGCCCGCCGCCCGCAGTACGTCGACAACCTGTTCGCTCGATAGCGCCATAGGGATATAAAGATATCTTTATGTCCGATTTGGCAAGCGAATTTTGCGGTGACGCGGCGCTCCATATCCCGTCGCGCGGAGATCAAAAAGCCCCTTGGCTCAGCCGAAGCGCGGAGATCGGGGATAAATCTTCCAATCCTCAGCCTTCGGCGGCCGGCTGCCACAGCTCCACCTTGAAGCCCGCCGGATCCACCAGCCAGGCGAAGCGGCCATACTCCTCGTCCTGCCGCCCGGTCGGCTCGACGCCCTCGCCGGCGGCCTTGGCCAGCACGCCGTCGAGGTCGTCGACGATCAGGTTGATCATGAACGGCGCGGTCGAGGGTTCGAAATAGCGGGTGTCGGCCGGAAACGGCGACCAGTTGGTCATGCCGACCTTGGGGTGGGCGAACATCGCCCCGCCCCAGTCCTCGACCTTGATCCCCAGCACCCGCGCGTACCAGGCGGCGAGCCCCTTGGGATCCTCCGCCTTGAAGAACACGCCGCCCAGACCCAGCACCTTGGCCATGCGATCCCCTTTTCCCTGTCGTGATGGTCTCAGGCCGCCACGGGGCTGGCCAGCGGCTCGCCGTGGAAGTAGCGGCGCAGGTTCTCCACGGTCAGGTTGACCATGGCCGGAATGCTGTCGAGCGTCGCGCCCGCCGTGTGCGGGGTCAGCACCGTGTGCGGCACGTCGGCCCAGCGCGACGGAGGGGTCGGTTCGTGCTCGAACACGTCCAGGGCGGCCATGCCCAGGCGTCCGTCCTTGAGGGCGGCGACCAGGGCGTCCTCGTCGACCAGCGAGCCGCGCGAGACGTTGACCAGCAGGCCCTGCGGCCCCAGGGCGTCGATGACCCCGGCGTTGACCAGGTGGCGGTTGCTGGCGTCCGGCCGGGCGCAGACCACCAGGATGTCGCTGTCGCGGGCCAGCGACAGCAGGCTTTCGGCGCGCGGCCAGTTGGCCTCCTTGGGGCGCGGGCCCCACCAGGCGACCTTGACGTCGAAGGCTTCGAGCCGGCGGGCCACGGCCTCGCCGATGTGGCCCAGGCCGATGATCCCCGCCTTGCGGCCGCGCAGGCCATGGCGCGCGCCCATCCGGTCCATCGAGGTCCAGCGGCCGGCCCGCACCCGGCGATCACCCTCGGCGATGCCGCGCCACGCCGAAAGCAGCAGGCCCAGGGCGTGGTCGGCCACGTCGCCGGCGTTAAGCCCCACCGAATGGGTCACCGCCAGGCCATGCCCCCGGCACCAGGGCACGTCGACGCCGTCATAGCCGGCGCTGACGCAGGCGATCAGGCCAAGTCGCGGCATTTCCGACAGCAGGTCGCGCGGCAGCACCATCTCGCCGGCATGGACGATGGCCTGCACCTGCTTGCCCGGCCCCTCCAGGAAAGCCAGGCGATCGGGATAGTCCCACAGGCGATGGACCTCGTACGCGCCTTCGAGCAGCGGCTGCATCGGCAGCAGCATCTCGTGCGAGAGGACGATGTGGGGCTTCACGACGGGGGTCTGCGGCATGCTGCTTCTCCAATCCCGGCGCGCGGCGGACTGCCTCCGCCGCCGATCCGCGGGACGATCGTTCTTGCTGGGGCCAAGCTACTCCTCTGGCGTCCGCGCGCCAGCACTAGAGCACGCGACGCACGAACATCTGAGGCGCCGCTCTCAACCCGCCATGGGCGCCGCGGGCTCCGCACCCGGCCAAGCTGTGAACACCTCGACGCGGAAGGGGTTTCACCATCTGGCGCCGAGAACGGCGCATTAGGGAGAAACTCTCATGTTGAAGAAGATTTTCCTGGCGGGCGCCGCGCTCGCCATGGTCGCGTCCGGTGCGGCGATAGCCGGTCCGAAGGGCAAGGCCGCGACCACGGGCGCCTCGCCCAAGCAGCCGATCCCCTACACCCAGCTCGACGCCTACACCAAGGCCACGCCCAAGCAGCGGGCCGCCAAGGACTGGTCCGCCGGCGAGGCGGCGACCGGCGCCTCGACCGACACCTCGGCGACCCTGCCGCCGGCTTCGACCACCGGCTCGATGTCTGGCGACGCGGCCGCCAGCACGGCGGTGAACCCGCCTTCGAACGATCCCCCGCCCGCGATGCCGGCCACCCCGCCGACCAACACGCCGCCAGACGACATGATGGCTCCCAACCCCGGCTCCAACCTGCCGGGCTCCGACCCCAACCTGCCGCCGAAGGAACCGAAGTAAGCGGACAAAGCAAAAGGGGCGGCCCCGATGGAGCCGCCCCTTCTTTTCGTCTTCGACCGAAGCTGGCCCTTAGCGGGCGAACTTCTGGAACTTGATCCGCTTGGGGATCAGGCTGTCGGCGCCCAGGCGGCGCTTCTTGTCTTCCTCGTACATCTCGAAGTTGCCTTCGAACCATTCGACGTGGCTGTCGCCCTCGAAGGCCAGGATGTGCGTCGCCAGGCGGTCCAGGAACCAGCGATCGTGGCTGATGACCACGGCGCAGCCGGCGAACTCTTCGAGCGCCTCTTCCAGGGCCTGCAGGGTTTCGATGTCCAGGTCGTTGGTCGGTTCGTCGAGCAGGATCAGGTTGCCGCCGGTGGCCAGGGTCTTGGCCAGGTGGACGCGGTTGCGCTCACCGCCCGACAGCAGGCCGACCTTCTTCTGCTGGTCGCCGCCCTTGAAGTTGAAGCTGCCGACATAGGCGCGGCTGTTGATCTCGCGCTTGCCGACGACCATCACGTCGGTGCCGCCGCTGACTTCTTCCCAGACCGTCTTGTTCGGGTCGAGAGCGTCGCGCGACTGGTCGACATAGGCCAGCTTCACGGTCTCGCCGACCTTGACGGTGCCCTGGTCGGGGGTCTCGCGGCCGGTGATCAGCTTGAACAGGGTCGACTTGCCGGCGCCGTTCGGGCCGATGACGCCGACGATGCCGTTCGGCGGCAGGCGGAACGACAGGTCCTTGAACAGCACCTTGTCGCCGTATTCCTTCTCCAGGCCGGTGACCTCGAGAACCACGTTGCCGAGGCGCGGGCCGGGCGGGATCTGGATGTGGGCCTGGGTCTGGGCGGCGCGGGCGTTCTCCTGCGCGGCGACCATTTCCTCGTACGAGGCCAGACGGGCCTTCGACTTGGACTGACGGGCCTTGGGCGAGCTGCGGACCCATTCCAGTTCGCGGGTGAGCGCGCGCTGGCGGGCTTCGGATTCCGACTGCTCCTGAACGACGCGCTTCTGCTTCTGCTCGAGCCAGCCCGAGTAGTTGCCCTCGTAGGGGATGCCCTTGCCGCGATCGAGCTCCAGGGTCCACTTGGTGACCTGGTCCAGGAAGTAGCGGTCGTGGGTCACCAGGATGACGCAGCCCGGGAACTCTTCCAGGTGGTGCTGCAGCCAGGCCACCGACTCGGCGTCCAGGTGGTTGGTCGGTTCGTCGAGCAGCAGGATGTCGGGCTTGCTGAGCAGCAGGCGGGCCAGCGCGATGCGGCGCTTTTCACCGCCCGACAGCGTCTCGATGTTGGCGTCGTTGGGCGGGCAGCGCAGGGCGTCGATCGCCATCTCGATCTTGGAATCGATGTCCCACAGATCCTTGGCGTCGATGATCTCCTGGAGCTTGGTCATCTCCTCCATCAGCTCGTCGGTGTATTCCTCACCGAGCTGGGCCGCGAGCGCGTTGTACTTGTCGAAGACCTGCTTGTCCTCGCAGTCGGCGATGACGTTGCCCCAGACGTCCAGGGTCGGATCCAGCTGCGGCTCCTGCGGGAGATAGCCGCGCTTGATGCCGTCGGCGGCCTTGGCCTCGCCCGAGAATTCCTTGTCGAGGCCGGCCATGACCTTCAGCAGGGTCGACTTACCCGAGCCGTTGACGCCGACGACGCCGATCTTGGCGTCGGAATAGAACGACAGCCAGATGTTCTCGAAGACCTTCTTGCCGCCGGGATAGGCCTTGGTCAGGCCCTGCATCTGGAAAATGTATTGCTGCGCCATGAGGGGCTTTTCGTCTCTCGGGTCGGGGTGCGGGGATCGGCCGCTCAAATAGCGTCTAGGGCCGAATTGCGCAATCTCGCCCCCTTCACAGGTTCGTCGCCGGACTGTCGGCCAGCCGACAAGTAACCGTCGCAGCCACGTCGCCGATCCACGTTAGGCGAACACCCCCAGACGCGCCCCGGCGGCCTCCCCGCCCCCGGCGCACTAGGGGATATCAGATGAAGTCCGCCCTCCTGCTCAGCGCCGCCCTCGGCGCCCTCCTGTTCGCCGCGCCGGTCATGGCCGCCGAAAACCCCGCGCCCGAGCCGGCGCCCGACGCCGCCGCCGAGGTCGAGGCCGTCGTCGTCATCGGCCAGGGCCAGAGCCGCCAGGTCCAGGTGCTCAACGAAGAGAGCATCGCCACCCAGGCCGCCGGCACGAGCCCGCTGAAGGCCATCGACAAGCTGCCGGGCGTCTCGTTCCAGTCGGCCGACCCGTTCGGCGCCTACGAGTGGTCGACCAGCCTGTCGATCCGCGGCTTCAACCAGAACCAGCTGGGCTTCACCCGCGACGGCGTGCCGCTGGGCGACATGAGCTACGGCAACCACAACGGCCTGCACATCAGCCGCGCCATCGCCAGCGAGAACATCGGCAAGGTCGAACTGGCCCAGGGCGCCGGCTCGCTGGGCACCGCCTCGACCTCGAACCTCGGCGGCACCCTGCAGTTCGCCTCGCGCGATCCGTCGGAAGTCATGGGCGGCCAGGTCAACCTGACCGGCGGCTCGCAGAACATGCACCGCGTGTTCGCCCGCTTCGAAACCGGCGCCCTGGAGCAGCTGGGCGGCCTGCGCGCCTTCGTCTCGGTCGCCGACCAGAAGACCGACAAGTGGAAGGGCGGCAGCGAACAGAAGCAGCGCCAGTACGACGCCAAGGCCGTCCTGCCGCTGGGCGAAGGCTCGCTGACCGGCTTCTACACCCGCTCCGAACGCCGCGAGCAGGACTACCAGGACATGTCGTTCGAGATGATCAAGCGTCTCGGCCGCGACTGGGACAACCTGATCCCCAACTGGAACCTGGCGATCGCCGCCGCCCGCGCCTACCAGACCGGCACGGCCCTGCCCGCTCCGTTCGCCACCGTCGACGACGCCTACTACGCCGGCGCCGGCGTGCGTGACGACGACCTCTACGGCGCGATCCTGGCCCTGCCGTTCGGCGACCGGATCGACTTCAAGGCCACCGCCTACCAGCACAAGAACAAGGGCCAGGGCCTGTGGTACACGCCCTACCTGGCCAGCCCCGGCTTCGGCACGGCCGGCTCGGACGCCGCGCCGCTGTCGATCCGCACCACCGAGTACGACATCGACCGCGGCGGCCTGATCGCCAGCCTGTCGATCGACCTGGGCGCCCACAAGGTCAGCGGCGGCTTCTGGACCGAGACCAACCACTTCAACCAGGCCCGCCGCTTCTACGCCGAGACCGTCTCGCGTCCGTCGCGCGACCCGCTGGACTTCCAGCAGAACCCGTTCGCCACCCAGTGGCAGTACCGGTTCAAGACCGAGACCCTGACCGGCTACGTCGAGGACAGCTGGACGATCACCGACGCCTTCAAGGTGAATTTCGGCTTCAAGGCCATGAAGGTCGAGAACAGCGTCGAGACCGTGGTCGGCAACCCGCTGGCCGGCACGATCAAGAGCGAGGAAAGCTTCCTGCCGCAGGTCGGGGCGGTCTACGCCTTCGACGGCGGCCTGGAGCTGTTCGGCGGCTACACCGAGAACGTGGCCGCCTACGTCTCTGCCGCCACCGCCGGGCCGTTCGCCTCGCAGAGCCAGACGGTGGTCGACTACGTCGCCAAGACCCTGGAACCGGAAAGCTCCAAGACCTGGGAAGGCGGCGTGCGCTATCGCAACGATCGCTTCCAGGGCGTGGCGGCGCTGTATGACGTGACCTTCGAGAACCGCCTGCTCAGCGCCTCGACCGCCTCGCCGATCCTGGGCCTGCCGGCCGTGCTGTCGAACGTCGGCTCGGTGAAGACGCAGGGCGTCGAACTGGCCGGCGAGTACCGCCTCACCGACGCCTGGTCGGTCTACGGCTCGTACACCTACAACAACTCCGAGTACGAGGACGACGTCATGAACGGCGACGGCACGGTCGCCGCCCGCACCGCCGGCAAAACCGTCGTCAACACGCCCAAGAACCTGTTCAAGGCCGAGGTGAAGTTCGAGCAGGGCGGCTTCTTCGCCCGCCTCGGCGTCAGCCACACCGGCGAGCGCTACTACACCTACGAGAACGTCGGCGGCGAGGTCGACGGCTACACCGTGGCCGACCTGACCCTCGGCTACCGCTTCGACGGCGAGGGCTGGAGCAAGGGCCTGGAGATCCAGGCCAACGTCACCAACCTGACCGACGAGGACTACATCTCGACCGTCGGTTCCGGCGGCTTCGTCAACCGCGACACCGCCGGCACGACCATGACCCTGCTGCCGGCCCCACCGCGCCAGGGCTTCGTGACCATCAAGAAGGCGTTCTGAGCCCCTTCCTGAATGCCCAGACCGCGCGGCCGGGAGGCGACTCCCGGCCGCGTTTCGTTCAAGCTTCGCCGAAAAGACCCTCGAAAAGCCCAGGGGAAACGCCCGTGACCGACCTCTCCCGCCGCTCGGCGCTCGGCCTGTCGGCCGCCGCCCTGGCCGTCGCGCCCGCCGCCGCTCAAGCGATCGTCGACGCGCCCCACGCCGCCCTCGACAAGCCGCTGACCCGCATCGCCTTCGGCTCCTGCGCCAAGCAGGACAAGGACCAGCTGATCTGGGAGGCGATCTTCGCCGCCAAGCCCGACCTCTTCATGTTCCTGGGCGACAACATCTACGCCGACACCCGCGATCCCAAGGTCATGGCCGCCAAGTACGCCATGCTGGCCGCCAAGCTCCACTTCAAGCGGCTGCGCGACGAGATCCCGGTCGTGGCGATCTGGGACGACCACGACTTCGGCGAGAACGACGCCGGCGGCGACTATCCGATGAAGGACGAGAGCCGCCGCCAGTTCTGCGACTTCTGGGGCGAGCCGGAAACCTCGCCGCGCCGCACGCGTGACGGCGTGTACGCCGCCTACGTCTTCGGCCCGGCCGGCCAGCGGGTGCAGATCATCCTGCCCGACCTGCGCTGGAACCGCACGCCGCTCGCCGAGAAGACCTTCAAGGGCGGCTACAAGGCCTTCGCCGTCTCGCAGGGGCTGCGCGGCAAGGAGACCCCCGGCCCCTACGACCGCATCCCCGACCTTTCCGCCACCATGATCGGCGAGCCGCAATGGACCTGGCTGGAGCGCCAGTTGGCCCAGCCGGCCGACCTGCGGATCTTCGGCTCCAGCCTGCAGGTGCTGGCCGACTTCGCTGGCTGGGAAAGCTGGATCAACTACGCCCGCGATCACCAGCGGCTGTTCGAGGCGATCCGCCGCCAGCGCGCCGAGCGCCTCTTTTTCGTCAGCGGCGACACCCACTACGCCGAGGTCAGCAAGCTCGACCTCAACGTCCCCTACCCGATGTGGGACGTCACCTCGTCGGGCCTGACCGAGGTGTGGCCCGTG
This sequence comes from Caulobacter flavus, assembly GCF_003722335.1. GTDB lineage: Bacteria > Pseudomonadota > Alphaproteobacteria > Caulobacterales > Caulobacteraceae > Caulobacter > Caulobacter flavus. The sequence continues at coordinate 5,249,709 of NZ_CP026100.1, forward strand.
ACCCCGCCCAACGCCCTGCGCGCCTCGACCGTGCTGCGCGAGCGCAATTTCGGCCTGATCACCATCGACTGGTCGCCGCCCGCGCCCAAGGTCACCGTCGAGATCCGCGACGAGAAAGGCCAGGTGCGCATCACCCAGGCGATCGACACGGGCACGCTGCGGATGGCGACGTAGTCGCTACTGCGGCCGCTGCATCAGCCGCTCGGCGCGGCGGCGCATGGCGGCGGCCAGCTGCAGCAGGGCCAGGGCCGAGGCTTCGTCGCGCTCGGCGGCCCGCATCGAATAGACCCTGGCCAGCACCAGAAGCGCCTCGGCGCGGTCCAGCCCCTCGGCGCCGAACATCTCGGCGATGGAGGCGTCGAGCTCGGCCAGCTGATCGTCGGTCAGCAGGTTCAGCAGGTCGTCGTCGGTCAGGTCTTCGGGCGTGGTGCTCATGTCCGCGCACCATAGCGGGAATCGTGGCGTCTAGGCGACCTCGACGGGACGCGGCTCGGCCAGCAGCGGATTGAGCAGGCGCGAAAAGCTGTCGTACGAGAAGGCGCCGGCCTTGGCGTGGCGCACCACGCACTTGCGGTCGATGACGAAATTGGTCGGCACGGCGTTGTCGATCTTGCCGTAGCCCTTGCCCGCCAGCCGCCGCCCGACGGGGAACGACAGCGCCGCCGAAAGGTCGCGCATGGCCTTCTCCGGCGGCGAGCTCTCGATGTTGACGGCATAGATCCGCAGGCCCTTGCCGGCCTTCTCGCGCATGTACTGGTCCAGCGCCAGCATCTCGGCCCGGCACGGCGCGCACCACGACGCCCAGTAGTTGATGACCACGACGTCGCCGAGCATGTCGGCCAGGCGATGGACGCCGTTGTTGACGGTGGCGATCGAGAACTCGGGCGCGACGTCGCCGGCGACCGCGTGCTTGGGCTTGGCCAGCGCCAGCCCCGGAACCGCCAGCCCAGCGGCCAGCCCGCCCGTCATCACGTCCCGCCGCCGCATGCCGCCCGTCCCCGATTACAGCCTGTCTGCGCGTTATCGCCCTGGTTGCTCCTGGTCAAGCTTACTCGCCCTGGCTCCCCCGGCGTTCCGCGGACCGACAAAGCGCCGTTCACACGGACAAGCAAAGCGCCTAGGCTCGCGCCATGGACCGTCACGCTTCACTCGCAGCCATGTCCTCCATCGGCCGTCGCGGCCTTTATCGCGAGGTCGAGCCGTTCTCGTTCGGCTGGCTGCCCACCGGAAGCGCCCACGAGATCTACTACGAGGAATGCGGCGCGCCGCGCGGCAAGCCGGCGGTGATCCTGCACGGCGGTCCGGGCGGGGCGATCAATCCGACCATGCGGCGGTTCTTCGACCCGTCGCGCTGGCGCATGACCCTGTTTGACCAACGCGGCTGCGGCCGCTCGCGACCGAACGCCAGTCTCGACGACAACACCACCTGGAGCCTGATCGCCGACATCGAGCGGCTGCGCGAACACCTGGGCATCGAGAAGTGGACCGTGTTCGGCGGCTCCTGGGGCTCCACCCTCGCCCTGGCCTACGCCATCAAGCACCCCGACCGCGTCGAGAGCCTGGTGCTGCGCGGCGTCTTCCTGCTGACGCGGAAGGAGCTGGCCTGGTTCTACCAGGACGGCGCCTCGATGCTGTTTCCCGACGCCTGGGAGCGGTTCCTGGCCCCGATCCCGCCCGAGGAGCGCGGCGACCTGATGGCCGCCTATCACAAGCGCCTGGTTCACCCCGACCGCCGGGTCCAGGCCGAGGCGGCCAACGCCTGGAGCCAGTGGGAGGGCGACACCATCTCGCTGCGCGGCCCCGAGGCCCGGCCGCCGAAGTTCAACGAGGAAGACTTCGCCATCGCCTTCGCGCGGATCGAGAGCCACTTCTTCGTCAATCGCGGCTTCTTTCCGCAGGACGACTGGATCCTCGCCAACATCGACGCGATCCGCCACATCCCGGCCTGGATCGTCCAGGGTCGCTTCGACGTGGTGACGCCCCTGGCCAGCGCCTGGGCCCTGCACCGCGCCTGGCCCTCGGCCCATTTCGAGATCGTCTGGGACGCCGGCCACGCCTCGACCGAGCCCGGCGTCATCGACGGCCTGATCCGCGCCACCGAGGCGGCGTACGGGCGTTAAGCCGCCGCCTCGTCCATCAGTTCACGCACGTCGATCGCCTGGCAGCCGGCGGCCTTGGCCGCCTGCAGGCCCTGGATGCTGTCCTCGAAGACCAGGCAGTCGTCCGGCGCCACGCCCAGCCGACGGGCGGCCTCGAGGAAGAGGTCCGGCGCCGGCTTGGCCGCCGCCACGTCCTCGACCGTGACGATGGCATCGAACAAGGCGTCCAGGCCCAGCGACTTGAGGCTCAGCCGCACGAAGTCGGACGGACCGCTGGAGGCCACCGCCATGGGCAGGCGGCCGTGGAACCGCCGGGCGATGGCGGTGACGGCCGCGATCTCGGTCAGCTCGCCGACGCCTGCCTGGTAGGTCGCCCAGACCGTCTTCATCACCTGCGCCCGGTCCAGGGTCTGGCCGACCTCCTGCTCGAAGGCGTCCATCAGCATGTCGCCGGAGAACCCGCCGCGCTCCAGGTACCAGGACGCCTCCATGGCGTGGCCGGTGGATCGCAGGCCCGCCGGCCACGCCACGGCGTACAGCGCCAGGCTATCCACCAGGGTGCCGTCGCAGTCGAAGATCAGGGCCTTGGTGTCGGGGAAACGCTCTTTGATCACTGGATGTCCCGCTCGCGGCCGCGCGGGGGAGACGCGGCGCTTCTAGCGCGACCCTATAGACGAGTCTTGCGGCGGCGTTGCGGCGGCGAGCGCATCATCCCCTCAGTTGATGCCCGCGCCGACGGATCGCCAGGCTCTCCCAGGCGCCGACCAGCACCAGCACGCCGGTGGTCAGCAGCGACAGCACGATCGGCGACACCACCGCCGACACCGGGATCAGCAGCAGCAGCGCCGCCATGCCCGCGCCGCGCGACGGCGACCAGATGCGGAACACCGCCTTCTTGAACAGCACCCCGCCCAGCAGAAACAGCAGCGGCCCGCCGATCAGCGCGGCCGAGATCTTCGGGTCGGCGTGCCCCACGGGATGATGGATCACCCACTCGTCGCCGACGGCGGCCACGATGATGCCGGCCACCGGCAGCAGGTGGCTGTAGGTGTAGGCGATGCGCGCCACCCGGCCAGGATCGTCCGAATGGCTGATCGCCTCGCTGGCCGCCTCGGCGGTGAACGAGAAATAGATCCACCACATGGCCAGGCTGGCCACGAAGGCCGAGGCGAACGACAGCACCACCACGGGCGTCCATTCCAGGCCGGCGGCGGTCGCGCCCATGACCAGGATCGACTCGCCCAGGGCGATGATCGTGAACAGGGCGCAGCGCTCGGCCAGGTGCGCGCCCTCGACCGTCCAGTCGGCGGTGCGGCTGCGGCCCAGGCCCGGCGTCCAGAAGCCGACGGCCGGCGAAGCGTATTCGATGGCGATCGCCGCGGCCCAGCAGGCCAGGCGCAGGCCGTCATGCATCAGGCCGCCCGCGATCCACAGCACGCCCGACACCATGAGCCAGGCGGTGATCCGCAGGAAGTTCAGCCGCAGCCCCTCGTCGCGGCGCGCGCTCCAGGCCGTGAACAGGCTACGTCCCACCTGGATCGACACATAGGCCAGGGCGAACAGCAGTCCGCGCCCCTCGAAGGCCGTGGGGATCGACATGGCCAGCACCATGCCGGCCGCCATCACCACGAACAGCATGATCCGCACCGGCGGCCGCTCGGGGTCCAGCCAGTTGGTGACCCAGGCGGTGTAGATCCAAGCCCACCAGACGGCCATCAGCAGCAGCCCCGTCTCCGCCACGCCCAGCAGGCTGGGGTGGGCGATCAGGCCGTGCGACAGCTGGGTGACCGCGAACACGAACACCAGGTCGAAGAACAGCTCCACATAGGTCACCCGCGCGTGGCCGCCCTCGCGGATCCGCAAAAGGCCCCCGCTCCTGGTGTTGCTCATGGTCGCTCGCGCCTCTCCGCCCGGAATCGATCGCCAGCCTAGAACGAATCTCCGGCTCGAACGCTATGTGGACATGCAGCCGCTCGACCTCTTGAAGACCCGGGCCGCCATCGTCGGCCTCCCCGTCGCCCTCACCCTCGGCGCGATCGCCGGCGTGACCATGCAGATCGGTCCGCAGGAGCCGACCGCCCAGCCGTTCGCCGAGGTCCACGGCAGCCAGTACGCCGAGGCCGCGCCCATGGTCTGGCCCGCCGGCAAGGTGCCCGACTACGTCATCGGCCAGGACTTCCTGCGCCCGCCCGTCGACGAGACGCCGGTGGTGCTGACCTCGGCCGACATGGCCGAGATGGGCCTCGTCGAGCCCGCCAGCTACGAACCCGATCCCGCCGACGCCGACATCGTCTCGGCCTCGGGCGCCACCACCGCCGCCCTGGACGACCAGCCGGCCGTCCCCACCGAACCGGCCGACGCCCCGCCCCGCGGCTTCGCCTCGACGTCGGGCGACATCCTCGACAAGCGCCTGCCCGAGGAAGTGATCGCCGGCCCGCCGGCCTCCGCGCCCGTCCCGACGGAAGTGGCGCTGCGGTACTAGGCTTCGCCATTCCGTGGCGGGCTCATTCACAAAGCCGTTCAATTGAACCGCTTCCCTCGCCCTTGTGGCGAGGGTCCATGGTGGCCGCTGCTGACGTCGCCCCTCCCGAAAGGTCTCAGCAGGTTGAACGATGTATCCTGGGCACAAGGCCCAGGAAGGCGGTTGATCTATCCAACCTCTCCGCAGCGCTTCCACCGCTGAAGACGGCCTCCCCCTTGCAGCCTCCCGTCCATGCGACCGGTAACTGTGCCGTTTCGCGCCACACGGGAACGGCCATGGACGCTGCGGCGCCGGACAGGATCGAGGAAGAAGGCGGCGTTCTGCGCACGCTGGAGGCCTGGGCCTGCGGCTTCGTTCTGTTCATGCTGTCCAACGCCCTCATCGGACCGTTTCTCGATCCGGAACAGGCCGGCGGCGAGGACATGCCGATCCTCCGCCTGATGTGGCTGCCGGTCTATGCGCTGATCCTGGCCCTGGTGCTGTGGCGCGCGCCCCTGCTGGCGAAGTTCTGGCTGCCGGCCGGGATCCTCAGCCTGCTGGTGTTCTGGGTGTTCGCCTCGGCCTCGTGGTCGTTCGATCCTGGCACCACCAACCGCCGGGCGCTGGCGGCGGCCTTCACCACGCTGTTCGGCTTCTATTTCGCCGCCAGCTTCGACGGCCGCCGCATGGCCGAGATCCTGGCGACCACCTTCCTGGTGCTGGGCGCCGGCGGCCTGCTGGCCGCGATCGCCTATCCGAAGATGGGCGTTCAGCACGACATCAACGCCGGCGACTGGCGCGGCCTGTGGTTCGAGAAGAACCAGATGGGCGCGATGATGGTCTACGGCGCGCTGGGCGCCATGGCCGCCATCCTGGCCGGCACGAAGCACCGCAAGCTGTTCGTCAGCGCCATCGTGCTGTGCGCCTTCATGATCGTGATGAGCAAGTCCAAGACCTCGCTGATGGTGCTGCTGATCGGCCTGGTCGGCTCGGGCCTGCTGGGCATGATGCGGCGCGGTCCGGCCACGGCGATCACCATGGTCTGGCTGGGCGTCACCGTCATCGGCGGCGCGGCGCTAGTCATGTGGCTGGCCCCGGAACTGCTGTTCAAGGCCCTGGGCAAGGACCCCACCCTGACCGGCCGCACCGAGATCTGGGACGCCCTACTGCGCCAGTCGGCCAAGGCCCCGCTGACCGGCTACGGCTACGCGGTGTTCTGGCGCGACGACTCCGTGCCGGCCCTGTTCATCCGCAAGGAGACCGGCTGGAACGTGCCGACGGCCCACAACGGCTGGCTGGACGTGCTGGCCCAACTGGGCTGGGTGGGCGTGGGCCTTTCGGCTCTGATGTTGGGCCTGCCGCTGCTGGTCGCGCTTTTCCGCTTCGACAAGGTGCGCGACGGCTATTGGGCCACGCTGTTCCTGGTCATCTTCCTGATCACCACCTTCTCGGAAAGCTTCATCCTGGAGCGCAACGGCATCGCCTGGGCCCTGGCCTGCGCGGCGGCCACGCGGCTTCTCGGGCCCGCCCTCGGACTGGCCGGCGCACGACAGCCGCCGCGCGAACGGCGCCTTCGCCAGGAGCCGCCGCTGACCTGGCGCCTGGCGCCGCCCGATCCCATGCCCGAAATTTGGAGCCCCGCCCCCGCTTTCGGACGCCGGACGGTCTCGCCTTTGGCCGCGCGTACGACTATTGGAGCGGCATGACCGACTACACCCACCAGCAGATCGTCGCCCGCGGCGCGCGCGCCGACGCCGAAGCCGCCGCCGACGCCATCGACAACATGCCCGGCCTCGAAGGCGCGACCTACTCGATCCTCGAGGAAGACGAGGACAAGGGTATCTGGCGCATCGACGCCTTCCCGACCAACGAGGACGAGGACGCGGCCCTGCTGGAACTGCTGGGCGGCTATCCGCTGAAAGTCGAGCGCGAGGCCCTGGCCGACGCCGACTGGCTGGCCATGGCGCTGTCGGGCCTGCCGCCGGTGCGCGCCGGCCGCTTCTTCGTCTACGGCATGCACGACCGCGGCCGCCTGCCGGCCAGCACGGTCAACCTGCGCATCGAGGCCGGCGCGGCCTTCGGCACCGGTCACCACGGCACCACCGTCGGCTGCCTGCAGGCCTATGACCGCCTGATCAAGGCCAAGAAGTTCAACAAGGTGCTCGACGTCGGCGCCGGCACGGGCCTGCTGGCCATCGCCGCCGCGCGCACCGGCTCGAAGCTGGCCGTCGGCACCGACATCGACAAGCCCAGCGTGCGGATCTCCAAGGAGAACGCCAAGGTCAACATGGCCAACGCCCGCTTCGTCCACGCCTCGGGCCTGTCCAACAAGCTGGTGGCCGAAAACGCCCCCTACGACCTGGTGTTCGCCAACATCCTGGCCCGTCCGCTGATCAGCCTGGCCCAGGACATCAAGCGCGCCCTGGTCCCCGGCGGCACGGTCATCCTGTCGGGCCTGCTGCGCACCCAGGAGCGGATGGTCAAGGCCGCCTACCTGTCGCGCGGCTTCAAGGTCGTCAGCCGCATCCACCGCGACGCCTGGGCCACCCTGGTGCTGCAGCGGCCGTAAGCCCCGCCCGCCTCTCCGCGAGGAGGGGCGGAACGCCTGCGCTTGGCTTCACGTTTTCTCGAACAACGCCGTTCGAGGAAACGACAATGACCTATACCGATCCTTCCCTGCCCCCCGCCCAGCATCAGCCCGAGCGCGTGGTCGAGGTCCGCCGCGAATCCAGCCCCCTGGACTGGCTGGTCGCCGGCGTGGTGGCCATCGTGGCGGTGATCGCCGTGGCCTTCATGATGACCTCGCGCCCGATGGACGCCAGTTCCGACCAGATCGCCCAGGCCCAGGAACAGGGCCGTGTCGCCGGCCTCGTCGAGGGCGCGCAGGTCGGCCTGCAGACCGGCGCCGACCAGGCCCGCCAGGCCGCCGAGGCCTCGGCCCGCGACGCCGCCTCGGCCGCCGATAGCGTGCGTCGCCAGACCGAGCTCCAGGCCCAGACCGCCGCCGACGCCGCCCAGGACGCGGCCGCCACGGCCCCGCCCACGACCGACGGCACGGCGCCGTCGCCCCAGGCCGACGAACCGCGATAACTCCCCTTCCAAGTCTGGCGCGTGAGGCCTAAATCGGTCGTCATGCGCCAGACCTTCGATGAATCCACCGATCCGGGCTTTGGCCCGCGCCACGTTCCGCTGATCCGCGAGGCCATGGCCCGCCAGGGTCTGGACGGCTTCCTCGTGCCGCACGAGGACGAGCACCAGAACGAATACCTGCCCGCCGCCAACGACCGCCTGGCCTGGGCCAGCGGCTTCACCGGCTCGGCCGGGGCCGGCGTGATCATGAGCGACCGCGCCGCCGTCTTCGTCGACGGCCGCTACACCCTGCAGGTCCGCGAGCAGGTCGACCAGGGCGTGTTCGAGATCCGCGATCTCGTGGAGGGCGGCGTGCCGGCCTATCTGGAGACCGCCTCCAAGGGCGCGGTGATCGGCTACGACGCCCGCCTGCACAGCCCCGCGGCGCTGGACGTGCTGAAGGCCGCCGCCGCCCGCGCCGGCGCCACGCTCAAGCCCGTCGCCGCCAACCCGCTGGACGAGGCCTGGGGCCAGCAGCGCCCGGCCCAGCCGCAGGCGCCCGTCGTTCCCCACCCCGTGCGGTACGCCGGGGAGGAAAGCTCGGCCAAGCGCGCCCGCATCGGTTCGGGTCTCGGCGCCGACGCCGCCGTGATCACCGCCCCGTCCTCGATCGCCTGGCTGTTCAACATCCGCGGCGGCGACGTCATCCGCACGCCCCTGCCGCTGGCCCAGGCCGTGCTGCGCGCCGACGGCAGCGCCCGCCTGTTCCTCGACCCCGCCAAGGTGACCGAAGAGCTTCCCGCCTGGCTCGGCAACGAGGTCTCGCTAGAGGCGCCCGAAGCCCTGGAAGGCGCCCTGGCCGAGCTGTCGGGCAAGAGCGTGCTGGTCGATCCGGCCCAATCCTCGGCCTGGTACTTCGACACCCTGGTCGCCGCCGGCGCCAAGGTCGTACGGGGCATGGACCCCTGCACCCTGCCCCGCGCCTGCAAGAACGGCGTCGAGCTGGACGGCACGCGCGAGGCCCACCGTCGCGACGGCGCGGCCCTGACCCGCTTCCTGCACTGGCTGGCCACCGAGGGCCAGACGAGCCCGCCGGACGAGAAGGAGGCCGTCGCCAAGCTGGAAGCCTTCCGCGAAGCCACCGGCGTGCTGAAGGACCTGTCGTTCGACACCATCGGCGCGGCCAACGGCCACGGCGCCCTGCCCCACTACCGCCCGACCGAGCGCTCCAACGAGCGCGCGGCCCTCGGCTCGCTGCTGCTGGTCGACAGCGGCGGCCAGTACCTGGACGGCACCACCGACGTCACCCGCACGGTGGCCATCGGCGAGCCCACGGCCGAGATGGTCCAGCGCAACACCCTGGTCCTGAAGGGTCATCTGGCCATCGCCCGCCTGCGCTTCCCGGCCGGCACCACCGGCTCGGCCATCGACGCTCTGGCGAGAATGGCGCTGTGGGCTCACGGGCTGGACTACGACCATGGCACCGGCCACGGCGTGGGCGTCTATCTGGGCGTGCACGAGGGTCCGCAGCGGATCAGCAAGGCGCCCAACACCGTCGCCCTGCAGCCCGGCATGATCGTCTCCAACGAGCCCGGCTACTACAAGGACGGCGAGTACGGCATCCGCATCGAGAACCTGGAAGTGGTCATGCCGGCGGAAACCGTGAACGGCGGCGACCGCCCGATGCACCGCTTCGAGGCCCTGACCCTGGCCCCCATCGACCGCCGCCTGGTAGACAAGGCGCTGCTCACGGCTGAGGAAGTCGCCCAGTTCGACGCCTACCACGCCCGCGTGCTGAAGGAGATCGGCCCGCGCGTCGAGCCCGAAGTCCGCGCCTGGCTGGAAGAGGCCTGCGCGCCGCTGTAGCGGCCGCAGACCCCCCTCAGTCGCTTCGCGACAGCTCCCCCAGAGGGGGAGCATCTTCGCGCTCTAGATCCTCCCCCTCTGGGGGAGGTGGCCCGGAGGGCCGGAGGGGGTCGCCGCAGGCGCCTCCCTCTGAAATTACTTCACCCGCGTCCAGGTCTGGGTCTTGCACAGCGGCGCGACCACGCAGCCCTTCAGCTTCAGGGTGTCGGCGTTGGTCATGGTGATGGTGCCCGAATAGGTCTTGCCGTCGTCGGCCTTGTAGACCTTGCCGCCGGTCCACTCGGTCGGACCGCCGCTGAAGCCCCACAGCAGCTGCAGGCCCTTCAGCGGGCGAGTACGCAGGGACGGATCCTTGTTCTTCTCGTCCTTGAGGGCGGGGTTCTTCTTGATGTTGTCCGAGGTCAGCAGCTTGCCGCACAGGCTGTTGCCGCAGCGGCTGATCTCGACCTGGCCGCCGTTGGTCTCGGTCTGCCAGAGGCCGGAGATGTCGGCGGCCATGGCCGGCGCGACGAAGGCGGCGCTGGCGACGGCGGCGAGGATGGCGGTCCTGAGCATTACGATGTCGACTCCCTTGGCGCGTTTGGAACGCGCGTTTTATCCCTCGTCGCCTATATGGCCGCGAACGGCAAGGCGATTTCGGGGCGCTTTCAGCGCAGGGTCGTAACCATCGCTTGAGCCGCCTGGTTCCCCTCGCGCTTGCGTCCCCAGCCGGCCGTCGCCTTCTCCAGGCGCGGCTTGATCCAGTCCTGCAGCGGCGCGTCGACCAGGCGCTCGAAGAGCCAGGCGAACGCCAGGGCCGCCGGGAAGGCCATGGCCCAGATCGCCCAGTGGGCGGCCTCGGGCAGCGCGACCTTCTGGTCCAGCAGGCGCTGCATGGCGAACCACACCGCGCCCACGAACTGGTTGGTCAGGTACAGCGAGAACGACAGCCGCCCGCCAGTCTTGGCCCAGCCCCAGCCGTTCCTGGCCGAACCGCTGGCGGCGAAGATCAGCAGGCCCAGCAGGGCCAGGCTGGGATAGGCGTACTCGCCCACCACGTTCAGCACCACGAAGCCGACCACCGCGAAGATCGCCAGGGCGTCGGCCAGCTTGGGGCCGATCACCACCTCGCGGGCCAGGCGCGCGATCAGCACGCCCATCAGGAACAGCGGGATGGCGCGATAGAGGCCGTTCTTCAGGTGCAGGTGGAACGACGGCAGGCCGAAGACCTGACGCGAGAACAGATCCACGGCCACGAACACCGCGCAGCCGGCCAGCAGCGCCATCCACGGCGAGCCGATCCTGCCGAACGCCCGCCACAGGGTCGGGAACAGCGCGTAGCAGACCAGCAGGGCCGACAGCGTCCAGGTCGGCATGTTCCAGCCCGACGGCCCCTGGAACCCCCAGGTCTGAATCAGGAAGACCTGCTGAGGCAGCTGGTCCCACTGGTACCATTGCGGATTGCGCGGCTGCACGCCCAGCGCCGTGGTGCCCAGCACCAGGGCCACGAAGGCGGCGATCATGACGAGGTGCGCGGGCCACACCCGGCCGATGCGCTTGATCAGGAAGGCGCCGTCGTGGATCCGGCCGTCCGAGATGCGCGAACCATAGGCCCGGCCCAGCACGTAGCCCGACAGCAGCAGGAAGAAGTCAGTGGCCAGATAGCCGCGCCCGAACGCCGGATGGATCGAAAACAGCGAGACCGGCGCCTGCTCGGCGTAGTGATAGACCACGATGAAGAAGGCCGCGAAGAACCGCAACGCGTCCAGCGGCCCGCCGCGGGACAGCGGACGCGCGACCTTGGCCGTGTTTGCACCAGTATCGGACATCGCGGACTCCTTCACGGGCGAGGGAGCAAGAGCCGGGCCAGGAAAAGGCTCAGACGGCAGATCCTCCCCCTGAAGGGATCGTTGCATAATGGGGTAAAACGAGAACGACTTTCCCCTTTTGATTCCGAACTGTTCTCGAACAGATTCTGGTCTGTTCTTCGACGTTCCGAATTTCGCAACAGTCCCCCTGAAGGGGGAGGTGGCCCGAAGGGCCGGAGGGGGAAGTATCTGATGAGGTCAGTGCGCTCCAAAAGGCAGCGATCACTTCCCCCTCAGTCGCTCCGCGACAGCTCCCCCTTCAGGGGGAGCATCTTGTGCGACGAACCTCCCCCACAGGGGGAGGTTCCCGAACCCGAAGGGATCAATCCCCCCGGTCGCCCTTCATCAGCCGCGCCTTGTCGCGCGCCCAGTCGCGGGCGGCTTCGGTCTCGCGCTTGTCGTGGTTCTTCTTGCCCTTGGCCAGGCCGATCTCCAGCTTGGCCAGGCCCTTCTCGTTCCAATAGAGCTTCAGCGGGATCAGCGTGCGGCCGTCGCGCTGCACCGCGCCGATCAGCTTTTCGATCTGCTTGCGGTGCAGCAGCAGCTTCCGGTGGCGGCGCGGCTCGTGGTTGAAGCGGTTGGCGTGGCCGTAGGGCGGGATGTCGGCGTTGATCAGCTTGATCTCCCGCCCTTCGACCGACGCATAGGACTCCGCGATGTTGGCCCGGCCGACGCGCAGCGACTTCACCTCGGTGCCGGTCAGCATGATGCCGGCCTCGAAGGTCTCCTCGATGAAGTAGTCGTACCGGGCGCGCCGGTTTTCCGCGATCGGCTTGGTCATCAGACCAGTCCCGCCTCGCGCATGGCCTCGAGGATCGCGGGACGCACGGCGTCGCTGCAGGTCGTGATCGGCAGGCGCACCTCTTCCGTCGACAGGCCAAGCTGCGCCAGGGCGAACTTGGTCGGGGCCGGCGAGCTGTCGAGGAACAGCGCCTTGTGCAGCTTGATCAGGCGGTCCTGCCAGTAGCGGGCCGTCTCCCAGTCGGCGCCGAAGCAGGCGTTCATGAAGGTGGCGCAGGCGTCCGGCGCGACGTTCGAGGTCACCGAGATCACGCCGTGGCCGCCGTGGGCCATGTAGCCCAGGGCCGTCGGATCGTCGCCCGACAGCATGACCCAGTCCGCGCCGCAGGTGATGCGCTGCAGGCTGATGCGGGTCAGGTCGCCGGTGGCGTCCTTGATGCCGACGATGTTGGGCAGCTTGGACAGGCGAACCAGCGTGTCGTTGGAGATGTCAACGCCCGTGCGGCCCGGCACGTTGTAGACGAACACCGGCAGCTCAACGGCGTCGTTGATCGCCTTGTAGTGCTGGTACATGCCTTCCTGGCTGGGGCGGTTGTAGTACGGCGTGACGACCAGCGCCGCGTCTGCGCCGACAGTCTTGGCGTGGCGCACCAGGTCGATGGCCTCGTCGGTCGAGTTGCTGCCCGCGCCGGCGATCACCGGCACACGGCCGCGGGCGGTCTTCACGCACAGTTCGACCACGCGCTTGTGCTCGTCGTGCGACAGGGTCGAGGTCTCGCCCGTCGTGCCGACCGGCACCAGGCCGTGCACGCCGCCGGCGATCTGGCGCTCGACCAGGGCGACGAACCCTTTCTCGTCGACCTCGCCGTTCATGAACGGGGTGACCAGGGCCGGGATGACGCCCTTGAACGGGGAATGGACCATGACTTGCAATTTGCCGTGAGCAGACGCCGCGAGAGTTGCGGCTGAAACGTGGGGGCGGACAATATGTCCCCGCCCCTATCGACCGCAACTGGTCGTTCCGACCTTTTCGTCGCTCTTCGGCGTTGAAAGGCGGGTCGATCAGCCGGCGAACCGGGCTATACGGCTCGTGCGGCCCAAAATCGGCCGCCGGACGCCCTCATCAAGGGCACGGACCACCGCCTCGGCAATGAAGGAGACCGCGTTTTGGCTTTTGGGATTCGTCGGCTTCTTCTTGGTTGCGTCAGCCTGACCCTGGTGGCGAGCGTCGCGGACGCCCAGACCGAGCAGCTGGACGACGAAGGCCTGCCGAGCGCGCCCCAGCCCTATACCGGCTCGGCCCGTCCCGGCCTCGTCAACACCCCGCCCACCGCCTACGCCGGCACGCTGTCGGACACCGACGCGGGCAACCTGCGCGCGGCCGTCATGGGCCAACGCTCGGCCGCGACCGTGCGTGCGGCGATGATGGGCATCTCCGATCCCCTGGCCCGCAAGATCGCCCTGTGGGCGCTGGCCGACGTCGGCGCCGAGAGCATGAGCTTCTTCGAGCTGGACCAGGCGCGCCGCGACCTCAACGGCTGGCCGCGTTCGTCGCGTCGCGACCTGCCCGCCGAGAAGGCGCTGTCCACGTCCGGCCTGACCCCCGCCCAGACCATCGCCTGGTTCGGCGGCTCCGAGCCGCAGACCGCCGAAGGCGCCATGGCGCTGGCTGGCGCCTATCAGGCCAGCGGCCGGGCCCAGGACGCCACGAACCTGATCCGCCGCTTCTGGCGCGGCAAGACCTTCGAGGCCGACGCCCAGCGCGCCATGCAGGCCCGCTTCGGCGCGATGCTCACCGCCGACGACTACGCCCAGCGCGCCGACATGCTGCTGTACGGCCCGCAGGGCCCGGCCGCCCGCGACATGGTCGCCATGCTGCCCTACGACCAGCAGGCGTCCGCCCAGGCCCGCATCGCCCTGCGCTCCAACGCCTCGAACGCCAACGACCTGGTGGCCGCCCTGCCCCCAGCCCAGCAGGTCTCGCCGGGCGTCGCCTTCGAGCGCGCCGCCTATCTGCGCCGCAAGGGCATGGACGTCATGGCGCTGGACCTCGTGCGCTACTTCCCCGTCCGCCCGCCGTCCGACGACACCGCCGGCCCGATCTGGCGCGAACGCAAGCAGCTGGTGATGTCGGCGATCAAGAACGGCGACAGCCGCGGGGCCTACGCCGCCGCCAACGCCGGCCTGCCCGGCGGGGCCGACGCGGCCGAGGCCGAGTTCTTCGCCGGCTGGATCGCGTTGTCGCGCCTCAAGGACGCCAACGCCGCGGCCGCCCACTTCGGCCGCATCAACGAGATCGGCGCCTCGCCGATCACCCGCGGCCGCGCCCTCTACTGGCAGGGCCGCGCGGCCGAGGCGCAGGGCGACGTCATCGCCGCCCAGGCCTTCTACGCCGAGGGCGCGCGCCACATCACCACCTTCTACGGCCAGCTGGCCGCCGAGAAGGCCGGGATCAAGGAGATCCGCCTGGAGAAGGATCCGGTGGTCACCCAGGCCGACCGCGCCCGCTTCGAGAGCCGCGAACTGATCCGCGCCGCCAGGCTGCTGCGCGACGTCGGGGCCAACGACGCCTTCCGCGCGCTGGTGCTCTACATCGACGACCAGCTGCCGACCGCCCAGGAGCAGGCCCTGCTGGTCGACTTCGCCCGCAACACCGGCGACCAGGACCTGGCCATGCGCGCGGTGCGCACCGCCGCCCAGCGCGGCTTCATCCTGCCCGAGCGCGGCTATCCCCTGCTCGACCACCACTTCACGCCGATCCCCGGCGCGGCCGAGACCGCCTTCGTCTATTCGATCTCGCGCCAGGAGAGCAATTTCGACCCCCGCGCCCGCTCGTCGGTCGGGGCGCGCGGCATGATGCAACTCATGCCCCCCACGGCGGCGGGCGTCGCCCGCAAGCTGGGCGAGAGCCACAGCGTCGATCGCCTGTTCGAGCCCGACTACAACATGCGCCTGGGCTCGGTGTACCTGGGCGACATGATCAACCGCTTCAGCGGCTCCTACATCATGGCCGCCGCGGCCTACAACGCCGGCCCCGGCCGTCCGCCGCAATGGACGGCCCTGTGCGGCGACCCGCGCGGCGCCTCCACCGATCCCCTCGATTTCATCGAGTGCATCCCGTTCAGCGAGACCCGCAACTACGTGATGCGCACGCTGGAGACGACCATGGTCTATCGCGCCCGCCTCAACGGCGGCGTCGCCCCCCTGACCCTGTCGGCCGACCTCAAGCGCGGCGGCTACAACTACGTCCCGGGCGCCGGGACGATGGCGCCGATCGGGGGGCGGTAAGCCCAAACCCTCTCTCTTTGAGAGAGGGTTAGACGCGCGCCCCTCAGATCCCCTTCTTCTTCGCGTAGGTCTCGAACAGCGTCGGCCAGGCCGCGACCGGCTTGCCGGCGATCGAGCGCAGGCCGAAGCCGTGGCCGCCCTCCTCGAAGACGTGCAGCTCGGCCGGGATCGCCTTGGCCTTGAGGGCCGCGAACATCATCAGGCTGTTCTCGACCGGCACGGCCTTGTCGTCGGCGGCGTGGACCAGGAACACCGGCGGCGTGCGGCCGCCCACGCCCGTCTCGGCCGAATAGGCCTGCACTGCCTCGAACGACGGGGCCGCGCCCAGCAGTTGCTTGCGCGAGCCGGCATGGGTGGTCCCGGCCACCATGGTGATCACCGGATAGATCAGGGCCGACAGGTCCGGACGAGCCGACAGGTCGTCGGCGGCGTCGACGCGGTCGTAGACCTGGGCCTCGAAGCGGGTGGTCAGGCTGGCCGCCAGGTGGCCGCCGGCCGAGAAGCCCATGACGGCGATGCGCTGCTGGTCGACCTTCATGCCCGGCGCCCAAGAGCGCACCAGGCGCAGGGCGCGCTGGGCGTCCTGCAGCGGCGCGTCCGGCCCCGCGCCCCAGCCGTCGCCCGGCAGGCGGTACAGCAGCACGAAGCAGGTGTAGCCGCGATCGGCCAGCCACTGGGCGGTCTCGAAGCCTTCCTTGTCCATGACCACGCGCTCGTAGCCGCCGCCCGGGATCAGGATCACCGCCGCGCCGTTGGGCTTGCGCGGGCGGAACAGGCTCAGCGTCGGCTTGCGGGTGTGGGTCACGGCGCGGTCGCGCGGACCCTTGCCGTCGCTGCGTTCGAGCACGGTCTCCTGCGCCGTCACCCCGCTCGAGCCCGGCGGGTCGCTCGGCCACAGCGGCCGCACCTCGCTCGGCTCGGGAACGGCCGGCTTGCGCGCGGCGCTGGCCATGCTCGCGGTCGACAGGGCGGCGAGGCCCGTCAGCAGGGCAAAGGCGCCCCGGCGGTTCAGTTGCGGCATGACGTTCCCTCCAAGCTTTACAAGTTGGCGCGGACCTTAGAGCGCCCGGTAACCGGTGGACAAGATCAGCCGCGCTCCGCGCCGCCGAACTTCAGGTGATGCAGCACGACGCCGCTGGTGGTCGCCACGTTCAGCGAGTCGAAGCCGCCCGCCATCGGAATGCCGATCCCCTCGGCCCGGGCGATGACGTCGGCCGACAGTCCTGGCCCCTCCGCCCCCAGCAGCGCCGCCGCCCGGGCCGGCGGATCGAGCCGCGCCAGGGTGCGCGTCGCCGAAGGGGTCAGGGCCAGCGGCGTGAAGCCCGCTCCGCGCAGCAGGTCGACGGCGTCCACGCCGCGCGCGATGTATCCCGTCGGCACGCTCAGGCTCGCGCCCACCGAGACCCGGATGGCCTTTCGGTAGAACGGGTCGCAGCAGTCGGCGTCCAGCAGCACCGCGTCGGCCCCGAAGGCGGCGGCGTTGCGGAAGATGCCGCCGAGGTTGTCGTGGTTGGCGATGCCGAACAGCGCCACCACCACCGCCCGCTCGGGCAGGGTCGCCAGAAGGTCGGCGGCCGGGATCGCCGCCGGCTTTCGGCCCACGGCCAGCACGCCGCGATGCAGATGGAAGCCGGCCACGGCGTCCAGCACCGCCTGCTCGACCAGGTAGACCGGCGTCTCGCCCGCCAGGCCGTCGAACACCGCCTCCAGCTTGTCGCGGCGCTTGGGATCGATCAGCAGCGATTCCACCCGCTGCGGAGCATCGCGCACGAAGGCCCGCAGCACCGTCTCGCCCTCGGCGATGAACCGCCCCTCCCGGCCGACCAGGTCGCGCTCCTTGATGTCGCGATAGGCGGCCACGCGCGGGTCGGCGGGGTCGGTGATGGTGACGAACTGCGGCACGGCGGATCCGAAAGGAAGACTACCGCACGCCCCGTATCGGAAGGATCGCCAGACCGCCAGCCATGGCCAGCCCGGCCGCCACCAGGAACAGCGCGTGATAGTCCGTCCGGCTGGGGCCCAGGAACCAGACCGCCAGCACAGGCGCCAGGGCCTGGGGCAGCGTGTTGGCCAGGTTGATGACCCCCAGATCCTTGCCGGCGTCGTCCTGCGAAGGCAGCACCTGGCTGACCAGCGCGACGTCGACGGCGTAGTAGCAGCCCGCCCCGCAGCCGAAGACCACGAAGCCGGCCAGCACCACCGCCCAGCCCGGCGTCAGCGAGAAGGCCACCATCGCCGCGGCCAGGATCATCGCCGCCCCGGCCGCGAACAGCTTTCGCCGCCCCAGCCGGTCGCTCAGCATGCCGAAGACCATGGCGCAGCCGACATTGGCCACGGTGGCCACGGTGGTCAGCAGGGCCAGCCCCTGCTCGGCCCGCTGGCCGGGGAACAGCGCCGGATAGTTCAGCGCGTCCTGCAGGTAGTAGAGCATGTAGCACTGGGTCAGGGTGATCGCGACCAGCACCATGAAACGGCTGATCCAGGCCAGGGCGAAGTCGGGATGCTTGCGCGGGTCGACCCACAGCCCCTTGAGGAAACCGGTCAGGCTGAACCGTTCGGCGGAGTCGGCGGCGATCGGCGGGTCCTTCAGGCGCAGGGCGAACGGCGCGATGGCCAGCACGAGGACCACGCTGATGGCGGCGTAGCGCGAGGCCTCCGAGGCCAGCAGCCCGCCGACCAGCACCGCCCCGGCCACCGCCCCGATCGGATGGCCAAGGCTGAGAAACGCCGCCACCCGCCCCTTCTGGGCGTCGGGCACGCGGTCGGGCAGCAGGGCCAGCAGCGCGGCGAACAGCATGTTGAAGGCCAGCTGGAAGACGATGACGCCGAGGATCAGCTCCAGCCGGCTGTCGGCCAGCATGATCGCGCCATAGGCCAGCACGGTGCCGACGAGGCCGATCAGCAGCCAGGGCCGCCGACGGCCGAAGCGCGAGGTCGTGCGGTCGCTGATCGCGCCGGCCAGCAGGTTTGCGATGCTGGCCGTCAGCGCGCCCCAGAACGCCGTCTGGCTCAGCACCAGGGCCTTCTGGGCCGGATCGAGGGCGGCGGCCTTCAGCGGCAGCAGCACCTGGATCAGGGGCATGAAACTGATGAAGGCGCCCATCTGGGCGAAGGTGAAGGCGGCGATGAAACTGGGCCGAACCGGTTCGACCGGCCGGCTGGCGCCGCTCCGCGACATGGCTGCTCCCTGTGACCGACGCGGTCATTGAAGCCGCCGCGTTCGCCTGCCTGGCGACCTTCGCCGCGCCGCCCCCGGCCGGCAAGGGGCGTTCCGGCCTGTCCCAAAGTTTTTCGTGGGTTTTTCCTGGCCGCCGGGGTCGCGTTCCGTGCGACAAATGCTCTAGGCTCAACGAAATGGTTGAGTCCGCGTCGGCGGACTCGGTTCGACGACTGAGTTTTGTTGGCGGGGGAAGCGACAGACCGATGGCCTCGGTGACCATCTACGACGTGGCGGCGCGCGCCGAGGTTTCGATCAAGACCGTCTCGCGGGTCATGAACAACGAGCCGAACGTGCGTCCGATGATGCGCGAGCGCGTGCTCGAAGCCGCCCAGGCCCTCGGCTACAGCCCCAATCTGTCGGCCCGCAGCCTGGCCGGCTCCAAGAGCTTCGTCATCGCCGTCTTCGTCGACGCCGCCCTGACCATCGACCACTGGCGCAGCGAGCGCGGCGCCGACTATCTGTCGCGCATCCAGCTGGGCGCCACGCTCCAGTGCCGCGACGCCGGCTACCACCTGCTGGTCGAGCTGATCGACCACGAGGCTCCGCAGATCCGCCAGGAGGTCGGCGCCCTGCTGGCCGCGCTGAAGCCCGACGGCGTGATCCTGACCCCGCCCAGCTCCGACAACGAAATCGTCCTCGAACTCCTCAACAAGGCCGGCACGCCTTACGTCCGCCTCGGCCCGGAAGAGGCCGACGGCCCCGGCCCCCGCGTCCACATGGACAACTTCGCCGCCGCCCGCGACGTCACCGAGCACCTGGCCGGCCTTGGCCACAAGCGCATCGGCTTCGTGGTCGGCGAGCCGCGCCACGGTGCCAGCCAGGCCCGTCGCCAGGGCTATCTGGCCGCCATGCAGGCCCGGGGCCTAGCCGTCGACGAGCGCTGGATTCGCCAGGGCGACTTCACCTTCCAGTCGGGCCACGACGCGGCCAAGGCCCTGCTGGCCCTGCCCGACCGCCCTACCGCCATCTTCGCCTCCAACGACGACATGGCCCTGGGCGTCCTGGCCGCGGCCGCCGAGGCCGGCGTCCTGGTGCCCGGCGAGGTGTCCGTCGCCGGCTTCGACGACAGCCCCAGCGCCCGCTTCTCGCGCCCGCAGCTGACCACCGTCCGCCAGCCCGTCGTCGAGATGGCCGAACTGGCCACCCGCCTGCTGATCAAGGGCCAGGTCAAGGGCGGCGCGGCCGGCGCCATGGCCGCGCCGATCGACGAGTTGCTGCCGTTCGAGCTGATCCACCGCGCATCGACGGCCCCGCCGCCGGTGGCTTAGCGCCGGATCCGCATCCTTCTGTCCAAGCCGCTTTCCCGAACGTTCCTGCTCGCGCGGGGACGGTCGATCCGGGACTGCGTTCGCCCGGCCATTGATCTGCACCGGGCCTGGGAACTTCCTGGCGATACGCCAGAAGCGCGGATCTCCATCATCCAGGCGACCCTGCCCCCCGCCAGCGAAGGCGCGGGCGGCGGCGCATGCATGCGCCTTCCGTCAGGCCCGGCCGGCGTCGACCGCCGCCTCCTTTTCGCCCCAATAGTTAAAGAACGCTGATATTTCGTTTTGCACGCATCGCGCAAGCACGTAACGTGACGGTTGAGGGTGGCGTTATCCATAACCGTTTGGGGTAGGAAAAATGAACCGCACTAAGGCTTTACTCGCCTCCACGACGCTCGTGGGAGGCGCGAAGCTTCTCGCGCTTATGGCTTCGATCGGCGTGTCGTGGGCAGTGACCGCCACGCCGGCCGCGGCCCAGTTCGTCTGCGCCGGCAGCGCGACGGGTTCGACGCCGGTGTCCGGCAGCGGGTCGGCCTCGGCCAACCAGCATGACGTCGTCTGCGGCATTTCCTCGGTCGCCCAGGGCGCGGCCACGGGCACGTCCGGCGGGGCAACCTCCATGGGCTTCGGCGCCTTCGCGCTGGGCGCCAACTCCACGACGATCGGCAGCTTCGCCGGCGCCTCCACCCCGGCCGCCGGGGTCACCAGCATCGGCGCGAACGCCAACGCCACCGG
Source organism: Caulobacter flavus (assembly GCF_003722335.1). Classification (GTDB taxonomy): domain Bacteria; phylum Pseudomonadota; class Alphaproteobacteria; order Caulobacterales; family Caulobacteraceae; genus Caulobacter; species Caulobacter flavus. Next base: position 5,270,300 of record NZ_CP026100.1, read on the forward strand.
CGGCGCGGCGGGCACCTACAGCACCGCGATCGGCGCGGGGGCCGATCCCAACACCGGCAACCAGGTCATCTCGTCGGGCAACTACAGCGTCGCCATCGGCGGCGGCGACGGGGTCGGAGCCACGGCCGCGCGCTCGCTCGGCAACCTCAGCATCTCGATCGGCCCCAGCACCACCGCCTTCAGCACCAGCTCGTCCGTGGTCGGCTCCAACAGCTCGGCGACCGGCGACAACAGCGGCGTGTTCGGCTCCAGCTCCACCGTCAACGGCATCGGCGGCTACTCCATCGGCACGGGCAATACGCTGAACGGCGCCTCCAGCGCCCTCCTGGGCGCGGGCAACACCCTCAACGGCGGCAATACCGCCGGCTGGGGCGACAACGTCGCCGCCGTCGGCTCGAACAACGTCGTCGGCTCCACCGCCAGCAGCGCCGGATCGTCGGTGCTGGGCCACAATGCGACCGTGAACGGGGCCAACGCCGTGGCGATCGGCAGCACGACCACGGTGACGGGCGACAACGCCATCGCGATCGGCACGGGCGCCACCTCGAACGGATCGATCGCCATCGGCCAGGCCGCCGCGGCCGACTTCGGCAACACGGTGCTCGGCAACGGCGCCGCCGCCAACGCGGCGGCCAACGCCTCGGCGTTCGGCAACGGCTCGGTCGCCTCGGCGGCCAATTCGGTCGCCCTGGGCGCGGGCTCGGTGGCGGACCAGGCCAACACCGTCTCGGTGGGGGCGGTCGGCAGCGAACGCCGCGTCACCAACGTCGCGGCCGGCCTGATGGGTACCGACGCGGTCAATCTCAGCCAGATGAACACCGCGATCTCGGCCAGCGAGACCAGCATCCTCAACCAGATGAACACGGCCATCGCCGCCAGCCAGACCAGCGTCAACGGCGGCAACAGCGCGGGCCGGCCCCAGGCCAGCGCCACCGGCGACGGCGCCTTCGCCGGCGCCTACGGCGCGGAGGCCACCGGCCAGGACTCGACCGCCATCGGCAACAACGCCAAGGCCACCTTCGCCGGCGCGGTCGCGATCGGCGCGGGCGCCCAGGCCACGGCTGATCCCACCACGGCGGTCGGCACCCTGTCCACGGCCAGCGCCAACAACGCCTCGGCGTTCGGCGGCAACTCCACGGCTTCGGGCGAGAACTCGCTGGCCCTGGGTGAAAGCTCTACCGCCAGCGCCTTGGGCAGCGTCGCCGTCGGACGCGGGTCCAGCGCCAGCGCCGCCAACAGCGTCGCCCTCGGCACTGACTCGACCGCCACGCGCGGGGCGAACGTCGGCTATACCGCCTACGGCCTGACCGCCGCTCAGACCTCCGCCGGCGAGGTGTCGGTCGGCGCGGCCGGCGCGGCGCGCCAGATCACCAACGTCGCCGCCGGGTCGGCCCCGACCGACGCGGCCAACGTCGCCCAGGTGCAGGGCGCGGTCACCCTGGCCAACACCTATACCAACACCCAGGTGGCCGCGGCGGTCACCACCGCCAACACCTACACCAACACCCAGGTGGCGGCCGGCGTCACCACCGCGCGGACCTACACCGACACACAGGTGGCGGCCGCCAGGAGCTATACCGACCAGAAGTTCGCCGACGCCAACGCCTACACCGACAGCCGCTTCCAGGTGATGAGCGAGAGCAACACCAAGCTCCGCCGGCGCGCCGACAGCGGCACGGCGGCGGCCATGGCGCTGGCCGGCCTTCCCCAGCCCAGCTCGCCCGGCAAGAGCATCATCACGGGCGGCGTCGGCGCCTGGCGCAACGAGTCGGCCTTCGCCTTCGGCGCGGCGCACCGCTTCGACAGCGTCACCTTCCGGGTCGGCGGCGCCTTCGCCTCGCGCGGCGGCGGCGGCATGAACGCCGCGGTGGGCTACGAGTTCTAGGCCCGGGATGAACTCCAGTACCTGGTTGCGCCCTCTGCGGGCGTCTTTCCTGGCCCTGGCGTTGAGCGGTCTGGGCGGCGGCGCGTGCGCCGCCGCCCAAGCTGCGCCCAGCCTGGCGTCGGCACAGCAGACCGAAGCCGTCATCCTGACGCGATCGGCGCTCCTGGCGCTCGACCAGGCCAACAAGACCGGCAACTACACGGTGTTGCGGGATCTGGGCTCGTCGACCTTCCACGCCAACTCCGCCGCGAAGCTGTCGGAAGTGTTCGCCGACCTGCGCCGCCAGAACGTCGACATGTCCGCGACCCTGGCCCAGCCGCTGTCCTTCAACCCTCAGCCCGCCGTCGACGCGAAGGGACTGCTGCGTGTCGCCGGCGCCGTTCCCCTCGGCGCGCGCGTTCTCTACTTCCAGATCGCCTGGGCGCGCGAAGCCGGCGCCTGGCGGATCTACGGCATCGTCGTGACGGCCAGCGAGACGACGCCCTGAGCGGCGCCTGCCAAGGCTCGAAAGGAAAAGGGCGCGGTCCTCGCGGACCGCGCCCTTCTCATGTCTTCGGAGACTGAACCGCCCTCACCGCCCCGGGCGGGCGAAGGCCGCGACCTTGGCCCGGGCCGCGTGCACCGGGTGCTCCGGCTCGGCGTAGCGGGCCTGGGCGGGCTGGGCCGCGCCGCCGATGCGGAAGCCGCCCACGTGGTTGGCCAGGTCCGCCGCCTCGGCCCGCAGCGCGCGGGTGGCGTCGGTCGAGCGCTGGGCCATGGCGGTGTTGCGCTGGGTGACCTGGTCGAGCTGGCCGACGGCGCTGTTGACCTCGTTGAGGGCGCTGGCCTGCTCGTTGGCCGAGGCCGCGATCTCGTTGACCAGGCTGTCGATGGCGCCGACCTTGTCGACGATGCCGCGCAGGGCGTCGCCCGTCTGGCGCACCAGCTCGACGCCCTCGCCGACCTGGCGGCTGGAGTCGGAGATCAGGCTCTTGATCTCCTTGGCCGCCTCGGCCGAGCGCTGGGCCAGGGCCCGGACTTCCTGCGCCACGACCGCGAAGCCCTTGCCCGCGTCGCCGGCGCGCGCGGCCTCGACGCCGGCGTTCAGGGCCAGGAGGTTGGTCTGGAAGGCGATCTCGTCGATGACGCCCAGGATGTGGTTGACCTGGTTGGACGAGCTTTCGATCTGGCTCATGGCCTCGGCGGCGCGGGTCACCACGGCGCCCGAGCGCTGAGCCTCGGTGGCCGCCTCGCCGACGCGCGAGGAGACCTCGCGGGCGCTCTGGGCGGTCTTGGCGACGGTCGAGGTCAGCTGTTCGACGGCGGCGGCGGTCTCTTCCAGGGTCGCGGCCTGCTGCTCGCTGCGCATGGCCAGGTCGTCGGCGGCCGAGGCGATCTCGTCGGCGCCCGAACGGATGCCGCGGGTGGCGCGGTCGACCGCGCCCATGGCTTCGGCCAGGGCCGCTGCGGCCTGGTCGAAGTCGGACTTCAGGCTGACGAACTCGGGCGACAGGGCGCCGTCGACGCGGGCCGACAGGTCGCCGGCCGCCAGGCGCGACAGGGCCTCGCCCACCGCGCGCACGGCGTCGGCCTGGCGCTGCTCGGCGCTGGCGCGCTCGGCTTCCAGCTGGTCGCGTTCGTCCTGCAGCAGCTCCAGATAGGTCGAGATGGCCAGGTCCATGTCCAGCATGACGGCCTTGTTCAGCGCCACCAGGCCGTCGGCCAGGTCGCTGTCGTTCTTGGCGCTGGCGAACAGGCCCTTGGCCCGCTTTTCGACCATGGCGCGGATCAGCTTCTCGGCCACCAGGGCGTAGCCGCCGATGTACCAGCGCGGCTCCAGGCCGATAACGGCGTGAGCCTTGCCGATGCGGGCGACGTCCTGCTGGTAGTCGGCGCCGTAGTCGGCGTTGGCCAGGCGCCGCCAGTGCGAGGACTGGCGGCCCTGGGCGTTGCTGATGTGGGCGTCGCTCGAGAACATCCTGCGCGTCTCGGGGAAGGCCCGGACCTGCGCGTAGAACGAGTCCAGCGCGCCGTTGATCTCGGCGTCGATCACCGGCTTGGCGGCGCGCAGGGCGGCGCGATCCTTGTGGTCGAAGCGCATGAAGCTCATGCGCTGGTCGAGCTGGTTCTGCGCGCTCATGCCGACACCCCTGGTCACTGGAAATCCTGATCGGAAGAGCCGTGACGGCAATTCATTAACCAAGATTGAAACCCGGGCGGGTTCCTACGCAAAAGCCGTAAAACCAGCGCGCCTGCGGCGTCCGGTCACGCCGTCCAGAGGTAGCGCCAGGTCTCCGACACGGGCTTGCCGTCGCGGGTCAGGCGCAGGCTGAGTTCGGCCTGCCTGCCGGTCGGCTTGAGGCCGAACGCCGCCCGCACGGTGGCCGCCCGCGGATAGGGCGTGACGTTGCTCCAGGTGGTCTCGCCGCCCTTGGCCTCGATCTCCAGCTTCACCCCGTCCAGCCCGTCGGCCAGCATCGGGCCCGACAGGTCGATGGTGAACATCCGCAGGCCGTCCTGGGCGTCGGCGCCGGTGCGGGTGCGCACCACCCTCGCCTCGCCGTCGCCCAGCCGCTCGCCGCCCCAGTGCAGGCGGTAGGACAAGTCCACGCGCGAGCCGGCCTCCCAGGGGGCGTCGGGCCGCCAGAACACGGCGATGTTGTCGTCGCTCTCCTTGCGGGTGGCCAGTTCGGCCAGCACCACCGCGCCCTTGCCCCAGGCGCCGACGGGCTCGACCCACAGGCTGGGCCGCAGGTCGTAGCGCGCCTCCAGGTCGCCGTAGTCCTCCAGCCGCCGGGCCCGCTGCACCAGGCCGAAGCCCCGCGGGTTCTCGTCCTGGAAGTACGACAGGCGGTGGGCGGTCGGGTTGGTCAGCGGCCGCCAGATCTGCTCGCCGGTGCCGGTCAGCATGGCCAGGCCGTCGCTGTCGTGCACGGCGGTGCGGAAGTCGTCGCCGCGCGGCCCGTCCGAGACGTTGAACAGGAACATGCTGCTCTGGGCCGCCACGCCCATCTTCGTCATCTTCACGCGCGGGAAGATCGTGGCCGTGACGTCGAAGACGACCGTCTGGCCGGGCCGGATCACGAAGCTGTACGCCCCCGTGCAGCTGGGGCTGTCCATAAGGGCGTGGACGATCACCGTCTCGGCGCCGTCGGCCGGACGCTCCAGCCAGAAGCGCTCGAAGCTGGGGAACTCCTCGTTGGGCTCGCCGGCGCCGATCGCCAACCCGCGCGACGACAGGCCGTAGAACTGGTCGCGGCCCAGGCTGCGGAAGTAGCTCGCGCCCTGGAAGACGGCGATCTCGTCCAGCTTGTCGCCCCGGTTCAGCGGCCACAGCAGGCGCAGACCCGAAAAGCCGCCGATGGCCTTGGCCGCCCCGGCGTGCTCGCCCGGCACGTCGAACATCTCCGGATCGAACGGCACCGCCCGCGCCACGCCGCCCTCGACCTCGTAGATCGGGAAGACGCGGGGATAGAGGTAAGCCGGCGGGAAGAACTCGGCCCGGAACGGCGGCTGGCGGTCGGCCCACAGGGCGTGCTCGCCGCGGAATCGGATGCGGAAATATTCGTCGTAGGAAAGGCCCGCCAGGCCCTTGTCGCCGCCCGCGGCCGGCGCGCGATAGGGTTTTCTGGCCAGGCTCTCGGCCATGCCGCGCAGGATGTCGGGCGAAAACGCCTCGCCATCGTTACCCGTGGAGGACGGCGCGGTTTGCGCCGCAACAAGCCGAGGCAGCATGGCCATCAGCGCTCCGAGAGACAGCGTGCCGAGCGCGCCGCGCCGGCTGACAGAAGCAAATTCCATGCGGCCCTTCTATGCCGCGCGCCCGGGCGACGCTACAAACCGAGCGTTGGATTATCGCCAGTTGACGGCGTCTTTGCGGCGGCGCCGCATAAAGCTGCAAGCCTGTTTGTCCGTGTTCGGCCACGATCATGACGCAACAAGCTGCGCCTTGAAGCGTTTGAGCCGGCGACACTGTCCCTGCTAGGCTGGGCGTGCGTGGTAACGAGGGGTAAGCGCAGTAGATGGGCGTGCCGGCGGAATTCACCCTGGACGACAAGGACGGCGGCAAGTCCGTCGTGCTTTCCGGGGACTGGACGGCGCGCGGCATGGCCGACGCCGGCCTGCGACTCGCCGAGGCCATGAAGGGCTCCGAGTCGTTCGACCTCGACCTCACCGGCATGAACCGCTGCGACACGGCCGGCGCCTACGCCATCATCCGCGCCGCCGACGGCCGGCTGACCAGCGGCAACGTCAAGGCCCGTCCCCAGACCCTGCGCCTGCTGGAGCTGGTCGGCGAGGCGACCCAGGCCGAATGCCCGCCCGACAACCGCCTGCACGGCGTCGTCGCCCTGCTCGACCGCATCGGCCGGGGCCTGTTCGACCTGCTGCGCGACGGCTACGGCACGCTGATCTTCCTGGGCCACCTGCTGACCGCCATCGCCCGCTGCGCCGTCGATCCGCGCAAGATCCGCTGGGCGCCGATCGTCTCCCTGGCCGAGCGCGCGGGCCTGGACGCCATGCCGATCGTGGCCACCACCACCTTCTTCATCGGCGCGGTCGTGGCCCTGCTGGGCGCCAATCTGCTGACCGACTTCGGCGCCCAGGTGTTCAGCGTCGAGCTGATCGGCGTGTCGGTGCTGCGCGAGTTCAACATCCTGATCACCGCCATCCTGCTGGCCGGCCGCTCGGCCTCCAGCTTCGCCGCGGAGATCGGCTCGATGAAGATGAACCAGGAGATCGACGCCATGCAGGTCATCGGCGTCGACCCGTACGAGGCCCTGGTCCTGCCGCGCTTCGCGGCCCTCCTGATCACCATCCCGCTGCTGACCTTCGTGGCCACCCTGGCGGGCCTGGCCGGCGGCATCGTCGTGGTCTGGGTGGTGCTGGACCTGTCGCCCAGCTTCTTCCTGCAGCGGATGACCGACTATGTGGGCGCCACCCACTTCTGGATCGGCATGTCCAAGGCGCCGGTCATGGCCATGGTCATCGCCGCCATCGGCTGCCGCCAGGGCATGGAGGTCGGCAACGACGTCGAGTCCCTGGGCCGGCGCGTCACCGCCGCCGTCGTCCACGCCATCTTCGCCATCATCCTGATCGATGCGATCTTCGCGTTGCTCTACATGGAGCTGAACGTATGAAGACGGCGCACGCCCCCTCGCCCGCCCCGGCCGAGGCCGCCCCGCCGATCCAGGTCGACGGCCTGGTTTCGCGCTTCGGCGACAACGTCGTGCACGACGACCTCGACCTCACCGTCGAGCGCGGCGAGGTGCTGGGCGTCGTCGGCGGCTCGGGCACCGGCAAGTCGGTGCTGCTCAACAGCATCATCGGCCTGAAGAACCCCGACGGCGGCGTCATCCGCCTGTTCGGCGAGGACATGCAGGAAGCCTCCCGCCGCAAGTGGACGGCGCTGGAGCGCCGCTGGGGCGTTCTGTTCCAGCAGGGCGCGCTGTTCTCGAACCTGACCGTGCGCGAGAACGTCGCCGCCCCGCTGTTCGAGCACACCCGCCTGCCCAAGAGCGAGATCCTGGAACTGGCCGACCTGAAGATCGCCCTGACCGGCCTGCCGCCCCGGGCCGGCGCGCTGAAGCCGGCCGAGCTGTCGGGCGGCATGCGCAAGCGGGCGGGCCTGGCCCGCGCCCTGGCGCTGGACCCCGAGCTGCTGTTCCTCGACGAGCCCACCGCCGGCCTCGACCCGATCGGCGCGGCGGCCTTCGACGAGCTGATCAAGGACCTGTCCGACAGCCTCGACCTGACGGTGTTCATGATCACCCACGACCTGGACAGCCTCTACACCATCACCGACCGCGTCGCCGTGCTGGCCGACAAGAAGGTGATCGCCAAGGCCCCGGTCGAGGAGCTCGAGCACTCCGACCACCCCTGGATCAAGGAATACTTCCTGGGCCCGCGCGGACGCGCGGCCGGGAAAGCCGCTACGGCGAGGAGCCGCTGATGGAAAGAAACGCCAACTACGCCCTCGTCGGGGCGGCCTGCCTGATCCTGTTCATGGGTCTGGTGGTGTTCGTGGTCTGGCTGGCCAAGCTGCAGTTCAACAAGGACTACGACCTCTACGACGTGCTGTTCGTCGGGGCGGTGCGCGGCCTGTCGGAAGGCGGCGAGGTGCACTTCAACGGCATCAAGGTCGGCGAGGTCACCAAGATCGAGCTCGACAAGAGCGATCCCAACCGCGTCATCGCCCGCACCCGCCTGACCTCGGACGTGCCGATCCGCGTCGACAGCTACGCCACGCTGGAGCCGCAGGGCATCACCGGCGTCAACTACATCCAGCTGACCGCCGGCACCTCGACCAAGCCGCTGCTGAAGGACACCGTCAAGAGCGGCGAGGTGCCGATCATCCGCAGCCAGCGCAGCGCCCTGTCCGACCTGCTGGAAGGCGGCGGCACGGTGCTGACCCGCACCATCGAGGCGCTGGACCGCGTCAACCGCGTGCTGTCGGACCGCAACATCAAGACCTTCAGCGCCAGCCTGTCGGACGTCCAGTCGGTGACCGCCGAGCTGCGCGAGCGCAAGGAGATCATCGCCGACGCCCAGAAGGCGCTGCAGAGCATCGACGCCACCGCCCAGGAGATCGCCAACCTGTCGCGCTCGACGCAGGGCGTGGTCGACGGCGACGGCCGCAAGGCGATCAAGGACCTCGGCGCGGCCGCCGACGAGATCAAGCTGGCCGCCAAGGACGTACGCAGCATGGTCGGCCGCCTGGAAGGCCCGACCAGCGACTTCGCCTCCACCGGCCTGCCGCAGCTGTCCTCGGCCATCGTCACCCTGCAGTCGGCCGCCGAGTCCCTCGACCGCCTGGTCGGCGAGGTGGAGCAGAACCCGCGCGGCCTGGTGGGCAAGGCCCCGGCCAAGGAAGTGGAGATCAAGCCGTGAGCGCGTTCCTCAAGAAAACCGCCTCGGGCCTGGCCCTGGCCGCCCTGACGCTGGGCCTGTCGGGCTGCATCAGCGTGTTCCCCAAGACCGAGCCCTCGGGCATGTACCGCTTCGGGACCACCGCGCCGGCGGTCTCCAAGGGGCCGCCCGGGGCGATGTTCGGGGTGCTCAAGGCGCCGACCGTCTTCACCCGCCCCTCGGCCGGTGACCGCATCCTGACCACCAGCTCGGGCGGCGAGGCGGCCTATGTCGCCGGCGCGCGCTGGATCGCCCCAGCCAGCGTGCAGTTCGACGAGGCCCTATCGCGCGCCTTCGACGCCGATCCGGGCCGCGCCCGCCTGATCGGCCGCGGCGAGGTGGCCAAGGCCCAGATGGTCCTGCGGCTCGAGGTCCGCACCTTCGAGGCCGCTTATGTGAACGGCCCCAAGGCCCCGCCCGAGATCATCGTCCAGGTGCGCGGCGTCATCAGCCGCACCGGCGACCGCGCCCTGGTCGGCGACCAGGTCTTCGAAGCCAAGGTCAAGGCAGCAGACAACCGCGTCGGCCCGATCGTCGCGGCCTTCGACGAAGCCAACGCCAAGGTCATCGGCGACCTCGTCGGCTGGATCAACGCCGCCGGCGCCGGCCTGCCCAAGGAATAGGGCTATCCAATGGATCCTCCCCCTCTGGGGGAGGTGTCGCCAAAGGCGACGGAGGGGGGACGTTCTCAGCTTCCGAGACGTCGGCCAGCTTCCTCCCCCGCCGATCGCTACGCGATCGCCTCCCCCACAGGGGGAGATTCCTGGCTCCCGCACCCCCGCCCGTAAAATCCCCGCGAAAGCGGGGACCCAGGCGTTTTATCGTCGAGCGCCGAGGGCTTCAGAAAAAGCCTGGGCCCCCGCGTGCGCGGGGGTTTTACGGAATTGGGGATGGCCGGACGGGGATCCAGCCCCGTCCATCCTCTGCGTTCAGCCCACAGACCCCAACAAACTCAACCCCTTGTAACTTTCTCACGCCCCTGGATCAGACGGATCAAATACCGCTGCATACTCACATGGTCCCAGCCATGGGGAGGGCTCTTGGTACCGGCCCAAGCGTGGCGAGGACCGCATCGAGCGGGGCCGCTTGGCGCGTCGTGGGAAAAGGCGGGCTTGCAGGATCGCTCAGAAGGCGTGATTGGGTCGCCAAGCCGTCCATGGCGCAACGAGCGGGTCGACAGGGTCGGGAACGTTCAAACCGGCCTAACAGGATCAGCCGAGGCCGCGCCGGATTACCGCGGGGCTGTCGATCCTGCCCGTCCGAGGGCTAGCCGGGCCAAGGTTGAAAGAGACCTACGCCCCCGGTCCTTCGAGCCAATGATGCGGCGGAGCGGTCGACGAAGCCGAAACGCTAAAACAAATCACGGTCTCCGGGCTCCGCCCGGCCGCTCCGCGCCTCCCCATCAGCTTTCGTGGATTTCCACGGGAGTGCGAACCGTCATGTCCGACGCCAAGGAACCTCCCCCCGTGGGGGAGGCGATCGCGCAGCGATCGGTGGGGGGAATGCCCAAAGATGGTCAAGCGCAGCGGAGGTTGAAAACGGCCCCCCTCCGGCCTTCGGCCGCCTCCCCCACATGGGGAGGTTCCTTAGGGAGAGCCCCCTACCCTGCCGCGCGGGCCTTGAACCCCGCCAGGCGGTCCAGCTTGTCCAGCAGGTAGTCGCTCTCTTCGCGCGACACCGCCTGGGAGGAGGTCAGGAAGCGCTGCAGCATGTGCTCCTGAAACCGCTCGCGCTCGCCGGGGCGGCCGTCGAACTCCATGCCGTGATAGGCGTCGACCCCGGCGCGGAAGGCCGGATAGAGGCGCGACGGCAGGCCGGCCCGCTCGTAGATCGCCTTCAAGCCCAGGGCGCCGGCGTCGTGCACCATCAGCCAGGTGCGGTGATGCGGCACGCCGGCCAGCTCGGCCAGGCCCCACTCGACGAAGGTCATGTGGCCATGGGCCAGGGCGCGCAGCAGCAGCGAGGGCGTCAGGCGCTCGGCGCGGTGCAGGTGGGCGACGAAGGCCTTGGGATCGGCGGTGCGGCCGGCCTGGTCGACCAGGTCGACGGTCGCGCGCTCCTTGGCGCCGACGATGATCTCCAGCGCCCGCTCGGCCGACAGCGCGTGGTTGTCGAGGATGTGCTCGCGCAGCTGGTCGCCGACCATGTCGATCAGGCGCTCGGTCACCGACAGCGGCAGCACCGCGCGGTACGCGACCGCCTGAAGCACGCTTTCGGACTTGGCGAAGCGGTCCAGCGCCTTCTGCAGGGCCAGGTCCGAGAAGCGGGCGTTGTCGTTGGCGCAGACCGCGGCCACGACGTCCTCCGGCGCCTGGTCGACCAGCAGGCCGGTGACCTTGCTCGACAGCTTGGGACGGCGGGCGATGGCCATCTGGCGCACCGGTCCGCCCAGGCGGATGATCTCGGCCAGATCCTGGTCGGTGAACACCGGCGAGAAGCTGATCACCGGCAGCGACACGCTCTCGACGTCGCGCGCCAGGCGGTTGGCCACGTCGGGCGGCAGCAGCGGCGAGGTCTTCAGCGTCACGGCCAGGGCGCGGCGCACCAGTTCGGCGGCGTCGGCGGCCATGACCCGCAGGATTTCCTGGGCCTGCAGGCGCTCTTCCTCGGAAAGTTCGGCGCGGTCGATCTTGCGGCACAGCCGGTGGGCGGCAAGCGCGCGCTCGTCGGGCGTCGCGCCCTTCACGAGCATGCGGATGTCGTCGTTGGTGAGCGCGGCGCGGGTCGTGGCCATGGGCCTGGCCTTCTGCGAATGAACGGTCGAATCAAAGGATGGGCGGTTAGGCTTAACGATTGTTTGCCCCTAAAGCCCTGTGCATTAACGATACCGCGTAACCCGGCGCAAACCGTGCTCGCCTAGCGTCCTCGCCTGAACGCCCGAGGATCCGATTCTTGTTCGCTGAGCCCCGAACCCATGACGTGAAGAGGCCCGGGGCCGACACCGCGCTCGCCCTCGGCGTGCAGGTGGCGCTGCTGCCGTACGCCCTGGCCATCTTCGCCGTAAGCCTGCCCTTCTTCGTCTGGGCCGGCTCGTTCGCCCGCAACGCGGTGTGGATGTCGCTGAGCTTCACGATCTTCGCCATCAACTGGGGCGTGTTCTACGGGGTCACCAACTGGCTGAAGACCCCGCAAGCCGAGGACCTGACCAAGCGCATGCGGCTTCAGGTCGCGGGCGGCCTGCTGTGGGCGCTGGGCGTGGTCCAGATGTCGGCCTTCGCCGACGGCGCCGGACCGATCCGCGAGACCCTGCTGCTGCTGACCGCCGCCGCCGGCATGGTCTGCATCTTCTTCGCCTCGCCGGTACTTCAGAGTCTGGCCGTGGTCGCGCCGGTGGCGGCGATCGGCCCGCTTTGGGCGCTGTTCAGCCGCGCCGAAAGCCGCCAGACCGGCCTGATGGCCGCCGGCGGCCTCGCCCTGGCGCTGGCCATGGCCATGATCTTCAACCGCATGCTGCGCCGCCAGCACGCCCTGGCGGTGGCTCACGAGGCCCTGCTCGAGGAACGGATGCGCGTGCTGGAGACCGCCGAGCGCACCGCCCGCTCCAAGTCCGACATCGTCGCCACCCTCAGCCACGAGATCCGCAACGGCCTGACCGGCGTGACCCACGTGCTGGCCGCCGCCGCCGGCAAGGGCGGTCGCGCCGCGCCGTCGCGCGAGCAGCTCAACGCCGCCCTCGACGCGGCCCAGGACCTGATCTCGGTGCTCAACGCCACGCTCGACGCCGAGACCGCCGAGGCCGGCCGTCTGGCGGTCGAGACCCAGGCCTTCGAGCCGGTGCGCCTGGTCCGCGACCTGGCCCTGCTGGAACGCCCGCACGCCCTGGCCAAGGGGCTGGAGCTGGCGGTTCACGTCGACGCCTCGCTGGAGAACCGCATGCTCGGCGCGGCCATGGCCGACCCGATGCGCACCCGCCAGATCATCGCCAATCTGGTCGGCAACGCGGTCAAGTACACCGTCCGCGGCCGGGTCGAGGTCCGGATCGAGCCGCGGGGCGACGATCGCCTCGCCATCGAGGTGGCCGACACCGGTCCTGGCCTGTCGGCCGAGGAACTGGAGCAGGCGTTCGAGCCCTTCCGCCGCGTCGAACGCACCGGCGCCGGGGTCAATGGCGCGGGCCTTGGCCTATCGCTGTCGCGCCAACTGGCCAGGCTGATGGGCGGCGCGCTGGAGACCAGCAGCGCGCTGGGCGTCGGCAGCTGCTTCACCCTGCTCCTGCCCTACGACATCGCCTGCCCCTGCCCGCAGGAGCCGGTCGAGGAGACCCTGGCCGCCGCCGATCCCGCCCCCGACGTCCAGCGCAGCCTGCGCGTGCTGATCGCCGAGGACGACGCGCTGAACGCGGCCATGCTGCGCGCCATCCTCGAACAGCTGGGCCACCAGGTGGTGCACGCCCAGAACGGCCGCCGCGCGGTCGACTTGGCCAAGGTCTGCGAGTTCGACCTCGTCATGCTCGACGGCCGCATGCCGGTGCTGGACGGTCCTCAGACCGCCGCCGAACTGCGCGCCCTGCCCGGCGCCGGCGGCCAGATGCCGATCATCGCGGTCATCGGGGGCGACGCCGACGAGGCCCGCGAATGCACCGAAGCCGGCGCAGACACCGTGCTGCGCAAGCCCGTCAGCGTCGCCGGGGTCGCCCGCGCCGTGGCCGACGCCGCCGCCCTCACCCGCCAGCCGCGCACGGAGGCCTCGCGCGGCGCGGCCTGACCGGGCCTCCCAACGATCGTTTGACCGCCCATCCTGCCCGCCCCATCCTTCCCGCAACGACAAGAAAGCGGAGGAAGCGGATGCTGCGGGACCTGAAGGTCGTCGAGCTGGCCACCTACATCGCCGCCCCCGGCGCGGCCGGGATCATGGCCGACTGGGGCGCCGAGGTGATCAAGGTCGAGTCGCCCGAGGGCGATCCGATGCGCCGCTTCTTCGAGACCATCGGCTCGGACCACGCCGCCAACCCGATCTTCGAGCTCGACAACCGCGGCAAGCGCGGGATCGTCCTCGACATCCGCGCGCCCGGAGGCGCCGAGGCCCTCAAGCGCCTCGTGGCCACGGCCGACATCTTCCTGACCAACGTCCGCCCCGCCGCCCTGCGCCGCGCGGGCCTCGATCATGAAACCCTGCGGACGGCCTTCCCGCGCCTGATCTACTGCAGCCTGACCGGCTACGGCCTCACCGGCCCCGACGCCGACAAGCCGGGCATGGACGTGGCCGCCTTCTGGTCGCGCGCCGGGGTCGGGGCCCTGACCGCGCCCAAGGGCGCCGAGCCCTTTCCGATCCGCACCGGCATGGGCGACCACGTCACCTCGCTGGCCACGGTCTCGGCGATCCTGGCGGCCGTGCACGAGCGCCATCGCACCGGCGTCGGGCGACTGGTCGAGACCTCGCTGCTGCGGACCGGCGCCTATGCGATAGGCTCCGACCTCGCCATCCAGCTGCACTTCGGCAAGCTGGCCTCCACCCGTCCCCGGCGCGAGGCCGTGCAACCGCTGGCCAACTTCTTTCAGACGAAGGACGGCCGCTGGATCTGCCTGCTGGCCCGCCAGGGCGCGACCGACTGGCCCCGGATCGCCGCCGCCGTCGGCCGGCCCGAACTGGTCGACGATCCGCGCTTCTCGGGCGCCCGCGCCCGGCGCGAGAACACCGCGGCGCTGGTCGACATTCTCGACGCGGCCTTCGGCGCCATGGACTACGCGACCGCCGCCGCCGCCCTCGACGCCGGCGACATCACCTGGGCGCCCTGGCAGACGCCGCGCGACCTTGTCGAGGATCCGCAGGCCCATGCCGCCGGCTGCTTCGTCGAAACGCTGGACGGCCGCCGCTCGCCGGCCGCGCCGGCCCGCTTCCCAGGCATCGAGGAGCGGCCGCGCGCGCCCGCCCCGTCGCTGGGCGCGGACACGGCCGCCGTGCTGGCCGAACTGGGCTATTCGCCGGAAGAGATCGAGGCCCTGAGGCCTTAGCGCGCCTTGCCGCCGGCCGAACCGGCGTTGGCGTCCGACAGCATGCGCAGCATCTCGGCCGAGAACAGGCTGTTGGCCACGCGGCTGACGCCGCCGCCGTCGTCCGACCGGGCCGCGCTGAAGGCGCCGCCATAGCCCTGCGAGCCGCGCAGGACGAGGTCGACCACGGCCTTCTGCTGGTCGATGCGGTCGAGCCGCCGGCCCGAGGCGTACTGCAGGAAGCCCTCGTCGCTCTGCGGCTCGCGCTCGCGGACGGTGGGCGCGCCGCCGCTACCGCCGGCGCTCTTGGTCAGGTTGGCGTAGACCTCGCCCACGGTGGCGGCGCGGCCGTCGCGATAGAAGATCGAGCGGTTGGCGGCCGCGGCTTCGGGGAACATCGAGGCCGCGCTGGCGCCGGGATTGCGGTTGGCCGCCTCGATAAGGCGGGCCGAGCCCTGCGGCCCCAGGAAGTGGGCGGCGTAGAGCTCGCCCGAGGTCGGGCTGCGTCCCACGCGGCCACGCAGGTAGGAAGCATGGTCCGACGCCAGTTCGCCAGCCATCAGCGAAGCGGCGTGAGGGTCGAGCTTCAGGCCCAGCACGGCCTTGCGGGCCTCGTCGCCGGGGACGCGGTACTTGCCGTCCGAGCCTTGCTGGATAAGGTCGGCGTAGCGGGCGTAGCCGTACTTGGCGCCGTGCTTCTTCAGCGTGGACAGCCAGGTCTGGTCGACGAACTGAAACAGGCCGGAGGCCGAGGAGGTCCGCGCCTTGGCGGCCGGATTGTAGCCGCTCTCGCGCTTGGCGGTGCCCATCAGGAACGTGAAGTCGACACCAGTCGCGTTCGACGCGCGCTGGATCGCCGACTCGACGACGTTGCGGATGGATTGGACGGCCATGGTCTCAATGTCTGAACGAGCGTGGTTAATGCCGCCTTAACCACGTTCCCGCGTTCGCCGGACCGAGCCGCGACAAGTCGCCCCTCCCCTCGCGGCCGTCCGCGACAAACTGCCACGCTGAAGCTTGCCCGATTTGTGCGAGAAATATTGTTTCGAGAACGCAACAATGTTACCGCGCGCCAACTTTCGGGGGAAACGATGGCCAGACTCTCGGCCTTGATCTGCGTACACAACGAGGAAGCCCGACTGGCCGAATGCCTGTCGCGCCTGGCTTTCGTCGACGAACTGGTGGTGGTTCTGGACCGCTGCACCGACGGTTCGGCGGCGATCGCCAAGCATTTCGGCGCCGTAACGGTCGAAGGCGCCTTCCCGCTGGAAGGCCCGCGTCGCGCTGCGGGCGCGGCCGCGGCCACCGGCGACTGGATCCTGGAGATCGACGCCGACGAATATGTCAGCCCCCAGCTCGCCGCCGAGGTGCGCGACGCCGTCGAGGCCGGCCAGGGCGACTGGCGGCAGATCCCCGTCGACAACTACATCGGCGCCCGGCTGGTGAAGTACGGCTGGGGCGGCTCGTTCGGCACCACCTCGGTGGCCCGCCTCTTTCGTCGCGGCGTCAAGAGCTGGGGAACCCAACGCGTCCACCCGTCGGTGAAGTTCGTCGGCGAAGCCGGGCCTTCGTTGCGCGCCCCGATCCGCCACGAGGTTGACGACAACATCTCCGACATGCTGCGCCGCCTCGACCGCTACACCGAGCTGCGCGCGCGGGATCTGGCCGAGAACGGCGAGTGGCCGGGCCTGGGCCGCAACGCCTTCCGCGGCGTGCGGCGCTTCTACAAGTGCTACGTCTCCCGCCAGGGCTGGCGCGAAGGCGGCTGGGGCTTCCTGATCGCCCTGATGGCGGCGATCTATCCGCTGCTGTCGGTCCTGCGCATGCAGCTGGAAGTGCGCGGATCGGCCTCGATGGCCCAGGACCCGACGGCGGTCTGCGCCGAGGCCGTGGCCTCGACCTCACCGCTGGCCTGATGGTTCAGACGCTTCTGCTGTCCTGGGAGCTGGCGCGCTGGCGCGCCGCCGGCCGTCGCGCCCGCCTGTGGTGGCGCGACGACGACGCCCGCGCGCCGGGCCCGGCCCTGGAACGCCTGCTGGCTCATGCCCTGGCCTTCGATGCGCCCCTGACCCTGGCGGTCATTCCGGACAGCGACCGCGCCGACCTCGCGAAACGCCTGGCCAGCGTGCGCGGCGTGCGGGTCGTGCAGCACGGCGCCGACCATGTGGACCGCAGCGCCGGCGGCGGGGCCTTCGAGTTTCCGCCCGAACATACCGCCGAACAGATCGCCGCGGCCCTGCGCGAAGGGTGGACGAGGCTTGCTCCCCTGCCCGGCGCGCTGAAGCTGTTCACCCCGCCCTGGAACGCCATCCATCCGCGCCTGACCGACGCCCTGGCCAGCGAGCGCTATGTCGGCTGGAGCGCCTGGGCCCAGGTCGCGCCCAAGGCGACGCCTCCCAGGGTCGACACCCATCTGGACCTGCTGCGCTGGAACCCCACGCCGCGCTTCCGGGGCGCGGGCCGCCTGGCCTCGCAGCTGCGGCGGCAACTGGCCAGACGCCGCAAGGCCGGAACCTGGGACGCGCCGATCGGCCTCCTCACGCACCACCTCGACCACGACGAAGCCGCCTGGAGATGGTTGGCCGGCTTGATGCGCACGGTTCGCCATCACCCCGTCCTGACGTGGAGCGACCTCGCCGACCTGCTGCCGGAAGCCCGTCGAGCGACATAGATTTTACGAACGTCATTTTATCTGTTTACGAGCGTCATTTTCCGTGACAGCGTGAAGACGTCGACACCGATCGACGCCGCTTCACGGAGGTCGCCATGATCGCCCAACCCGCCGACTTCAACCCGCGCATCGCCGGCCTGGACCGCGACGAGAAGCGCAAGCTCTCCAAGGGCCTGGTGTTCGCCCTGGCGATCTCCGGCGCGGCCCATGTGGCGGTCCTGGCCTATGTGGCGGTGCAGAAGTACGGCGGTCTGCCCGAGCGGGTGGAGCCCACGCCGACCCTGATCGCGCCGCTGTGGACGCCTCCCAAGCCGCCGCCGCCTCCCCCGCCGCAGAAGGCGGAACTGACGCCGCCCAAGCCTTCGAACCCCTTGCCGGTGCGCCAGCCGGTTCCGACCACGCAGACCCAGACCGAACCCCTGGTGACGCCGATCCCCAAGGATCCCGGTCCGTTCAAGCCGAGCGAGCCCGTGACCCTGACCGACACGCCGCCGGCCCCGCCCTCGCCTCCGGCCCCATCACCCCGGGTCATCACCCGGGCGAGCTGGCTGAAGATGCCCAGCGCCGACGACATGTCGCGCTACTATCCCGAAAGCGCCCAGCGACGCGGGGTTTCGGGCGGGGCGACGCTGAACTGCGCGGTCACGGCCAAGGGCACGGTGCAGAACTGCATGGTGGTCGACGAGAGCCCGGCCAGCGAAGGGTTCGGCAATGCGGCTCTGAAATTGTCGCGGTTCTTCAAGATGAAGCCGCAACTCGAGAACGGCCAGGCGGTCGACGGCGCGCAGGTTAGGATCCCCATCCGCTTCAACGCCGCCGAATAGGAGCATGGCGGCCGAAAGTGTTCGCTGTTTCGGCCGCCGCGTTCCGAACGCCAAGCTGGAGTCGAGGTGGACTCCAGTGGTCGCCGGCGCCCGCTCCCTGCGTATCTTGGGAGCGGGCGTCGGGGTTTTCAGTAGCTCTTGGGCAAGCCCAGCACGCGCTCGGCGATGAAGTTGAGGATCATCTCGCGGCTGACCGGCGCGATGCGGGCGATCATCGCCTCGCGGAAATAGCGCTCGACGTCGTATTCCTTGGCGTAGCCCATTCCGCCGTGGGCCAAGACCGAGGCCTCGCAGGCCGTGAAGCCGGCTTCGGCGCCCAGGTACTTCGCCGCATTGGCCTCGGCCCCGCATTCCTTGCCGGCGTCGTAGAGGGCGGCGGCCTTGAAGGCCATCAGGTTGGCCGCTTCCAGTTCCGCCCACGACTTGGCCAACGGATGGGCCACGCCCTGGTTCTGGCCGATCGGGCGTCCGAACACCACGCGCTCCTTGGCGTAGGTCGAGGCCTTGGCCAGCGCCGCGCGGCCCAGGCCGATGGCCTCCACCGCGAACAGCACCCGTTCGGGGTTCAGGCCGTGCAGCAGGTACTGGAAGCCCTTGCCCTCCTCGCCCACCAGGTCCTCCTGGGGCACGAACAGGTCCTCGATGAAGAGCATGTTACACTCGACGGCCTTGCGGCCCATCTTCGGGATCGGCTTGGCCTCGATCTGCTCGCGGTCGGTATAGAACAGCGACAGCCCGCCGGTCGGCTTGGCGCACTGGTCCTTCGGCGTGGTGCGAGCGATGATCAGGATCTTGTTGGCCCGCTGGGCGCCGGTCGTCCAGATCTTGCGGCCGTTCAGGCGATAGCCGCCGTCGACCTTCTCGGCCCGGGTCTCCAGGCTGGAGGTGTCGAGGCCCGAATTGGGCTCGGTGACGGCGAAGCACATCTTGTCCTCGCCGGAGATGATGCGCGGCAGCAGGCGCTCGCGCTGTGCGTCGGTCCCGAACTTCACCAGCGGCATGGGGCCGAAGATGTTGAGGTGGATGGCCGAGGCCCCGGAGAAACCCGCGCCCGACTGGGCCACGGTCTGCATCATCACGGCGGCCTCGGTCAGGCCAAGGCCCGCCCCGCCGACGCTCTCAGGCATGGCCACGCCCAGCCAGCCGCCTTCGGCTATGGCGGCGACGAATTCCTCGGGGAAGTTTCCGGTCTCGTCGGTCCGACGCCAGTACTCGTCGTCGAAGGCGGCGCACACCTTGGCCACGCCTTCGCGGATCGCTTCCTGCTCGTCGGTCAGCCAGAAACCGGCCATGTCGTCCCTTCCCTGCGCTCTGTCGTTCTTTATCTAACCCTCGAAACGTTGCGGATCGAAGGCGGCCGCGTCCTCTCCGGGATCGGCGTCCGTCAGATACGCCGCGACCATGCCGGCCACAAGCGGAGCGAGCAGCCAGCCGTTGCGCCGCGCGCCAGCCGCCAGGATCACGCCCGGAACGCGGCTCGGCCCGACCAGCGGCAGGCCGTCGGCGGTGGAAGCCCGCACTCCGACCTCGATCTCGGCGACCGCTCCGGCCAGTTCCGGCCGCAGGCGCTCGGCGGCGACGCGAAGCGGCTCGACCACGGTCGCGTCCGGCTCGCGGTCGTCGCGCCCCGTCTCCATCGTCGCGCCGACGGCCGGGCGGGGCCCGGGCGCGATGTAGACGCCCTTGCCACGCAGCACCGCCCCCCCGGCCATCGGCGTCGTCAGTCGCAGGATCTGCCCCTTGATCGGCGTCAGCGCGGCCAGTTCGGGCGCCAGCCCTCGCCCGCCGCCGCCCGTGGCCACGACCAGGGCGTCGAAGGCCGCGACCTCGCCGTCGTCCAGGGTCGCGCGGCCCTCGGAGAACTTGCTCACGCCCCGGGCGTCGAACACCGCGCCGGCGGCGATCGCCGCCTCGCGCAGGGTCGCCAGCGCCTGGCGGGCGTCGAGCCGCCAGTCCTCGTCGCTGAACAGGCCCGTCGACGTGCGCGAGAACTCGGCGCCCGCCTCGACCAGAGCCGCCTCGACTTCCGCCAGGAAGGCCTCGTCGCCCTCGATGGCGAGACCGCCGCGATCGATCGCGACGCCGAGATCGGCGGCGAAGGTCGTCCAGCGCTCGCGCGCCCGGCGCAGCACCGGCAGGTGACCGCGCGAGACCTTGTCGAACACCGCCTCGGCGACCGGCGCCAGCATGCCCGCGGCAACGCCCGAGGCGTTCTCGCCGGGCGGCGCGGGGTCGAACACCGTCACCACGAATCCGAATCGCGAGAGAATCAGCGCCGTCGCCGAGCCGAAAGCGCCGGCTCCGGCGACCGCGACGCGCGCGCCTGACTGCAAAATCATGGGCGGCAGACACCGCTCGGCGGCCCAAAGGTCAAGCCCGAATGCCTTTCTGTCGACGGACCGACGCAAGGTTGCGGCATTTGTGTCGTGTTCGCGACATGCGACGTCGAGGCAAGGTGACGGAATACGATCAGCGGTCTATTCTCGACCATAAACAACCGCGCCACGTGCACCGCTACGGTCCGACCGGAGCCGAGGACGAGATCATCATGACCCAGAAGCCCACCGCCGAAGTCGCTCACCCCGTCGACATCTATGTCGGCGCCCGCATGCGGATTCGGCGCAAGGTGCTCGGCTTGAGCCAGACGCAGCTCGCCGACGCCCTGGGCATCACCTTCCAGCAGATCCAGAAGTACGAGCGCGGCGCCAATCGCATCAGCGCCAGCAAGCTCTACGACGCGGCCCGCCTGCTGCAGTCGCCGGTGTCGTACTTCTTCGACGGCCTGGAAGAGACCGACAACGGCGAGGACGACGGCGTCGCCCAGCGCATGACCCAGTTCGTGGCCACGCCCGAAGGCCTGGAACTGGCCGACCTGTTCCCCCGCCTCAACGACCGTCGCCTGCGCCGGCGCGTAGTCGACCTGGTCAAGGCGATGGTGGACGACGAGCCCGCCTGAGGCCGGCTCCAACCTCTTCTTCGAACGCCCGATCACGCGCCTCTTCCACCGGAAGGGGCGCGTTTTCGTTGGCGCCTGCGATCTCTGCTTCAATAGGCCGCAGCGCGCGGATACCGGCGTTCAGTAGATGTGAAGGCGTATCGGGTCACCCTATCGACCTGAGATAGCGGCGCTCTGAACATGCTCGAAAATGATCGCCTGGCGGCCCTGGCCTCCTACCGCATCCTCGACACGGCTCCCGAGCCGGCGTTCGACCGGCTGACCGACTTCGCCGCCGAACTGTTCGACGCGCCCATCGCCCTGATCTCGCTGGTCGACGAGCATCGGCAATGGTTCAAGTCGCGATACGGACTGGCCGCCGCATCCACCCCGCGCGAAATGGCCTTCTGCGCCCACGCCCTGCGCCAGGAGCCGCACTCGGTCATGGTGGTCGAGAACGCCGCCGCCGACCCGCGCTTCGCCGCCAACCCGCTGGTCACCGGCGCCCCCGACATCCGCTTCTACGCCGGCGCCGTGCTCAGCGACCGCGACGGCCACAACCTGGGCACGCTCTGCGTCATCGACACCGCCCCGCGCCCCCGCCCCTCCGAGGACGACCTGGATCGCCTGCGCATGCTGGCCGACGCCGTGGTCGCGCGGATGGAGAAGGGCCGGGCCGAGCGGCAGATGGTCGAGCAGCGCCGCATGCTGGCGATGACCGAGGCGATCTCGGGCGTCGGGCACTGGCGCTGCGATCTGGTCAACCAGACCATCACCTGGTCGGACGAGGTCTATCGGATCTACGGCCGCGATCCGGCGACCTTCACGCCGACCTTCGAGAACTGGCTGGAGATGTACCACCCCGACGACCGGGCCGCGGCCGCGGCCAGGGCCCGCGAGGTGGTCGTCGAGCGCGCGGTCCTCGAGCACGAACTGCGGCTGCTGCGCGCCGACGGCTCGGTCCGCCAGGGTCATTCGCGCGCCACCTGCGAGCTCGACGAGGACGGCCGCGTCATCGCCGTCTTCGGGGTGCTGCGCGACATCACCGACGAACGCGCCCTGCGCCGCAAGCTGGAGGCCAGCGAGGCCCGCGCCCGCCGGGTGATCGCCGACGCCTACCAGGCCATCGTCACCATGGACGAAGCCGGCGTGGTCACCGACTGGAACCGCTTCGCCGAACGCACCTTCGGCTGGACGGCCGGCGAGGCCCAGGGCCGCAGGCTCTCCGACCTGATCATCCCGCCCGAGATGCGCGCCGCGCACGACGACGGCCTCACCCGCTTCCTGGCCACCGGGCGCGGCGCGGTGCTCGACCAGAGGATCGAGATCTCGGCCCGGCGGCGCAATGGCGAGACCTTTCCGGTCGAACTGGCGATCAGCGCAGCCCGCAGCGCCGACGGCTGGCAGTTCACCGCCCTGATGCACGACATCAGCGCCCGCAAGGCGCAGATGGAGGAGTTCGAGACCGCCTTCCACCACGCCTCGGTGGGCATGGCCCTGGTCACGCTGGACGGGGCCTTCAACAAGATCAACGCCGCCTTCTGCGACATCGTCGGCTACGACGAGGCCGAGATGCTGGTGACCGACTTCCAGACGATCACCTACCCCGCCGACCTCGACAAGGACCTGGCCCTGCTGGGCCAGCTGCTGGCCGGCGAGATCGCCAGCTACGGCATGGACAAGCGCTACATCCACAAGGAAGGCCGCATCGTCTGGGTGCACCTGTCGGTGTCGCTGGTCCGCGCGCCCGACGGCGCGCCCAAGCACTTCATCGCCCAGGTGCAGGACCAGACGGCTCGCGTCGAGGCCCAGGAGGCCCTGGAGCACCAGACCCTGCAGCTGGCGGCCATGGCCACCCAGCTGGCCTCGGCCCGAGACGCAGCCGAGGAAGCCAACCACGCCAAGGCCGAGTTCCTGGCCAATATGAGCCACGAGCTGCGCACGCCCCTGAACGGGGTGATCGGCTTTTCGCGCCTGCTGGCCGAAAGCCCCAACCTGGCCGCCGAGGATCGTCGCCGGGCCGAGCGGGTGCGCGGGGCCGGCGAGGCCCTCAACGCCCTGATCAACGACATCCTCGACTTCTCCAAGCTCGAGGCCCGCGCCGTCACCCTCGAAAGCGCCCCCTTCGCCCTCAAGGAGATGCTGGTCGAGACCACGGCCATGGTCGAGCCGCAGGCCGACGAGCACCAGGTCGACCTGCGCATGGTAGGGGACCTCGACGGCTGGTACGTCGGCGACCGTCACCGGCTGCGCCAGATCCTGCTCAACCTCCTGTCCAACGCCGTGAAGTTCACCCGCCACGGCGCGGTGACCACCCAGGTCGAGATCCTGGCCCGGACCGAGGGCCACGCCAGCTTGCGGATCAGCGTCGTCGACCAGGGCGTCGGCATCGCGCCGGACAAGATCGACCGGCTGTTCAAGCGCTTCTCCCAGACCGACAGCTCGATCACCCGCACCTTCGGCGGCACGGGCCTGGGCCTTGCCATCTCGCGCGAGCTGGTCGAGCTGATGGACGGCCGCATCTGGGTGGAGAGCCAGCTGGGCGAAGGCTCGACCTTCGCGTTCGAGATCACCCTCCCCCTGGCCCAGGCCCCGACCGCCGTCGCGCCCGTCGAGGCCTCCGGCCGCGCCGCCTTCCCCGGCCGCCGGATCCTGCTGGTCGACGACGTCGAACTGAACCGCGAACTGTTCAGCGAGCTTCTGGGCCGCCGCGGCTGCGTGGTCGAGACGGCCGACGACGGCGCCCAGGCGGTCAAGGCGCTCGAGCGCGCAGCCTTCGACCTCGTCCTGATGGACGTGCACATGCCTGTGGTCGACGGCCTGACCGCCACCCGCGAGATCCGCCGGCGCGGCCTGACCGCCGCTCCGATCGTGGCCCTGACCGCCAGCGGCGCGCCCCAGCAGATCGCCGCCTGCCTGGACGCCGGCATGGTCGGCCATCTGCTGAAGCCGCTCGGCGAGCGCGATCTCGACCAGGCCCTGGCCCTGCATCTGGCCAACGCCGCAGCCGTCGCCGCGCCGTCCGACGCGGCCGACGACGAGGCCGCGGCCCGGGACGCCCTGGCCGCCGCCATGGGCGCGGCGCGGATCGCCCGCCTGGCCGGCATGCTGCGCCAGCAACTGGTCGAACGCTTCCTCGACGAGACCCCCGAGGCCCTGCGCGAGGACGCCCACCGCCTGGCCGGCTCGGCCGGGATCCTCGGCTTCATGCGCCTGTCGCGCGCGGCCGCAGAGCTGGAGACCGCCTGCCTCGACCAGCGGCCGCTGGCCGCGCCGCTGGAGCGTCTGCGCGCCAGCGTCCGCCGCGCCGTGGCCGACCTCGACGCCTGGATCGAGGACCTGTCGCGCCAGGCCGCCTGATTTCGTCGCAATCGGCTCACAAACCGAAATACAGCCGCGACGCTGTCGCGCTATGGTGGAGGCTGGTCCGATCAGGAGGCCTTCGACATGCACCGTACCGCCCTCATCGCCTTCGGCCTCGCCGCTGCCCTCGCCTCGCCGGTCCTGGCCGAAACCCCGGCCCCGAAGGCCAAGACCAGCACCGCCGACCGCTGCTTCTTCGCCGACCAGATCCGCGGCTACCAGGTCGTCGACGACCGCACGCTGAACGTCGACCTGGGCCGCAAGGAAGGCTTTCAGCTGACCCTGCTGAACACGCCCTTCGACCTCGACGTCTCCACCCGCATCGGCATCAAGTCGCGCGGCGGCTCGTGGATCTGCTCGCCGCTCGACGCTTCGGTCGTCGTGCCCGAGGTCACCGGCTCGTCGCGCAGCTATCGGGTCCAGACGATGCGCAAGCTGACCGCCGAGGAGTACGCCGCCGCCTGGCCCGGCGTGAAGGCCAAGAAGCCCAAGTCGTAGCGCCCGTCCAGCCACGCCCTGAAAACGCTTGCCCCGCATCGCGAGGCGGCGAAATCTGGAGCGTGGCCGCAATGACGTCGGGATCGACGGCGACGGCCGGGAGGCCGCCCGATGATCCCGCAGACGACCGCCGCCGGTGGAGCGCCGCCTCGCCAGGGGCCGTGGTACACGCATCTTTACGTGCAGGTGCTGGTCGCGATCGTGGCCGGGGCCCTGATCGGCCACTTCTGGCCCAGGTTCGGGGCCGACCTGAAGCCGCTGGGCGACGCCTTCATCAAGCTGGTGAAGATGGTCATCGCCCCGGTGATCTTCCTGACCGTCGTCACCGGCATCGCCGGCATGCGAGACCTGGGGCGCTTTGGCCGCGTGGCGCTGAAGGCCTTCGCCTACTTCCTCACCTTCTCGACGCTGGCTTTGATCGTCGGCCTGATCGTCGCCAACGTCGTCCAGCCGGGCGCGGGCATGAACGTCGACCCGGCCAGCCTGCACAGCGACAAGATCGCCGACTATGCGGCGAAAGCCCACGAGACGACGATCGTCGGCTTCCTGCTGCACATCATCCCCACCACCGTGGCCGGAGCCTTCGCCGAGGGCGAGATCCTGCAGGTGCTGTTCTTCTCGGTGACCTTCGGCATCGCCCTGGCCCTGGTCGGCGACCGTGGCCAGCCGGTGATCGACCTCTTGGAAGCCACGGCCCACGCCTTCTTCAAGCTGGTGGCCATCCTGATGAAGGCCGCCCCGGTCGGCGCCTTCGGGGCCTTCGCCTTCACCATCGGCAAGTACGGCATCGGCTCGGTGATCAACCTGGCCGCCCTGGTGGGGACCTTCTACGCCACCTCGGCGATCTTCGTGCTGGTGGTGCTGGGGGCGGTGGCCCGCTTCAACGGCTTCTCGATCCTCAAGCTGCTGCGCTACCTGAAAAGCGAGTTGCTGCTGGTGCTGGGCACCAGCTCGTCGGAATCGGCCCTGCCCAGCCTGATGGAGAAGATGGAGAAGGCCGGCTGCGCCAAGCCGGTCGTGGGCCTGGTCGTGCCGCTGGGCTATTCGTTCAATCTGGACGGCACCAACATCTACATGACCCTGGCGGCGCTGTTCATCGCCCAGGCCACCGGCGTGCATCTGTCGCTGGGCGACCAGCTGGCCCTGCTGGGCGTGGCCATGCTGTCGTCCAAGGGCGCGGCCGGCGTCACCGGCGCGGGCTTCATCACCCTGGCCGCCACCCTCTCGGTCGTGCCCAGCGTCCCCGTCGCCGGCATGGCCCTGATCCTCGGCGTCGACCGCTTCATGAGCGAGTGCCGCTCGCTCACCAACTTCATCGGCAACGCGGTGGCCACCGTCGTCGTCGCACGATGGGACAAGGCCCTGGATCGCGACGCCCTGGATGCGGCCCTGAACGACCGCTCGCCCCCGCCAGCCGCGCCGACCACCGATCCGGCGCTGCAGGACACGGACTGAGGGCGGTAAGACGCTCCCTCTGGGTGAGGGATCTCTAGTCAGCAGGATGCTCCCCCTCTGGGGGAGCTGTCGCGGAGCGACTGAGGGGGGCCGCCGCAGGCGCTGCCCCTCCGGCCCTCTGGGCTGCCTCCCCAGGGGGAGGATCTTTTGGTTCGCTTCCCTCGCCCTTGTGGCGAGGGCCCACGCCGGCCGCTGCTCAGATCTGGGCAGGCCTCGAAAGGTCTGAGCAGGTTGAACCATGGATCCTCGCCACAAGGGCGAGGAAGGCGGTGTTGGGGGGTACGAGGGCGGGAGTCGTAGGAAACCGGCCGCCGCCTCGGAAGCTGAGAACGCCGCCCTCCGTCGCCTTCGGCGACACCTCCCCCAGAGGGGGAGGATCAAAAGAAAAGGCCCCGGAGGTTTCCCTCCGGGGCCTTCGCTTTGTCAGCCGAAGCTAAGAAGCGTCGATTACTCGACGATTTTCGCGACGACGCCGGCGCCGACGGTGCGGCCGCCTTCACGGATGGCGAAGCGCAGCTTCTCTTCCATGGCGATCGGGGTGATCAGCTCGACGTCCAGCTCGGCGTTGTCGCCCGGCATGATCATTTCCACGCCTTCGCGCAGCTTGATGATCCCGGTCACGTCCGTCGTGCGGAAGTAGAACTGCGGACGGTAGTTGGTGAAGAACGGGGTGTGACGGCCGCCTTCTTCCTTGGTCAGGATGTAGGCTTCGGCCACGAACTTGGTGTGCGGGGTGATAGAGCCCGGCTTGCAGAGCACTTGGCCGCGCTCGACGTCTTCACGCTTGGTGCCGCGCAGCAGCACGCCCACGTTGTCGCCGGCCTGACCTTGGTCCAGCAGCTTGCGGAACATTTCGACGCCCGTGCAGGTCGTCTTCTGGACCGGACGGATGCCGACGATCTCGACTTCCTCGCCGACCTTCACGATGCCGCGCTCGACGCGACCGGTGACCACGGTGCCGCGGCCCGAGATCGAGAACACGTCTTCGACCGGCATCAGGAAGGCCTGGTCGATTGGGCGTTCCGGCTGCGGGATGTAGGCGTCGACCGAAGCCATCAGCTCGAGGATCTTCTCTTCGCCGATGTTGGCGTCACGGCCTTCGACCGCGGCCAGGGCCGAACCCTTGGTGATCGGAATGTCGTCGCCCGGGAACTGGTAGGACGACAGCAGTTCGCGAACTTCCATTTCGACGAGCTCGAGCAGCTCTTCGTCGTCGACCATGTCGACCTTGTTCATGAACACGACCAGGGCCGGCACGCCGACCTGACGGGCCAGCAGGATGTGCTCGCGGGTCTGCGGCATCGGGCCGTCGGCGGCCGACACGACCAGGATCGCGCCGTCCATCTGGGCAGCGCCGGTGATCATGTTCTTCACGTAGTCGGCGTGGCCGGGGCAGTCGACGTGCGCGTAGTGACGGTTGGCCGTCTCGTACTCGACGTGAGCCGTGTTGATCGTGATGCCGCGGGCCTTTTCTTCCGGCGCGGCGTCGATGTCGGCGTAGTTCTTGGCGGTCGCGCCGCCCGACTTCGCCAGCGTGATCGTGATCGCGGCCGTCAGCGTCGTCTTGCCATGGTCGACGTGACCGATGGTGCCGATGTTGCAGTGCGGCTTGTTACGTTCGAACTTTTCCTTGGCCATCTTCTCAGCTCCAGGACCCCAGAGGGGCCTTTATCAAAATAGGTTGAACTTCTGGGGTGGGGCGAAAGGGGCTCCTTTGAACCCCTTTCAATCCGGCGTCTAGGCTTTTCCCGAGGGAGAAGCTTAGGCGTACTTCTTGATCACTTCGTCGGCGACGTGCTGCGGCACCGGATCGTAGTGGTCGTAGACCATGCTGAACTGGGCGCGGCCTTGCGACATGCCCCGCAGGGTGTTCACGTAGCCGAACATGTTGGCCAGCGGGACGTAGGCGTTCACGACAGTCGCGTTGCCGCGCATGTCCTGACCCTGGATCATGCCGCGACGGCTGTTCAAGTCGCCGATGACCGAACCCAGGTACTCTTCCGGGGTCACGACCTCGACCTTCATGATCGGCTCGAGCAGCTTGGGCGAACCCTTCTCGCGCAGTTCCTTGAAGGCGGCGCGAGCGGCGATTTCGAAGGCCAGAACCGACGAGTCGACGTCGTGGAACTTGCCGTCGGTCAGGGTCGCCTTGAAGTCGATCAGCGGGAAGCCGGCCAGCAGGCCGTTGTCCTTGACCGATTCCAGGCCCTTCTGGACGCCCGGGATGTATTCCTTCGGCACGGCGCCGCCGACGATGGCGCTTTCGAAGATGAAGCCCGAACCCGGCTCGCCCGGCTCGAAGGTGATCATGACGCGGGCGAACTGGCCCGTACCACCGGTCTGCTTCTTGTGCGTGTAGTCGATGTCGACCTTGCGGCCCAGCGATTCACGATAGGCGACCTGCGGCGCGCCGATGTTGGCTTCGACCTTGTAGGTGCGCTTCAGGATGTCGATCTTGATGTCGAGGTGCAGTTCGCCCATGCCCTTCAGGATCGTCTGGCCGCTTTCGAAGTCGGTCGAGACGGTGAAGGACGGATCTTCGGCGGCCAGCTTCTGCAGGGCGACGCCCAGCTTTTCCTGGTCGGCCTTCGACTTGGGCTCGACGGCGATCTCGATGACCGGGGCCGGGAATTCCATGCGCTCCAGGATCACCGGCGACTTCAGCGGATCGCACAGGGTGTCGCCCGTGCGGGTTTCCTTGAGGCCGGCCAGGGCGACGATGTCGCCGGCGTAGGCTTCCTTGATGTCTTCGCGGTTGTTGGAGTGCATGAGCAGCATGCGGCCGACCCGCTCGCGCTTGTCGCGCGTCGAGTTCAGCAGGCTCATGCCGGTTTCCATCTTGCCCGAGTACAGGCGGCAGAAGGTCAGCGAACCGACGAAGGGGTCGTCCATGATCTTGAACGCCAGAACCGACAGCGGCTCTTCGTCCGAGGCCTTGCGAACGATTTCTTCTTCGGTCTTGAAGTCGATGCCCTTGGTCGGCGGGATGTCCACCGGCGACGGCAGGTAGTCGACGACGGCGTCGAGCAGGGGCTGCACGCCCTTGTTCTTGAAGGCCGAGCCGCAGAGGATCGGGTAGAAGGCGCCGGTCAGCACGGCCTTGCGGATGCACTTCTTGATGGTTTCTTCCGACGGCTCTTCGCCGCCCAGATAGGCTTCCATCGCGTCGTCATCGAGCTCGACGGCGTTCTCGACCAGGTAGGCGCGGGCTTCCACGGCCTTGTCCAGCAGGTCGGCCGGGATTTCTTCGTCGCGGTACGAGGCGCCCAGGCCGTCGTTGTCCCAGACCACGGCCTTCATGCGGACCAGGTCCACCAGGCCCTTCAGGGCGCTTTCCGAACCGATCGGGAATTGGATCGGCACGGCCTTGGCGCCCAGGCGGTCGCGGATCGACTCGACCGACTTGTCGAAGTCGGCGCCGATCTTGTCCATCTTGTTGACGAACACGATCCGCGGAACCTTGTACTTGTCGGCCTGGCGCCAGACGGTTTCCGTCTGCGGCTCGACGCCGGCGTTGCCGTCCAGCACCGTCACGGCGCCGTCGAGGACGCGCAAGCTGCGCTCGACTTCGATGGTGAAGTCGACGTGCCCGGGGGTGTCGATGATGTTGAGGCGCTTGTCGTTCCAGAAAGCGGTCGTCGCGGCCGACGTGATGGTGATGCCGCGTTCCTGCTCCTGCTCCATCCAGTCCATGGTGGCGGCGCCGTCGTGGACTTCGCCGATCTTGTGGGACTTACCGGTGTAATACAGGATCCGCTCGGTCGTCGTCGTCTTGCCCGCGTCGATGTGGGCCATGATGCCGAAGTTGCGGTAGTCTTCGATTTTATGCGTGCGGGGCATAGCGATCGCTCTGCGAAACGGGGCGGCCCTGACGGACACGACCGGGATTTAAACGTGCGGCGCGGGCGGTTTATCGCAAACCGCCCGCGCCTGAAAGAGTGCTGGTAAGAAAGCTTACCAGCGGTAGTGCGAGAAGGCCCGGTTGGCTTCAGCCATCTTGTGGGTGTCTTCGCGCTTCTTCACCGCGGTGCCGCGGTTGTTCGAAGCGTCGAGCAGCTCACCGGCCAGCTTTTCGGTCATGGTGTTTTCGCCGCGCTTGCGAGCGGCGGTCACCAGCCAACGGATGGCCAGGGCGCGACGACGGTCCGGACGGACCTCGACCGGCACCTGATAGGTGGCGCCGCCGACGCGGCGCGACCGGACTTCGATCGCCGGGGCGACGTTGTCCAGGGCGGAGTGGAAGGTTTCAAGCGGACCTTGGTCCTTGCGCTTGGCTTCCAGGATATCGAAGGCGCCGTAGATGATGTTTTCAGCGACGGCTTTCTTACCTTCATACATCACGTAGTTCATGAACTTCGTGACAATCAGGTCCCCGAACTTCGGATCCGGCAGAACCTGACGCTTCTCGGCGCGACGGCGACGGGACATTCTTCTTTTTCCTTACTTCGGACGCTTGGCGCCGTAGAGCGAACGACGCTGCTTACGATCCTTGACCCCTTGGGTGTCGAGGACGCCGCGCAGGATGTGATAACGGACGCCGGGCAAGTCCTTGACGCGGCCGCCGCGGATGAGCACCACCGAGTGCTCCTGCAGGTTGTGGCCTTCGCCCGGGATGTAGCACACGGCTTCGATGCCGGTGGTCAGACGGACCTTGGCGACCTTACGCAAAGCCGAGTTCGGCTTCTTCGGGGTCGTCGTGTAGACGCGGGTGCAGACGCCGCGACGTTGGGGGCAGCCCTTCAGGGCGGGCACCTTGTTCCGGACCGGCTTCGGAGAGCGCGGCTTGCGGATGAGCTGGTTGACGGTAGGCATTAAGTCTCTGCTCTGATGGAAGCGTGTGCCTTTCGGCCGAGGCGCTTCAGGGTCCTTGTTGTTCTTCTTTCCGGCTTCAAGGCTCCGGTTGGAGACCCGATAAACACGAAACTCGCCGGGACGCGGAAAGCGTTCCGGCGGGCCTGCCGTCGGTTAAGGGACGGACGCTCATCAGGACGGGCGCAAGACCCACCTCGAAAAGAGCGCGGAACCTACTCGCGAAGGGGCTCCACGTCAATCGTCGCCTTCTGCGTCGGTTAACGCGACGTTTACTCGCTCCGCGACAAGGCCACGCTTTCGCCATCAGCGGTCGACAGCCTGAGCCTGCAACCCTCCCTTGTCGTCGAGTCTCTCGTGGTCGAAGCCGCCGCGCGGTCGATAACCCTTCTGCTGGATCGCCCCGCCGAAACCAAGCCCGACAAGCGGTTCTGGGCCGTGGCGGGCGGGTCGGCGGCCGTGCACCTGGCGGTGCTGGCCTGGCTGGCCCTGCCCGTGCGCGAGGTCTTTCCGGACCAAGACGTGGTGTCGACCGTGACCATCGACCTGATGAGCGAGGCGCCGCGCGAGGTTCCGCGAGAGGCGAGCCGGCAGGCCCCGGCCGCGGCCGCCAACCCGCTGCCGATTCCACGCGAGGCCCGCCGCCCGGCCCCCTCGGGAATCGCCCCCTCGCCTTTCGTCGCCGCGCCCTCGGCCGGACAACGCGACCGCGGCGCCGGCGAGCATCCCGCGCCGCTGCCCGCCGCCCAGCCCGGCGGCGACCTGAAGGCGGCGCTGCGCGGCAGCGGCACGGGCTGCGCCAATGACAAGGCCGTTGGCCTCAACCGCCGCGAACGCGAGCGCTGCGACGAGCGCTGGGGCGAGGCCGCACGCAAGGCGCCCGAATACGCGGCCCCCATCGAGGCGGGAAAGCGCCGCGACTTCGACATCCAGTCGCTGCGCCAGGAGGCCGCCCGCGCCTATCGCGACGCGCCGATGGGCCCGGGCGTCGACCATCGCAGCCGCGACGGTCCGGGACGCGGCAAGGACATCCCGATGGTCGGGGGCCTGGAGCAGGACGGCCTGGGCCGCGAACGCGACGCCAGGGGCCAGCAACTGCGCCTGCTCGAGATGCAGCAGAAGAAGGCCAGGAAGGACTAGCCCCCTTCCCTGCCGCCCCTAGCGAGCGACCGGCAGGTGCTTGGCCAGGAACTGCTCGGTCGCCTCCAGCACGCGGGTGCGGGAGGCCGAGTTGGTCAGATAGTGGTCGTCCTTCTCCAGGGCGAGCGTCTCGACCGGACGGCCGGCCGCCTGCAGGGCGTCGCGCATGCGCTCGGACTGGGCCGGCAGCACGGTAGTGTCGCGCTCGCCCCAGGCCAGCAGCACCGGCGGCGTGGCCTTGCTGACCCTGCGGGCCGGCGAGATCGAGGTCAGGGCGGTCGGGTCGCCTACGGTCGAGCCCATGACCTGGCGCCAGTAGCGGAACGAGTCGGACTCCTTGCCGTAGGCCGTGACCGTCTCGCCCAAGGCCTGGGGCAGGTCGGAGACGCCGTTGACCGAGACCGCGCAGCGATAGGCGTCCGGGTTGAGGGTCGCGCCGGCCAGGGCCGAATAGCCGCCGAAGCTGGCGCCGACGATGCAGACCCGGGCCGGATCGACCACGCCGTCGGCGGCCAGGCTGGCGACGCCGTCCAGCAGGTCGGTCTGGATCTTGCCGCCCCATTCGCGCTCGCCCGCCTTCTCGAAGGCGTCGCCGAATCCGCCCGAACCGCGGAACTGCGGCTGCAGCACCGCATAGCCCCGGGTGGCCAGGAACTGCGCCCACCAGTCGAAGTCGAACGCATCGCGGACGGCGGGGCCGCCGTGCGGCATGACGATCAGCGGCAGCTTGCCGCCGCTGGCCGGCGCGTTCGGCGGCAGGGTCAGGTAGGCCGGGATCTCCAGGCCGTCGCGCGCCTTGTAGGTCAGCCAGCGGGTCTGGCCCAGCGCCTGGTCCTTGAGCTCGGGATACTCCTCGCCGAGCGGCGAGATCTCCTTGCGGGCCCGGTCGAACAGGTACCAGGTCGCCGGCGCGGACGGCGAGGTCACCCGGGCGACGAAGCGCGTGCGGTCCTTCGACCAGCCGGTCAGCAGCACGTCGCGGCCCTTGAAGGCCCGCGAGAGCGCGCCGTGCACCGTGGCCAGCTGCGGGTCGAGCCACTCGTAGACCGGGCGCTCGCCGCCGGAGACGATGGCCACCGGCGTCGTCAGGTGGCTGTCGCGCAGCAGGCCGACGTCCTGGTTGGCGACCGCCTTGCCGACCGGCTCGGGCTCGCCGCCGGCCAGGCGGATGCGGATCACCTGCGCGACGCCGTCGGCGCCCTTGCGGATCATGAAGGCCGCGTCCTCGGCGTCGGAATAGCCCAGGTAGCTGTCCTCGCGGTCGGCGCTGGCCAGCGGCCGCCACTGCTTCTGGCCCTTGGCCCGGGCATAGAGGCTGACCTTGTGGCTGATGATGTCCTCGTCGACGCGCACGCGCGCCTCGCCGTCGGCGTCGACGCTCCAGCGCTTGGTGTCGGGCGTGCCGCGCTCGGCGACGGCCCCGCGCCCCTTGGCCACGTCCACGCGCCACAGGGTCCAGACCAGCGGGTTGATCACTCCCTTGCGGACGAGGCGGGTGCCGAGACTGCCCTCGCCGTTGTCGACCACCTGGTCCAGGCCCAGCACCAGGGCCTTGGGCTTTTCGCCGTCGACGACGCCCAGCACGGGCTGGCTCAGCGCGTAGGCCGAGGGATTGTCGCCCTCGAGCAGGGTCGAGACGACCTTGCCCTTGTTGTCGACGACGACGTTGCGCTCGAAACGGTAGGCGTTGCGCGGGCCGACCGTCTGCCAGTAGGCCGCGCGGACCAGCACGTAGCCCTCGCCGACCCAGCGCACGTCCATGGTCTGGACGTCGCCGAGCGCCAGCTGCGTCTCGCCCGGCTTGTCTATGGTGGCGAAGCGGACGGTGCGGGCCGCGGGCCCGCCGCCCAGGATGGCCAGCTGGTCGCCCGCTGGCGACATGGCGACGGACTGCACGCCCGGCAGCCGGCCGAAGGCCGAAGCCGGCGGCGGCGACTGCGCTTGCGCCCCCTGAAAGGCGACGAGCGACAGAACAGCCGCGGTCCCGAACCTAGAAAACACACCCACCCCCGAACACGCGAAGCGGCAACAGCCGATCGCATG
Source organism: Caulobacter flavus (assembly GCF_003722335.1). Lineage (GTDB taxonomy): Bacteria > Pseudomonadota > Alphaproteobacteria > Caulobacterales > Caulobacteraceae > Caulobacter > Caulobacter flavus. The sequence goes on from NZ_CP026100.1 coordinate 5,304,738, forward strand.
CACTCAGAGCGGTACCGGCCCTGGGCGTCAAGCCCAAGGCCAAGCTTGACGCGCCTCCGGCTCAGCCTGCGCGGCGCAAGGGCGACGACGCCTGCGAAGTGCGGAAGCGGGCGACCATGCCCGACAGCTCGTCGGCGGCCGTGACCAGGTTGCGGCTGTCGCCGGCCGAGCGGCTGATCAGGGCCGCGTTGCGCTGGGCGCCCTGGTCCATCTGGTTGACGGCGGTGTTGACCTGCGAGAGGCCCACCGACTGCTCCTGGGCGCCGGCGGCGATCTGGCTGACGATGCCGTCGATGGCCTCGACCTGGGCGACGATCTTCTGCAGGGCCTCGCCCGTGCGGCCGACCAGCTTGACCCCGGCCTCGACCTGGCGGGCGCTGTCGGCGATGTGGACCTTGATCTCCTTGGCGGCTTCCGCCGAACGCTGGGCCAGGGCGCGGACTTCCTGAGCGACGACCGCGAAGCCCTTGCCCGCATCGCCGGCGCGCGCGGCCTCGACGCCCGCGTTGAGCGCCAGCAGGTTGGTCTGGAAAGCGATCTCGTCGATCACGCCGACGATCTGCCCGACCTGGTGGGACGAGGCCTCGACCCCGCCGATGGCGGCGATGGTGTCCTCGACCACGGCGCGCGAACGGCCGGCCTCGGTCTGGGCCTCGCGCACGGCCATGTGCGCCCCGCGCGCGCCCTCGGCGGTGCGGCGGACCGTGACGGTGATTTCTTCCAGAGCCGCGGCCGTCTCTTCCAGGCTGGCGGCCTGCTGCTCGGTGCGGTCGGAGATGTCGGACGAGGCGTCGGCGATGCTGCCGGCCCCGGCGTTGAGGGCGCCGACGGCGTCGACCACCGAACTCATCGCCGCTTCCAGCCGCTCGACGGCCTGGTTGAAGTCGCTGCGCAGGCCTTCGTAGTCATGGGCGAAGGGCTGATCGAGGCGGACCGTCAGGTCGCCGTTCGACAGGCGGCCCAGACCCTGGGCCAGGCTTTCGACCACCTGGCTCTGCTCGCGGGCCGAGCGGGCGTCGCGAGCCTGTGCGGCGGCGCGGTCGGCCTCGGCCTGGTCGCGATGGTTGGCCGCGTCGGCCTCGAAGCGTTGCTTGGCCTCCGCGTCGTCGCGGAAGGCGTGGACCGCGTCGGCCATCAGGCCGATGTCGTCCCGGCGGCCGGCGAACGGCAGCGCCACGTTCAGGTCGCCCTTCATCAGGCGGGCCATGGCCTCGCGCAGGGTCTTCAGCGGCGACAGCTGGCGGCGAACGGTCAGCACCGAGGCGACGCCGCCGGCCAGGCCCAGCACCACGCCGGCCGCGCCCAGCCAAGCCAGCTGGCGATAGACCGGACCGAAGTAGTCGGCCTTGGGCACGCCGACGAACATCACGCCGATCACCTGGCCCGAGGCGTCCTTGATCGGGTCGTAGGCCACGAAGTAGTCGCGCTTGAGGATCTTGGTCTCGCCGCGATAGGGCTCCCCGCGACCGAGCACGGCGTCATAGACCGGGCCCTGGGCGAGGCTGGTGCCGACGGCGCGCGAGCCGTCCGGCTTCTCGACGTTGGTGGTGATGCGCTTGTCGCCCGCGAAGACGGTGGCCACGCCGCCGGCCAGCGCCTTGACGCGGTCGACGCCGGCCAGGTCGCCGTTCAGCACGTGGTCGCCGACCAGCAGCTGGTCGCCCTCGCGGCGGAACGCCTGGCCCTGGCGGCCGATGACGTCCCAGGCCACCCGCATGCTGGTTTCCTGCTGGGCGATGGCCTGCCCCTTGGCGAAGCCCAGCGAGCTCCAGGCGACGACGCCCAGCAGGCCGGCCAGCAGGACGGCGAAGGCGGCGGCGATGGTCAGGCTGACCTTGGTGGAGATGTCCGAGCGCATGGGGTCCGGGCGAAGAGGAAGGAATTTGCACTCCTTTTCACGCCGACCGCCTGAAATTTCATTTAACGCGCTGAAATAACGAGAGTCTTTTTACAATTCGTCACATTGCCACCGAAGGTTGCCAAACTTATGCAGCCGGCTTTTCGGTCTTGGCAGGTCGGGTGATCCTGCCGTTGCAGGCCATCTTCCAGGCTTCCCAGTAGGCCGTGTCGAGATGGGCGCAGCCAGCCTTGTTGTAGGCGACTTCGGCGTCGTACCAGTCGACATCCTGCTCGCCGAGATACTTGAGCACCAGCGCCCTGCACTGCGGCCTAGCCTTGGGCGACAGGGCGTCCTGCTCTCGGACGACCTGATAGGCCTCTTCGTTCGGGATCCTCTGCGCGACGAACCCCGTCCAGCGCTCGCCCGGCATGGCCGCGTCGAGGCAGACGAACCGCCCCTTTCCTTCGACGTCGCTGATCAGCGGATCACGGAACAGCACCTCCTTCGGCTCGGCAAACGTGCCGGTGACCACCTGAAACACCTCGTCGATCGCGACCTTGTCGGCGCCCGTGAAGCCGTCCGAGGGCTTGGGATCCGGCGGGATCTCCGGCGCGCAGGCGGTCAGGCCCAGGGCGGCCGCGACCGCCGCGATCGAGAGGCTGCGAAACATGGACGTCCCCCGACATCCGGCCGCCCCGGCGACCGCGCAAAACAAAAGAGCGGCCGGGTTTCCCCGGCCGCTCCTTGTCTAGCACAACCCTTGAGGCTGTCCGCCGCCGATTACTCGGCGTCAGCCCGGGATGCCTGAGGCATCCCGGTTTCCGAGCAGCTCGGACGCCTATTCGGCGTCCGAGAGCGCGATTTCCGCCGGCAGCGGCTCCATCGCCTCTTCGCGCTGCTGGGCCAGCTGCTCGTCGCGCTTGGCGGCGACGCGCTGCAGGCTGCGCAGGTAGGAACCCGTACCAGCGGGGATCAGGCGACCCACGATGACGTTTTCCTTCAGGCCTTCCAGGGTGTCGGTCTTGCCGTGCACCGAGGCTTCGGTCAGGACGCGGGTCGTTTCCTGGAACGACGCGGCCGAGATGAAGCTCTTGGTCTGCAGCGAGGCCTTGGTGATGCCGAGCAGCACCGGCTGGGTCACAGCCGGACGGCCGCCGCGGGCGATCGCCTTGTCCTGCTCCTTGTCGAACTCCGGCTTATCAAGGTGGTCGCCCTTGATGAGGCCGGTGTCGCCGGGCTCAATGATCTCGACCTTCTGCAGCATCTGACGAACGATCGTCTCGATGTGCTTGTCGTTAATCGGCACGCCCTGCAGTCGATAGACCTCCTGGATCTCGTCGACGAGGAAGTTGGCCAGGGCCTCGACGCCCAGGATGCGCAGGATGTCGTGCGGATCCGGGTTGCCGTCGATGATGTACTCGCCGCGCGTGATGTAGTCGCCATCATGCACCGCGATGTGCTTGCCCTTCGGGATCAGGAACTCGACCGCTTCGGGCTGGTTGCCGTCGGCGTCGACGTCCGGAGTGATCTTGATCCGGCGCTTGTTCTTGTAATCCTTGCCGAATTCGACACGGCCGTCCATTTCCGCGATGACCGCGCAGTCCTTCGGACGGCGGGCTTCGAAGAGTTCGGCGACGCGCGGCAGACCACCGGTGATGTCCCGGGTCTTGGCGCCTTCGGTCGGGATACGGGCGATGACCTCACCCGGCTTCACTTCGTCGCCGTCGGCCACCGAGAGAATGGCGCCGACCGACAGGAGGTAGCGAGCCTCGCCGCCGTTCGACAGACGCTTGTAGCTGCCATCCTCGGCCAGCACGCCCATGGCCGGACGCAGGTCCGAACCGCGGGCCGACGCACGCCAGTCGGCGATGACGCGCTGGGCGATGCCCGTCGCTTCGTCGACTTCCTCGCGGACCGAGAAGCCGTCCACCAGGTCTTCGGCGCGGATGCGGCCGCCGACTTCGGTGATGATCGGCGTGGTGTAGGGGTCCCAGTCGGCCAGACGCTGGCCGCGCTTGACGGTGTCGCCGTCCTTGATCTTCAGGCGAGCGCCGTACGGCGGCTTGTAGTTCTCGCGTTCCTTGCCGTCGACCAGCACGCTCACCGAGGTGTTGCGGCTCATCACGACCAGGGCGCCGTCCGAAGCCACGACCGTGGCGCCGCTGACGCGGGCGACACCGTCGTTGCTGCTTTCGAAGAACGACTGCTCGGCCACCTGGGCCGTGCCGCCGATGTGGAACGTACGCATGGTCAGCTGCGTGCCCGGCTCACCGATCGACTGGGCGGCGATGACGCCGACAGCTTCACCGATGTTGACCGGGGTGCCGCGGGCCAGGTCGCGGCCGTAGCAGGCGCCGCAGACGCCGATCTTGGCTTCGCAGGTCAGGACCGAGCGGACCTTCACCGACTGGACAGCCGCCGCCTCGATGGCGTCGGCCATGTTCTCGTCGATGTAGGTGTCGGCCGGAGCGACCAGCTCGCCGGTCGCCGGATCCTTGACATCCTCGGCCGTGAAGCGGCCCAGGACGCGGGTGCCCAGCGAGACCAGCACGTCGCCGCCTTCGACCACGGCGTGCAGGGTGATGCCCTTGGTGGTGCCGCAGTCTTCCTCGACGATGATGCAGTCCTGCGCGACGTCGACCAGACGACGGGTCAGGTAACCCGAGTTGGCGGTCTTCAGCGCGGTGTCGGCCAGACCCTTACGGGCGCCGTGGGTGGAGTTGAAGTACTCCTGAACGGTCAGGCCTTCCTTGAAGTTCGAGACGATCGGGGTCTCGATGATTTCACCGGACGGCTTGGCCATCAGGCCGCGCATGCCGCCCAGCTGCTTCATCTGGGCTTGCGAACCACGGGCGCCGGAGTGGGCCATCATGTAGATGGCGTTGATTTCCTTCTCGCGGCCGTTCTCGTCCTTATGCTTCATCTGAAGCTCGGCCATCATCTCGTCGGCGACGCGATCGGTGGCCTTGGCCCAGGCGTCGACGACCTTGTTGTACTTCTCACCCTTGGTGATCAGGCCGTCGGCGTACTGCTGCTCGTATTCCTCGGCCAGGGCGCGCGTCTCGGCGACGATTGCTTCCTTGCGCTTCGGAATGATGATGTCGTCCTTGCCGAACGAGATGCCGGCCTTGGCGGCTTCCTTGAAGCCCAGGCCCATGACCTGGTCGGCGAAGATCACCGTCGCCTTCTGACCGCAGTGGCGGTAGACGATGTCGATGAGGTTGCCGATTTCCTTCTTGGTCAGCGCCTTCTCGATCAGTCGGTGACCGATCGCGGGGTGGCGCGGCAGCAGGGCGGCGATCTTCATGCGGCCCGGCGTGGTGTCGATCACGCGGCGGCGAGCCACGCCATCGGCGTCCACTTCGGTGAAGCGCGACTTGATCTTGGCGTGCAGCGACACGACGCCGGCGTCCATGGCCGCTTCGATCTCGCCCAGGTCCGAGAAGATCTTGCCTTCGCCCGGCTCGCCGTCACGGGCGACCGACAGGTAGTACAGGCCCAGGACGATGTCCTGCGACGGCACGATGATCGGGCGACCGTTGGCGGGCGACAGGATGTTGTTGGTCGACATCATCAGGACGCGCGCTTCCAGCTGAGCTTCCAGGCTCAGCGGGACGTGCACGGCCATCTGGTCGCCGTCGAAGTCGGCGTTGAACGCGGCGCAGACCAGCGGGTGCAGCTGGATGGCCTTGCCCTCGATCAGCTTCGGTTCGAACGCCTGGATGCCCAGACGGTGAAGCGTCGGGGCGCGGTTCAGCAGGACCGGGTGCTCGCGGATCACCTCTTCGAGGATGTCCCACACCTGGGGCTGTTCGCGCTCGACCATGCGCTTGGACTGCTTGACGGTGCCCGACAGGCCCTTGGCGTCCAGGCGCGCGTAGATGAACGGCTTGAACAGCTCGAGCGCCATCTTCTTGGGCAGGCCGCACTCGTGCAGCTTCAGGTCCGGACCCACGACGATGACCGAACGGCCCGAGTAGTCGACGCGCTTGCCGAGCAGGTTCTGACGGAAGCGGCCTTGCTTGCCCTTCAGCATGTCGGCCAGCGACTTGAGGGGCCGCTTGTTGGCGCCGGTGATGACGCGACCGCGACGGCCGTTGTCGAACAGGGCGTCGACCGACTCCTGCAGCATCCGCTTTTCGTTGCGAATGATGATGTCGGGCGCGCGCAGCTCGATCAGGCGCTTCAGGCGGTTGTTACGGTTGATGACCCGGCGATACAGGTCGTTCAGGTCGGACGTGGCGAAGCGGCCGCCGTCCAGCGGCACCAGCGGGCGCAGTTCCGGCGGGATGACCGGCACGACGGTCAGCACCATCCACTCGGGACGGTTGCCCGACTCCTGGAAGGCTTCCAGGATCTTCAGGCGCTTGCTGAACTTCTTCTGCTTCATGTCCGACACGGTGCCGGCCAGTTCCTCGCGCAGACGCTCGGCCTCTTTTTCGAGGTCGATGGCCTTCAGCAGGTTCTGGACGGCCTCGGCGCCGATCTCGGCGGTGAAGCTGTCGTCGCCGTACTCGTCCTGAGCGCGGATGTAGTCGTCTTCGCTCAGCAGCTGGTGCTGCTTCAGCGGGGTCAGGCCCGGCTCGGTGACGATGTAGTATTCGAAGTACAGGACGCGCTCGATGTCCTTCAGCGGCATGTCGAGCATCATGGCGATGCGCGAGGGCAGCGACTTCAGGAACCAGATGTGGGCGACCGGCGAGGCCAGCTCGATGTGGCCCATGCGCTCACGGCGAACGCGGGCGAGGGTGACTTCCACGCCGCACTTTTCGCAGATGATGCCCTTGTACTTCATGCGCTTGTACTTGCCGCACAGGCATTCGTAGTCCTTGGTCGGGCCAAAGATACGGGCGCAGAACAGGCCGTCACGCTCGGGCTTGAACGTGCGGTAGTTGATGGTCTCGGGCTTCTTGATCTCGCCGAACGACCACGAACGGATCTTTTCCGGCGAAGCGAGCGAGATGCGGATCTGGTCGAAGGTCGGCGTGGCCTGGACCGGATTGAAGATGTTCAGGACTTCCTGGTTCATCTTGGTTCCTTCTGCGGGACTACCCGCGAAAATTCAAAGTGGAGAAGAGGCTGAAAGTGGCCCCTCCCCTGCGCCTTTCTTTCCTGGGAAAGATGGGCAGAGGAGGGAGATCCGGATCAGCTGTTCTCCAGCTCGACGTTCAGGCCGAGCGAGCGCATTTCCTTGACCAGCACGTTGAAGCTTTCCGGGATACCGGCTTCGAACGTGTCGTCGCCGCGGACGATCGACTCGTAGACCTTGGTCCGGCCGGCCACGTCGTCGGACTTCACCGTCAGCATTTCCTGCAGGGTGTAGGCCGCGCCGTAGGCTTCCAGAGCCCACACTTCCATTTCCCCGAAGCGCTGACCGCCGAACTGGGCCTTGCCGCCCAGCGGCTGCTGGGTGACCAGCGAGTACGGACCGATCGAACGGGCGTGGATCTTGTCGTCGACCAGGTGGTGCAGCTTCAGCATGTAGATGTAGCCGACCGTGACCGGACGCTTGAACTGCTCGCCGGTGGTGCCGTCGAACAGGATCGACTGACCCGAGCGGTTCACGCCGGCCATGTCGAGGTGACCCTCGATGTCTTCCATGCGCGCGCCGTCGAACACCGGGGTGGCGATCGGAACGCCCTTGCCCAGGTTCTTGGCCAGTTCGACCAGGTCTTCCTCGGTGTCGGGCAGCTCTTCGTCCGGGCCGTAGACGTCGCGCAGACGCTGGACCAGGGCTTCCTTCTGACCGCCGTGCTGCCAGTCCTCGAGCAGACCGGTGATCTGCTTGCCGAGGTTGGCGCAGGCCCAGCCCAGGTGGGTTTCGAAGATCTGACCGACGTTCATGCGCGAAGGCACGCCCAGCGGGTTCAGCACGAGGTCCACGTGGGTGCCGTCGGCGAGGAACGGCATGTCCTCGATCGGCAGGATGCGCGAGATGACGCCCTTGTTGCCGTGACGGCCGGCCATCTTGTCGCCCGGCTGCAGCTTGCGCTTCACCGCGACGAAGACCTTGACCATCTTCATGACGCCCGGGGGCAGTTCGTCGCCGCGCTGCAGCTTGTCGACCTTGTCTTCGAAACGACGGTCGAGGCGCTTGCGGTTCTCGTCGAACAGACGGCGCAGCGACTCCAGTTCGCCCATCGCCTTCTCGTCTTCGAGAGCGATCTGCCACCACAGGCCCGAAGCCACGCCGGCCAGGCCTTCGGCGGTGATCTCGCCGCGCTGCAGGCCCTTGGGACCCGACAGGGCGACCTTGCCGATCAGCAGGTCCTTCAGGCGGCCCGAGATGTTGCGGTTCAGGATCGCGAACTCGTCGTCGCGGTCCTTGCCCAGGCGGTCGATCTCGGCGCGTTCGATGGCGAGCGCGCGCTCGTCCTTGTCGACGCCGTGACGGTTGAAGACGCGCACGTCGACGATCGTGCCGGCGACGCCCGGGGGCAGGCGCAGGCTGGTGTCGCGGACGTCCGAGGCCTTCTCGCCGAAGATGGCGCGCAGCAGCTTCTCTTCCGGGGTCATCGGGCTTTCGCCCTTCGGCGTGACCTTGCCGACCAGGATGTCGCCCGGTTGCACTTCGGCGCCGATGGCCACGATGCCGGCTTCGTCGAGGTTGCGCAGGGCCTCCTCGCCGACGTTCGGGATGTCGCGGGTGATTTCTTCCGGACCGAGCTTGGTGTCGCGGGCCATGACTTCGAATTCCTCGATGTGGATCGAGGTGAAGACGTCGTCGCGGACGATGCGCTCGGAGATCAGGATGGAGTCTTCGAAGTTGTAGCCGTTCCAGGGCATGAACGCGACGAGCGCGTTGCGGCCCAGGGCCAGTTCGCCCAGCTCCGTCGACGGACCGTCGGCGATGATGTCGCCGGCGCTGATCTTGTCGCCCACCTTCACCAGCGGACGCTGGTTGATGCAGGTCGACTGGTTCGAGCGCTGGAACTTCGACATCCGGTAGATGTCGACGCCCGAGCGGGCCGGATCGGTCTCTTCGGTGGCGCGCACGACGATGCGGGTGCCGTCGATCTGCTCGACGACGCCGGTGCGCTTGGCGATGACCACGGCGCCCGAGTCACGAGCCACGACCGCTTCCATGCCGGTGCCCACGAGCGGGGCGTCCGACTGGACGAGCGGAACGGCCTGACGCTGCATGTTCGAACCCATGAGGGCGCGGTTGGCGTCATCGTTTTCGAGGAACGGGATCAGGGCGGCGGCCACCGACACGACTTGGCGCGGCGACACGTCCATCAGGTCCACCGTCTCCTTTTGCAGGAGGGTCGGTTCGCCGTTGATGCGGCCCGGAACCAGGTCGTCGGCGATCTCGCCGGCGTCGACCTTGATGTTCGACTGGGCGATGACGTGCTTGGACTCCTCCATCGCCGACATGTAGACGACTTCGTCCTGCGGCTTGCCGTCCTTCACGCGACGGTACGGGCTCTCGATGAAGCCGTACTTGTTGACGCGCGCGTGGGTGGCCAGCGAGTTGATCAGACCGATGTTCGGGCCTTCCGGCGTTTCGATCGGGCAGATCCGGCCGTAGTGGGTCGGGTGAACGTCGCGGACTTCGAAGCCGGCGCGCTCACGGGTCAGACCGCCCGGGCCGAGGGCCGAGAGACGACGCTTGTGGGTGATTTCCGACAGCGGGTTCGTCTGGTCCATGAACTGCGACAGCTGCGACGAGCCGAAGAATTCACGGACGGCGGCGGCCGCGGGCTTCGCGTTGATCAGGTCGTGCGGCATGACGGTGTCGATATCGACCGACGACATGCGTTCCTTGATCGCGCGCTCCATGCGGAGCAGGCCGACGCGGTATTGGTTTTCCAGCAGTTCGCCGACCGAACGCACCCGGCGGTTGCCGAGGTTGTCGATGTCGTCGATTTCGCCGCGGCCGTCGCGCAGGCCGACCAGCAGCTGCAGCACGGCCAGGACGTCTTCCTTGCGCAGGACGCGGACTTCGTCCGAGACTTCCTGCTCGAGGCGCATGTTCATCTTCACGCGGCCCACCGACGACAGGTCGTAGCGCTCGGCGTCGAAGAACAGCGACTTGAACATTGCCTCGGCGGCTTCCACCGTCGGCGGCTCGCCCGGACGCATCACGCGGTAGATGTCGAACAGCGCATCTTCGCGGACGGCGTTCTTGTCCACGCGCAGGGTGTTGCGCATGTAGGCGCCGACCGTCACGTGGTCGATGTCGAGCACGTCGATGGTGTCGAAGCCTTGGTCGGCCAGGGCCTGGATCGTGGTGACGTCCAGCTCGTCGCCGGCTTCGGCGTAGATTTCGCCCGTCTCGAAGTTGACGGCGTCACGGGCCAGGTAGCGGCCGGTCAGGGCTTCCGGACCGAGCAGCAGGGTCTTCAGACCGCCGTCGGCCAGCTTCTTGGCGTTGCGGGCGCTGATCTTCTGGCCGGCCGGAGCGACTTCCTCGCCGGTGTCGGCGTCGATGAGGGCGACTTCCGGCTTCACGCCGCGCCAGCGCTCGGGCTTGTACGGGGTGGCCCAGCCGCCGCTGCGCTTTTCGAACGGGACGACGTCGTAGAACGTGGTCAGGATCTCTTCGCCGTCCATGCCCAGGGCATAGAGGAAGGTCGTGGCCGGCAGCTTGCGGCGACGGTCGATGCGGACGTAGACGATGTCCTTGGCGTCGAACTCGAAGTCGAGCCACGAGCCGCGGTACGGGATCACGCGGGCGGCGAACAGCAGCTTGCCCGAGGCGTGGGTCTTGCCCTTGTCGTGGTCGAAGAACACGCCCGGCGAACGGTGCATCTGCGAGACGATGACGCGCTCGGTGCCGTTGACGATGAAGGTGCCCTTGTCCGTCATGAGCGGGATGTCGCCCATGTAGACGTCCTGCTCCTTGATGTCCTTGACCGAGCGGGCGCCGGTTTCTTCCTCGGTTTCGAAGACGATCAGGCGCAGCTTGACCTTCAGCGGCGCGGCGAAGGTCATGTCGCGCTGGATGCATTCCTCGACGTCGTACTTGGGCTCTTCGAACTCGTACGAGACGTATTCGAGCACGGCGCGCTCGTTGAAGTCCTTGATCGGGAACACCGACTTGAAGACCGCCTCGACGCCCTCGTCGCGACGCTGGCCCGGACGGACCTCGCGCTGCAGGAACTGTTCGTAGGAGGAGCGCTGAACCTCGATGAGGTTCGGCATCTGCACAGCCTCGGGAATGCGGCCGAACGACTTCCGGATCCGCTTCTTGCCGGTGAAGGATTGCGCCATGTTTTTTCCCTGCGGCGCGGACGGAATCCGCGCGTGAATTCGAATGCCTCGGCGTCCACCCTCGCCGCTCCCTTGTTCAGGGAGCTGCGGACGCTGGATTCTCCTGCCTGGCGACCGGGACCGGAAGCCTGGCGGGCGCCCCTTCGCGCGGATCGGAGGGCGGGTGATCGCGCCTCGGGGCGTTGAAGGGCGGACACACGCGTGCGCGTTCCGCCGAAATGTCTTCGTGAACGGGCCGATATAGGGGATCGAAGCGAGGATGAAAAGGGGGAAAGAGCGACCAATTTCGCGGGCAGGCTTCGTTCAACCCGGTGACGCTTCCCCCTTGCGAAGGCCCGCCGATGACCGCCGCGCTCAAGACCCGCCCCAAGGCCGCGCCCGCGCGGCCGCTTTCGCCCCTGCACCGGATCGCCGCGCGGCTGGACGAGGTTCCCGCCGCCGCCCGCAAGCGGCTGGTCGGCGCCGGGGACGCGCTGGCGGACGGCGACTTCGCGCGGGCCGAGTCCTTGGCCGCCGCCGCCCTGCCCGAGGGCGGGAGCCTGGCCCTGCGCCTGATCGGCCTGACGCGCGAGCGGGCCGGCGCCCTGCCCCAGGCCTTCGAAGCCCTGCGGGAAGCGCACCTGAAGGCCCCGGCCGATCCCGACGGGGTACGCGACCTGGCCCGGCTGGCCCGCCGCATGGGCCAGCCGGCCCTGGCCGCCGACCTGCTGGCCCGCGTGCGCGCCGCCGCGCCGGGCGACCTGGCCGACGCCCAGGATCTGGCGGCTGTGCTGCGCGACCTGGACCGCTGCGACGAGGCCCTGGCGATCGTGCGCGAGGCGATGGCCGACGCCCCGCAGGCCCCGCACCTGTGGAGCCTGCTCGGCTCGATCGCTGCCCAGAAGGGCGACGACGCCGACGCCCGGGTGTTCCACGACGAGGCCCTGCGGCTGGCGCCGCGCGACGTGCCGATCCTGGCCAATGCCGCCCTGGCCCGCCTCGACGTCGGCGACGCGTCCGCCGCCAAGGCCGCCTGCGACGCCGCGCTGGCCGCCGGGCCGACGCCGCCCCAGGCCGCCGCCGTACGCCTGGCCCGCGCCACCGCCCGCCTGTGCCTGGGCGACCTGGGCGGCTGGGAAGACTACGCCGCCCGCCTGGCGCCCGAGCGGCGCGAAGCCCTGGCCTTCGACATCGCCGCCCCGCGCTGGACGCCCGCCCGGCCCCTGGCGGGACTGTCGCTGATGCTGGTCGGCGAGCAGGGCCTGGGCGACGAGGTGATGTTCGGCTCAATGATCGGCGACGCCCTGGTCGCCCTGGGTCCCGCCGGCCGGCTGACCCTGGCGGTGGAGCCGCGCCTCGTTCCGCTGCTGGCCCGCGCCTGGCCCGCCGCGCGGGTGATCGGCCACGCCACCGCCAGCCTCGCCGGCCGCCTGCGCCGCACCGTTCCCGACGCGGGCCCGATCCAGGCCTGGGCCCCGATCGGCGACCTGCTGCCGCTGCTGCGTGGAACGCCGGAGAGCTTCGCCGGCGCCAAGCCCTTCCTCGCGCCCGATCCGGCCCGCGTCGCCCACTGGCGGATCTGGTTGGAAAGCCTTGGCCCCGGCCGAAAGGTCGGGATCCTCTGGCGCAGCGGCCTGATGGCGGGCCTGCGCGCCCGCCGCTTCGCGCCGTTCGAGGCCTGGACGCCGGTGCTGGCGACAAGCGGCGCGGTGTTCGTGAACCTCCAGTACGGCGAGGCCGAGCCGGACCTGGCCCGCGCCCAAGCTCTGGGCCTGGCGATCCACCGCCCGCCGGGCCTGGACCTGATGCAGGACCTGGAGGGCGTCGCCGCCCTGGCCTGCGCACTGGACATGATGATCGGCCCGATGACCGCCACCAGCAACCTGGCGGCCGCCTGCGGCGTCGAGACCTGGATCCTCGCCTCCAACCCGTCCTGGCCGCTGCTGGGAACGACCGGCTGTCCCTGGTATTCGAACGCGCGAGCCTTCACGCCGGACGAGGCGGATGATTGGGCCCCGAGGCTGGAAGGCCTGGCACGGGCGTTGGCGCAGCGGCTGAACGATATGGCAGGGGCGTTGGCCCAGCGGTTGGGGCTGACACCCGCTGCGTGAGACAGTCTACTGTACGTCGCAAGGACGAAAAGGAGTGGCCACTCTAGGCTATTGAAACGCCCTTCCAGATCAGCGGGGCAAAGCTAGACTCTGATGACATGTCGGAGAAAGTTAATGCCCAATATTTATAGCGAACTGACTACAACCCTGCTCAGCCTCGTCGAACCCGGTTTCGGACGCCGGGGGCAGTCCGATCTTATCGCACAGGTCGACAGCCTGACGCGCGAAATCGAGCGGGCTTCAGGCAACCACGGCTATGTCTGCGAAAAGGCCGGCAATGTGCGCGAGTGGGTCCGCAAGGCCTGCTCGTCGCGCCCCACTCACTGGACCCGTCAGCAACTCGAAGGCTTCGCTTACGAGGACGCCTATCGCTTACACGGCGCGTGGTCTGCCCCCTCTAGCTCTCAGGAACCCATTTGAGCGCTACACGCACGAAGGCTGATTGGGCGTGAGCCTCCAAAGAAAAAGGGGAGGACGTTTCCGCCCTCCCCTCTTGCCTTACTTCACCACCTGAACCGCGCCCTGGGCCTGGGCCGCCAGGACCTTGTCGCCGGTGGCGGTCAGCTTGCCGGCCTTGTCGTCCCAGCGCAGCTTCACCGTCTTGCCGACGCCCTTCTCGTAGGCGTTGGTGACGCCGTCGTCGTCATAGAGCGAGAACTCGGCGTCGCGGCCCGGATAGACCTTCACCGCGCTGATCGCCTGAGCCTGACTGGTGTTCATGATCGGCGCGCCCATCGGCACGATCGAGCCGGCGCGCACGAACAGCGGGATGACGTCGATCGGCGCCTTCACGCGGATCGTCTGGCCGCCCGCGAACTTCTGGTTGGTCCAGTAGTCGTACCAGTCGGCGCCCGCGGGCAGATAGACGTCGCGCTCGGTCTGGCCCTGCTCGGTGACCGGAGCCACCAGGAAGGCCGGGCCGAACATGTACTGGTCGCCGATGTCAGCCACCTTCGGGTCGTTGGGGAAGTCCATGAACAGGCCGCGCATGAACGGCGCGCCGGTGTCGTAGGTCGTCTTGCCCATCGAGTAGAGGTACGGCATCAGCGCGTAGCGCAGCTTGACGTACTTGGAGAGCACGCCTTCGGCCTCCTTGCCGAACGACCACAGCTCGGTCTCCTTGCGCATGCCGTGCACCCGCAGGGTCGGGGTGAACACGCCGTACTGGAACCAGCGGGTGAACAGCTCGGGATAGTCGTTGTTCTGGCCGACCACGGCGCGGGCGTCCGACGGATCCAGCAGCGGCGCCTTGGTCGCCGTCGTGGTCTGCGGCAGCCACTGCCATCCGCCGATGTCGTTGCCCCAGTAGGCCAGGCCCGAAGCGGTGAAGTTCAGGCCCGACGGCACCTGCCGGCGCAGGGCCTCCCAGGTCGGCTGGATGTCGGACGACCAGAACAGCGAGCCGTTGCGCTGGGCGCCGGTGTAGGCCGCGCGGGCCAGGATCAGGTTGCGCTTGTCGGGGCGGTCGCGGCGCGAACCGTCGGCGGCCAGCTGGGCGTGCAGTAGCGGGAAGGCGTTGCGGATGCGGTCGCCCGAGCCGGCGTGGAAGAAGAAGCCCGACGGCACCAGGTCAGGCTCGGTCTCGTCCAGCCACAGCCAGTCGAAGCCCTGCGAGATGATGTTGTCGCGGATCTTGCCCCAGAACCAGTCGCGGGCCTCGGGGTTGGTGCTGTCGATCAGCGCACCGGTGCGGTCGCTGCGGAACGGCAGGCCGTCGACCGGATCGCCGTTCTCGTCCTTCAGGAACCAGCCCTTGCCCGCCAGATAGTTGAAGTAGCGGCCTTCCTGCTCGAAGCGTGGCCACACGCTGATGATGGTGTGGACGCCGCGGTCGTGCAGCGTCTTGTTCATGCCGGCCGGGTCGGGGAACTGCGCCGGGTCGATGTCGATCTGGCCCATGCGGGTCCAATGGAACCAGTCCAGCACCATGATGTCGAGCGGCAGCTGGCGCTTCTGGTAGCCGTCGGCCACGGCCATGAACTCGGCCTGGCTCTCGTAGCGGGCCTTGGACTGGATGTAGCCGAAGGCGGCCTTGGGCGGCAGCGGCGTCACGCCGGTCAGGGCGCGGTAGCCGGCGTAGATCTCGTCGGTGGTCTTGCCGGTGATGACGAAGAACGACACGCGCTCGCCGACATTGCTCTGCCACAGGGTGCGGCCGTTGACGCCCGGATAGATCTTGGTGGCCGAGGGGTTGTCCCACAGGATGCCATAGCCCTTGCTGGTCACCAGGAACGGCACGCAGACGCTCTCGCCGTGCGGCGCGTCGTAGTCGTGCTTGCAGTCGATGGTGCGGCCGCGCAGGTCGAGCGCGCTTTCCGACTCCTGGTTCTGGCCCAGGCCGTAGAAGTGCTCGTCGGCGGTCGTCGAGAAGCTGGCGCCGGCGCGGAAGGTCTTCTCGCCGCTGACGACGTGCGGGGCCATCTCCCAGCCGGTCATGTCGACCAGCGAGGTCCCGTCGGGCTTGCGCACCTTGATCGAGACCGGCGGCAGGGCCGGGGCGAAATAGCGCTCCTGCAGGCTGGGCGCGCCCGGCCACGGCTGGGCGACGACTTCCAGCGACAGCTCGGCCGAGGTGAAGATGTCGGCGCCGGCCTTCTGGTCGTGGCGCCAGCCCTTGTCGGTGGCCGTCCCGTTGACGCCGTAGCCCGGCGCGGCCTTGGCCAGGTCCTTGTCCTGGCTGATGGTCACGCGGATGACGTTGGGAGCGTAGGTCTCGACCGAGACGTAGGCGCCGTTGCGGTCGACCGTCGTCTGCGGCGCGGCGACCGCCATGCCCGCCCCGGCGCTGAGCGCCAGGCCCGAAACCAGACCCAGGACGCGCGCCCGCGCGCCGTTACCCAGCCAAGCCATGCGATTCCTCCACTAAGTTACCGCTATCATTTCCTGATACCGGCCTAGAGGGGCCTGACAGCGCCGTCAACGCAGAAGGTGGGATTTATGGGATGAATAGCCAAACCCTCTCCCTGAAGGGGGAGGTGTCGGCGAAGCCGACGGAGGGGGGACTTGTGAACCGGCTCCCCCGCCCGTCGTTCGGAAGGGACTTCCCCCTCCGGCCCTGCGGGCCACCTCCCCCTTCAGGGGGAGGATCGTGAAAACGAAAACGGGCCCGGAGGTTTCCCTCCGGGCCCGTCTCGTAAGGTCGTGAAGACCAGATCCGCGTCAGACGACGCGGAACCGGATTACTTCACTTGGACCTTGGCGCCGGCTTCGGTCAGCTTCTTGGCGACTTCGTCGGCCTGCTGCTTCGAAACGTTTTCGACGACGTTCTGCGGAGCGCCTTCGACCAGGTCCTTGGCTTCCTTCAGGCCGAGGTCCGGACGGACGCCGCGGACTTCCTTGATCACGTTGATCTTCTTGTCGCCGCCGTCGACCAGGACGACGGTGAACTCGGTTTGCTCTTCAGCGGCTTCAGCCGGAGCAGCGGCGCCACCGACGGCGGCCACGGCGACCGGAGCGGCGGCCGAGACGCCCCACTTTTCTTCCAGCAGCTTCGAGAGTTCAGCGGCTTCCAGCACCGACAGGGTGGACAGTTCTTCGACCAGCTTTTCGAGCTTCGACATGTGTCAGTTCCTTAGAGAGATTGGGATAGATTTGCGGGGATGACCGTTACGCGGCGTCTTTGGTCGCGTAGGCGTTGAAGACGCGAGCCAGCTGGCCAGCCGGGGCCTGCAGGACGCCAGCGATCTTGGTCGCCGGAGCCTGGATGAGGCCGATGAGCTTGCCACGCAGTTCGTCCAGCGACGGCAGGGTCGCCAGAGCGCGCACGCCGGCTTCGTCGAGCACGTTGGTCTGGTCCAGAACGCCACCGACAATCTTGAGCTTGTCGTTTTCTTTGGCGAACTGCACCGCGATCTTCGCGGCCGAGACGGCGTCCGGGCCGAAGGCGATGGCGACCGGACCGGTGAAGAGCGTGTCGCCCTTTTCACCGAGCTTGCCGTCCAGAGCCTTCAGAGCCAGGGTGTTCTTCACAACCTTGATCGCGGCGCCTTCCTTGCGGAGGCGAAGACGAAGGTCGGTCATTTCCGCAACGGTCAGACCCATGTAGTGGGTCACGACGACAGCGCCGGCATCGGCGAAGACGCTTTTCAGCGACTCGATCGATTCCTGCTTTTGAGCGCGGTCCATTGCGGTCTCCTACTCAGTTGCAGGCGGCCGGACCATTCCGGCAGCCAGATGCTCGTCCCATGCGGAATTGCTCCCGCGCGCGAGTTGCATCAGCCTGTTCCAAGGAAAGTCGGCCGCGCACCTGACTCGGACTGACGTCACGAGAAGGAGGTCTTGGCGTCTCTATCCCTGTCTCCCGACGGCGAGGAAGGGCTCTTCCTCGATTATGGCGCTGGTGACCCCGCGCCCCGCAGTTCTCAAACAGGTTCGCCGCCAAACCGGAGTCCAGCGGAGAGGCGGGCCGTATAGAGGATTTGCCGAAGGAACGCAACCAGGTGTCGGAACGTAGGGCGTCCGAACGTCTTCAAGGCGTGGAAACCGCAAAGGAGCCTCGCCATGCTGGGCCAGTTCGACGCCTCCCCCACCCTGCCGGTCAAGGACCTGGCGCGGGCGAAACGGTTCTATGAGGACGCCCTGGGCCTGGCGCCCGAGGGTGATTCCGAGATGGACGTTCAGGCCTATCGCGCCGGCGGCGTGGTGCTGACCGTCTATCAGTCCGAATATGCCGGAACGAACCAGGGCACGGCCGTCACCTGGCCGGTCGGCGAGCGCTTCGACGCCGTGGTCGCCGCGCTGAGGAACAAGGGCGTCGCGTTCGAGACCTACGACATGCCCGGGATCACGGTGGAGGACGGCGTGCACCGGGCCGGCGGGATGAAGCTCGTCTGGTTCAAGGACCCGGACGGCAACATCCATCACGTGGGCAGTTTCTGAGGGGCTCTGCTCCCCCCGCACCTCTTCGTAGCCCTCTCCTCGCCTTCCTCGCCCTTGTGGCGAGGACCCATGCCGGCGGCCGCTCAGATCCAAGCGGAGGTCGAGAGGTTTGAGCAGGCTGGACCATGGATCCTGGGCACAAGGCCCAGGAAAGCGGTGAAAGAAGCGCCGAGCCTGAACCTACCCCAGCCCCTCCCCCTACCCCAGCCCCTCCCCCGCCGCCTTCGCCGCCGCGACGCCGGTGGCGAAGCAGGCTTGCAGCAGGTAGCCGCCGGTCGGGGCTTCCCAGTCCAGCATCTCGCCGGCCAGGAACACGTCGGGACGCGCCCGCAGGGCCAGGCCGTCCAGACCCTCGAACCGCACGCCGCCGGCCGCCGAGATCGCCCGCTCCAGCGGGCGGGCCGCCGTCAGCCGGATCGGCGCGGCCTTGATCGCCGCCGCCAGCGCCGCCGGCTCGCCCGGCAGGTCCAGGCCGTGCGCCTCGCGCAGCAGGTTCACCTCCACCGGCGACAGCTTGAGAGCCTTGCGCAGATGGTTGGCCAGCGACTGGCCGCCCCGCGCGCCCGACAGCCGGCGCTCCAGAGTCTCGGCCGGCAGGTCGGGTCGCAGGTCGATCGTCAGCGTCGCCGCGCCGTCGCGGGCGATGGCTTCGCGTGGCGCCGGCCCCAGGGCGTAGACCGCCCCGCCCTCGATCCCGTAGCCGGCGACCATGGCGTCCCCCCGCGCCTGGCGTCCTTCGCAGGTCAGGCGCACGTTCTTCAGCGGCTCGCCGGCGAAGCGGTCGCGGAAGATCTCGCTCCAGGCGACCTCGAAGCCGCAATTGGCCGGGGCGAACGGCGCGATGGCCGCCCCCTGTGCCTCCAGCACCCCCGTCCAGGCGGCGTCGGAGCCGAGCTTGGGCCAGCTGGCGCCGCCCAGCGCCAGGATCGTGGCGCGCGGCCGCCAGGCCTCGCGGCCGTCCGGCCCGTCGACCAGCAGGGCGCCATCGGCGTCCCACCCCGCCCAGGCCGACCGCGTGTGCAGGGAGACGCCCAGGGCCTCCAGGCGCGCCAGCCACGCCCGCAGCAGGGGCGAGGCCTTCATCGCCTTGGGAAACACCCGGCCGCTGGCGCCGACGAAGGTCTCCTGCCCCAGATCCCTGGCCCAGGCGACCAGGTCGGCCGGCGTGAACGCCTCCAGCATCGGCAGCAGTCGCGCCTCGCGGTCGCCGTAGCGGGCTGCGAAGCGCGCGAAGTCTTCCGAATGGGTGAGGTTAAGCCCGCCGCGGCCGGCCATCAGGAATTTGCGCCCGAAGGTCGGCATCTTCTCGAACACCACGACCGAGCGGCCGGCCTCGGCGAGGCGCTGGGCGGCGACCAGGCCGGCGGGGCCGCCGCCGACCACGGCGACGTCGATGGTCCTGGAAGCTTCGGGCGTCACGCGGCCTCGATGTCGGTCAGGGAAAAATCGCCGCCCTTGTAGAGCAGCGGAACGCCATGAACCTTGGCGCAGGCGTAGGAGAAACAGTCGCCCATGTTCAGCTTAGCCGGATGGATGCCCTTGCCGAAGCGGGCGTGAGCTTCCAACGCCAAGACCTGCTCGGTTTGCCCAATGGCGACCAGCCGAGCCTCGAAGGTCGATTGCAGGTCGCCGAGTCTGGCAGCGGCTTCGATCTGGTTTCGCCCCGTTTCTCGCGCGACGGCTCGCACGGTCTTCCAACCGGCTATGGCGGAGGTGAGCACCATGGACCCGCCCGCCAACTTGGCCCTGAAGGTTTCGGCCTCGGGCTCCTCCAGCAGCATGGCCGTCCAGGCCGACGCATCGACGAACATCATTCGTCGTTGAGGCTGTCGAAGAACGCCTTGTCGGCCTTCAAACCCGTGCGAGGCCAACTGGCGACTTCGGCGCATATCGCCCGCGCCTTGGCCAGCTTCTCTTCCCTCGCCTTTTCACGGGTGGCTAGGGCTTCGGCGGCGGCCAGCTTTACCGCCTCGGTAATGCCGACATGCGCCTTCTCGGCCAACTGACGGACCAGGGCGTCGGTCTCTGGGTCGCGAATATGGAAGGCCATCGATCGTCTCCATCTAGACAGAAGATAACATCGGCTAGCCAAGCTATCAAATCCAGGTCCCGATCGTAGAGCCCAAACGCAAGACGGGCGCTGGATCGCTCCAGCGCCCGTCCGCGAAGTCAGTTCGCTTGGATCAGCCGATTAGGCGGTGATCGAGGCGATGTCGACCTTGAAGCCCGGACCCATGGTCGAGGACAGGCCGACGCGCTTGACGAAGATGCCCTTGGCGCCCGACGGCTTGGCCTTGTTCAGGGCGTCGATGAGCGCCTTGACGTTGACCAGCAGGGCCTCGTCGGTGAACGAGGCCTTGCCGATGCCGGCGTGCACGATACCGGCCTTTTCGACGCGGAACTCGACGGCGCCGCCCTTGGCGTCCTTCACGGCTTGGCCGACGTTCGGGGTCACGGTGCCGACCTTCGGGTTCGGCATCAGGCCGCGCGGACCGAGCACCTTACCGAGGCGACCGACCAGGGCCATCATGTCCGGGGTGGCGATGACGCGGTCGAAGTCCATGAAGCCGTTCTGGATCTTTTCGACCAGGTCCTCGGCGCCGACGACTTCGGCGCCGGCGGCGGTGGCTTCGGCGGCCTTGGCGTCCTTGGCGAAGACGGCGACGCGAACGTCACGGCCCGTGCCCGACGGCAGTTGGACGACGCCACGGACCTGCTGGTCGGCGTGACGCGGGTCGACGCCGAGGTTCACCGAGATCTCGATGGTCTCGTCGAACTTGGCCTTGGCGTTGGCCTTGACCAGGGCGATAGCTTCGGCGACGGCGTGGGTGGCGTCACGGTCGCCGGTCCAGGCCTTGATGCGCTTGGGTTGCGTAGCCATTGGATTAGGCCTCCACGATCTTCAGGCCCATGGCCTTGGCGGAGCCTTCGATGATCTTGGCCGCGGCCTCGATGTCGTTGGCGTTCAGATCCTTCATCTTCTTCTCGGCGATTTCGCGCAGTTGCGTGCGCGTCACTTCGCCGACGGTCTCACGACCGGTCAGCTTCGCGCCGGACTTCAGGCCGGTGATCTGCTTCAGGTAGTGGGTCGCCGGAGGCGTCTTGGTGATGAAGGTGAACGACTTGTCCTGGTAGACCGTGATCACGGTCGGCAGGGGGATGCCCTTTTCGACGTTCTCGGTGCGCGCGTTGAACTCCTTACAGAAGCCCATGATGTTGACGCCGCGCTGACCCAGAGCCGGGCCGATGGGGGGCGAAGGCGTGGCCGAGCCAGCCTTCACCTGGAGCTTGATGTAGCCCAGGATCTTCTTAGCCATACTATCCTCTCGTGAGGGCCGGAGCCCTCGCTGGTGAGCCGTGGTGCGGGCTTGGCGGCCCTTCCACGGATTTGGTTCCGCCTTAACGGCGAACACGCCCCGGAATCGGATCCCGGAGCGAGGTCGCGGCGTGTAGCAGGCGCGCGGCGGAGAGTCCAGCGCCGGTCAGGCGCGGGCCGCCGCCAGAGCGGCCAGGTCACGGGCCGCCGCCTCGACCGCGCCGGTCCAGCCCGCTTCGAGCTGGTCTTGCCGATAGAGCCGCATCGACCCGTACCAGGCGCTGTCCGTCCCCGACAGGCCCCAGCGCCAGTCGGGGGCGAACGGGATCATGGTCCAGACCGGTCGCCCCAGGGCGCCGGCCAGATGGCACGGGGCCGAGTCGACCGACACCACCAGGTCCGCCAGGGTCATCACCGCGGCGGTGTCGGCGAAGTCCTTCAACTCGCCACCCAGGTCGAGCACGCCCAGCCGGCGGGGCAGATCCGCCGCGGCGGGCCCCTTCTGCACGCTGATCCACCGCACGCCGGGGACTTGCAGCAACGGCGCGAGGTCGGCCGGGGTCATGGAGCGATTGTGGTCGTTGGTGTGGTCGGGGTTTCCGGCCCATGCCAGGGCCACGGTCATATCGGCGCTGTCGCCCAGCCGGGCCTTCCACGCCGCCACGCGCCCCGGAGGAACCGAGAGATAGCCGCCGCGCGCCGGAAGCGCCTCCGGTCGGGCCCCGCAGTAGAGCGGCAGGCTGGGCAAGGGGCAGCAGACGTCGAAAGACGGCCTGTCGCCCGGCTCCAGCACCCGCACCCCGGCCAGCGACGCACGCGCCAGGGCCGTCAGGGGACCGGGCGCCATGACCGTCACCTGTACGCCCCGCGCGACCAGCGGCGGCAGGAACCGCAGGAACTGCAGCCCGTCGCCCAGCCCCTGCTCGCCATAGGCCAGCAGGCTGCGTCCGCGGATATCCTCGCCGCGCCACTGTGGAGCGAAACCCGGATCGGCGCCGTCCGTTCGCGACTCGCGAAACTCGTAGTCGATCAGGCCGGAGGCGTAGTCGCCCTCCAGCAGGCTGAGGAAGCCGCGGCCGAAGCGGGCGTCGACATGATCGGGAGCCAGCTTCAGGGCCGCGTCGAAAGCCTCCCGGGCCTCGGTCAGACGGCCCAGATAGCGCAGGATGTTGCCCAGCGCGGCCAGGATCAGCGGGTCGCCGGGATCGGCGACGGCGGCCCGGCGGGCGTGCGGCTCGGCCGCGGTCGCCGACGTCGTCTGCAACAGCATCAGCGCCAGGGACGCCTCGGCGCGCGCGTGGGCCGGATCGAGGGCGAGGGCCGAGCGGAACGCCTGCGCCGCGGCCTTCCACTTGCGCTCCCCGCGCAAGGCCAGGCCGAGGTGATAGTGCGCGGGGGCCGAGCGCGGGTTCACCGCCACCACGGCCCGCAGGCCGACCTCCGCCGGCCGCGTCCGTCCCGCCAGCAGGTGCGCGATCGCCGCGTCGTACCTGTGCTCCTGCCTCATACGATCGTGACGCATGGCCCGCCTCCCCTCGCGACCCGCGAGGGCTAGAGGCGGCAAGGCGCGGCGGCACTGGACTTTAGCACAGCGGCCGACCGGAAAAGGGGGGCCCGGAAAGCAAAAACCCCGCGCCATCGCCGGCGCGGGGTCTTCGAAAGCTCGGCGAAGGGATCGCTTAGGCGATCTTCTCGACCTGGCTGTATTCCAGCTCGACCGGGGTGGCGCGGCCGAAGATCGAGACGGTGACCCGCAGACGGGCCTTTTCCTCGTCGACCTGCTCGACCGAACCGTTGAAGCTGGCGAACGGGCCGTCGATGACGCGGACGTTCTCGCCGACTTCGTACAGCACGACGGTCTTGGGCTTCTCGACGCCCTCTTCGATCGCGCCGACGATGCGCTGGACTTCCTTTTCGGAGACCGGGGTCGGCTTGGAGCCGCTGCCCAGGAAGCCCGTCACCTTCGGGGTGTTCTTGATCAGGTGGTAGGCCTCGTCCGAGAGGTTCATCTTCACCAGGACGTAGCCCGGGAAGAACTTGCGCTCGGCGTTGACCTTGCGGCCGCGGCGGATCTCGACGACGTCCTCGGTGGGCACCAGGATCTCGGAGAAGCTGTCTTCCAGGCCCTGGGCCTTGGCTTGCTCACGGATGCTCTCGGCCACCTTCTTCTCGAAGTTCGAGTAGGCGTGGACGATGTACCACTTGTGGTTCGGGTTGGTCGCGGTTTCGGTGCTCATGGTCTTTATATGTCTTATCCGGCCGCGAACTTCAGCAGCAGATTGGCCAGCGTACCCAGAATCCAGTCGACGCCGAAGAAGAACACCGAGGCGACGATCACCATGATGAAGACCATCACCGAGGTGATCCAGGTCTCCTTGCGGGTGGTCCAGGTGATCTTGCGGGCTTCGGCGCGCACTTCACGGATGAACTGCACCGGGTTGAAGGGCTTCTTGGGGGCCGCAGCGGCGGCGGAAGGAGCCTGACCGGCAGGGGCCAGCGCCGCGGCCGTGCGGGCGGCGCGGTTCTTGATCGCTGACGGGCTGGATCCCGGTTTCCTGGCCATGGTTTCAGAGGCTCGCGTATCTGACAGGCCGGGCCGAACGCCGGACCGGCCGATGACATATAGTGGCAGGAGTGGAGGGACTCGAACCCCCGGCCCTCGGTTTTGGAGACCGATGCTCTACCAGCTGAGCTACACTCCTGCAGAACTCCGGTCCCGATAGAGAGGACCGCAGCCTTGGCGACGGTCGAGGCCGGAGGGCCGCGAGCGGCGCCGCCGACGCTTCCCAGCGCCAGAGCGGCGTCGTGTAGCAGGGTCGTTTGCGCCGGGCAAGCGGATCAGGACGCCTTCGACACGCGTTATTGCCTAAGTCGCGGGTCAAGCGGCGCCTTTTCACAGGTTTCTTGGCCCGCCCCGGCATCCGCCCCGTGTCTGAAAGGATGGAATATGGCCGCGAACACCGGCGAGCGCCCCTCCAATCGGGAGGTCGAGCACGAGAATCAGCGACCGAATCCGAACGCCGACGGCAAGCCGCCTCGCCCCGCCACCGAACCGGCCGGCGGAGAGGCCAGCGTCGATACGCCGAGGACGCGAACCGACCCCGGCTCCGGCGAGGGCTGAAGCGCAGCCTTCACCGAAGCCCTAGAGCCGTTCGAAGCGATCAGGCTTTAGCCGTCTTTCTTTTCTTCGGCGCCGGTCGAGGCGCTCGGCGTCGCCGCCGCGCACTGGACGTTCAGGTACGACCATTTCACGTCCGTGAGCTCACGGCCGCATTCGGTGTTCTTGCCCTGGTCGCGACCACGCAGCGAGACGCCGACCCCCTTGGCGGGGTCCGGAGCCGGGCTGGCGCTGGAGACGTCGTAATAGCCGCCGTTGGGGCCGCGCACGACGAGGCACTTGGTGTTCTCGACCGGCCGCACGCAGCCGCTCGCCGTCACCGACTTGCCTTCCAGGGTCACTTGTTGGGCTTTGGCGGACTTGGATTGGGCGCCGCCTTCACAACCCGCTACGCCTAACGCTAACAGACTGGCCGCCGCGGCGGCCATGACGAACCTCACCCGCATACGTTCCTCCGTATCGTTGGCTTCGCGAACGAAGCAAAAGGAAGTCTGCGCCCCGTTTGGGTGGTCGGCAATCACATTTTTGACACAGTCGGAAAAAGCGAACGGCGGTATTTTAGACCGCTCGTAGAATTTTTTCTCCAAGCGGCTTCAGATCGCAAAAGTTGACATCCGCTCTCAACTTCTCACATGACACGCGGGTCGCCTTCAGGGCCGGAGCGACGCCCGACTTTTCTTATGCGCGCCGCTGTTTTTGCGAACGGGCGCGAACAGGATCGAAATCACAGACATGACGGCCGAGACCGCCACCGCCGCCGCCCCTGCTCCCGCCAAGGAGTCCCCGCATCACCTGGAGACCGTCCTCTGGGTCAAGCACTGGACCGACCGGCTGTTCAGCTTCGCCATCACCCGTCCGGCCAGCTTCCGATTCCGCTCGGGCGAGTTCGTGATGATCGGCCTGCCGGCCCGCGAGGAGCTGGGTGAGAAGAAGCCGATCCTGCGCGCCTATTCGATCGGCTCGCCCTCGTTCGCCGAGGAACTGGAGTTCTTTTCGATCAAGGTGCCCGACGGCCCCCTCACCTCGCGCCTGCAACAGATCAAGGCCGGCGACCAGGTCCTGCTGGGCAAGAAGCCGACCGGCACCCTGGTGCTGGACGCGGTCAAGCCGGGCAAGCGCCTGTTCTTGTTCGGCACCGGCACCGGCCTGGCGCCGTGGCTGTCGGTCGCCCGCGATCCCGACGCCTACAGCCGCTTCGAGAAGGTGATCGTCGCCCACGGCGTGCGCGAAGTTCAGGAACTGGCCTATCGCGACCTCTTCACTAGCGAGATCCACGACGACCCGCTGGTCGGCGACGAGGCCAAGGCCCAGCTGGTCTACTATCCCACCGTCACCCGCGAGGCGTTCGAGCGCCAGGGCCGCTTCACCGACCTGATCACCAGCGGCAAGCTGTTCTCCGACCTCGGCCTGGAAGGCGGCAAGTTCGATCCCGAACACGACCGCGCCATGCTGTGCGGCTCGATGGCCATGATCAAGGACACCGCCGCCCTGCTCGAGGCCCACGGCCTGGTCGAAGGCTCCAACGCCGAGCCTGGCGACTTCGTCATCGAGCGCGCGTTCGTCGGCTGATCGCCCGACCATCGCCGGAAACGAGAAAGGGCCAGCCGCGAGGCTGGCCTTTTTGCTGTCCGGGTTCCTCTCAGGCCCTGCGCGTATTGGGCAGGAACGCCGCCAGCAGGCCCAGGGCCGGCAGCACGGCGCAGACCTTGTAGACGGTCTCGACGCCCTTCCAGTCGGCCAGTTCGCCCAGCACCGCCGCGCCCAGGCCGCCCATGCCGAACGAGAAGCCGAAGAACAGGCCCGAGATCATGCCGATCCGGCCCGGCGCCAGTTCCTGGGCCAGCACCACGATGGCCGGGAAGGCCGAGGCCAGCAGCAGGCCGATGATCACCACCAGCGGCCCGGTCCAGAACAGGCTGGCATAGGGCAGCAGCAGCGTGAACGGCAGCACGCCCAGGATCGAGATCCAGATCACCGCCTTGCGGCCGAAGCGATCGCCCACCGGTCCGCCGGCGATCGTGCCCAGCGCCACCGCCGCCAGGAAGGCGAAGAGGTGCATCTGGGCGTTCTCGACCGACACCGAGAAGCGCTCGATCAGGTAGAAGGTGAAGTAACTGGTCAGGCTGGCCATGTAGACGTACTTGGAGAAGATCAGCACAAGCAGGATGGCGATGCCCTTGCCGGCCGCGCCCTTGGGCAGGTCCAGCGCGACCTTGCGGCCGCTCCCGGCCGCCAGGCGCGCCGCGCCGTGATGGCGGGCCCAGACGGCGACGTTCCACAGCACCGCCCCGGCCAGCAGGGCCAGCAGAGCGAACAGGGCCAGGCTCGACTGGCCCCAGCGCACGACGATCAGCGCCGCCGCCAGCGGTCCCAGCGCCTGGCCGGCGTTGCCCCCGACCTGGAACAGCGACTGGGCCAGACCCGGCCGGCCGCCCGCCGCCATCCGCGCCACCCGCGACGATTCCGGGTGGAACACCGACGAGCCGACGCCCAGCAGACAGGCGCCCAGCAGCACCAGGCCGTAGACGTGCGCGATCGACAGCACCGCCAGGCCGGCCAGCGAGAACAGCGTCCCGCCGGGCAGCACCCACGGGTTGGAGCGGCGATCGGCGTACAGCCCCACCAGCGGCTGCAGGATCGAGGCGGTGATCTGGTAGGCCAGGGTGACCAGGCCGATCTCGCCGAAGCTCAGGTTCAGGTCGGTCTTCAGGTTCGGATAGATGGCCGGCAGCAGCGACTGCATCATGTCGTTGAGCAGGTGGCAGCCGCTGATCGCGAGGATGACGCCGAACACCGTGGTCTGCGCCTGGTCGTGGGGCGGCTCGGCGGCGGGGGATCGGATCGCGGTGTCGGTCATCGGGCTCTTCCAGTGAAGGTGAGACCGCGATAGGACCTGGAAAGTCGTCCCGCATTCCGCATCGGGACTTTCACTTTCGCGAGTGGGACAGATGGCCAAGCCCTGGACGCATCCCGCCGACTACGACGCCGCGCCCCGTCCGGTGGTGGCCACCGGCAACGAGTATCCGCCCTCGTTCGAGCTGGACTGGCACCAGCACGGGCGCGGTCAGCTGCTCTACGCCGCCGCCGGCGTGGCCGTGGTCAGCACCCCGCACGGGGCCTGGATCGCCCCGCCGGAACGCGCGGTGTGGACGCCGGCGGGCGTGCCGCATTCGGTGCGCATGGTCGGCGCGGTCAGCACCCGCAGCGTTCTGCTCGACGCGCGCGCCTCGGCGGCGCTGGGCGACACGGGCCGGGTGATCGGCGTCTCGCCGCTGGTGCGCCATCTGCTGATCGCCGCCTGCGACATCCCCGTCGACTACGACGAGGCCGGCCGCGACGGCCTGGTCATGAACCTGCTGCTGGCCGAACTGACCCGCGCGCCGGTGATCCCGCTGGCCGTGCCTTTCCCCGCCGCTCCGGCCCTGGCCCGCCGCTGCCACGCCTTTCTCGAGCGCCCCACGCCGCACGAGACCATCGACGACTGGTGCGGCGAACTGGGCCTGGGACGCCGGGCCTTCACCCGCGCCTTCCGCCGCGAGACCGGCATGAGCTTCGGCGCCTGGCGGCAGCAGGCCTGCCTGCTGGCCGCCCTGCCCCGCCTGGCGGCCGGCGAGCCGGTGACCACCATCGCCCTGGATCTCGGCTACGACAGCCCGGCCGCCTTCTCCACGATGTTCAGGCGACTGCTGGGCATTCCGCCGAACCGCTACAAGCCCGGAGGGGCCGGCGCAGGTTTCGATTGACCCGCGCCCGCTCCTGCCACAGCCATGGCCCGCGCCAGACAGGGACCATCGATCCGTGAGCCAAGCCCTGAAGAACCTGACCGTCGAGGACGCCCGCGCCCGGATGCTGGACGGCGCCGCGCGCCTGGGCGTGGAGGCCGTCGCCCTGTCCGAGGCCGTCGGCCGGGTGCTGGCGCGGGACGTCGTCGCCGATCGCCATCAGCCGCCCTTCGACGCCTCGGCCATGGACGGCTGGGCCGTCCGCCGGGCCGACTACGGCGTGGTCGCAGCCTTCGCGATCGCCGGCGAAAGCGCCGCCGGCCGCGCCTATCCGGCGACGCTGGAACCAGGCCAGGCGGTGCGGATCTTCACCGGCGCGCCCGTGCCCCCGGGCGCCGACCTCGTGATCATCCAGGAAGAAGCCGTGCGCGACGGCGACCGGGTGTCCTTCGCGGCCGGCGACAATCCCAAGTCCAACATCCGCCCGGCCGGCGGCGACTTCCGCTCGGGCGACCGGCTGCTGGGGGCCGGGGCGCGCATCGATCCCTGGCGCCTGTCGCTGGCCGCCGCCGCCGGACGCGCCGACCTGCCCGTCGCCCGTCGACCCAAGGTGGCGATCCTGGCCACGGGCGACGAACTGGTCGCGCCCGGCGGCGCGCCCGAGGCCGACCAGATCTTCGAGTCCGGCTCGTTCAGCCTGGCCGCGCTGATCGAGGCCTGGGGCGGACAGCCGATCAAGCTGGCCCCCGCCGCGGACTCCGTCGACGCCATCGCCCTGGCGGTGGCCGACGCGGAGGTCGACCTGGTGGTGACCATCGGCGGCGCCTCGGTCGGCGACTACGACCTGGTCAAGCCGGCCATGGCGCGGCTTGGCCTTGTCCTGCGCGTCCAGACCATCGCGGTGCGTCCGGGCAAGCCCACCTGGTTCGGCTTGCTGGAAGACGGCCGCCGGGTGCTGGGCCTGCCGGGCAATCCGGCCTCGGCCCTGGTCTGCGCCGAACTGTTCCTGCGTCCGCTGCTGGCGGCCCTGTCCGGCGCCGATCCGGCCCTGCCCTTCGGCGTCGCCCGCCTGGCCGCCCCCCTGCCCGGCAATGGCCCGCGCGAGCACTGGATGCGCGCCGCGCGCGCCGTCGACGCCGAAGGCCGGGTGACGGTCACGCCCTTCCCGGACCAGGATTCGTCGCTGGTCGGCGTGTTCGCCCGCGCCGACGCCCTGGTCATGCGCCCGGCCGGCGCCCCGCCCGCACACGCCGGCGACCTGGTCGTGACCCTGCCGCTGGCCCGCGCCTGAATCGGCGACGGCGCGCGAGCGGCATGCTAAGCCGCGAAAGTTGAACGGAGTTCGAGTGTCCATGGGCCGCGCCGGCAAGATCGCAGCGCACGTGTTTCTGGCCTTCCTGGCCCTGCTGATCGGACAGGTGCTGGCCGCCGGCCTCGACACCGACCGGCCCGGCCTGCTGGCCCATGCCGGCCTCTACGCCCTGTCGGCCTTCGTGGTGGAGCTGCTGTTCCGGCTGGAGCGCGCGCCCTGGCGGTTCGTCGCCGCCGCCGACCACCTGCGCATCGCCCGTTCGGCCGCCCTGACGGCCCTGACCTTCTCGCTGCTGGCCCGCCTGTTCCTGCCCGACCTCGATGGCGGCCTGCGCACCATCCTGGCGGCCTTCGTCGTGCAGATCGGCCTGCTGGCCGCCCTGCGCGTGGGTCGCCGCGCCCTGCACGAGGGCGTGCTGGCCGAGGCCCTGCTGCGCCTGCGGCCCGCCCCAGCCCATCCGGCCCTGCCGCGCCTGCTGATCATCGGCACGGCCGCCGAAGCCGAGACTTTCCTGCGCGCCCCGGGCCTGACCGAGCGCTACGCCGTGGTCGGCCTGCTGACCCCCGAGGCCCGCGAGACCGGCGACGAGATTCGCGGCGTCTGCGTGCTGGGCGCCATCGACCGCTTCGACGCCGTCATGCGGCAGTTGAGCGACGGCGGCCTGTCGCCGGCCGCGGTGCTGTTCCTGGCCGAGGCCCCCTTGAGCGCCTTCGGGGCCGAGCGCCTGGGCCGGCTGAAGAGCGAGGGCGTGCGCCTGCTGCGCCGCCCCGGCGTGGTCGAGATGGGCGAAGGCCCCACCGCCGCCGCCCTGCGCGAGATCAGCCTCGAGGAACTGCTGAGCCGCGCCCCGGTGCGCCTCGACCCGGCGCCCGTCCGCGCCCTGGTCAGCGGCCGGCGCGTGCTGGTCACCGGCGCGGGCGGCAGCATCGGCTCGGAGCTGTGCCGCCAGATCGCCGCCAGCGGCGCGGCCCACCTGACCCTGGTCGACGCCTCGGAAGCCAACCTCTTCCTGATCGACCGCGAGATCGCCGAAGCCTGGCCGCAGCTGCCGCGCCGCGAGGCCCTGTGCGACGTGCGCGACGCCGACCACGTCACCCGCCTGCTGGCCGCCGAACAGCCCGACATCGTCTTCCACGCCGCTGCCCTAAAGCACGTGCCGATGGTCGAGAACCACCCCTGCGAGGGCGTGCGCACCAACGTGCTGGGCACCCGCAACGTCGCCAGCGCCGCCAAGGCGGCCGGCGCCGCGCACTTCGCCCTGATCTCGACCGACAAGGCCGTGGCCCCCTCCAGCGTCATGGGCGCGACCAAGCGCGTGGCAGAGGCGATCGCCCGCCAGTTCGGCGGCGGCGGCCAGATGCGGGTCGGCGTCGTGCGTTTCGGCAACGTGCTGGGCTCGGCCGGCTCGGTGGTGCCGGTGTTCCGCCACCAGATCGCCCGCGGCGGCCCGGTCACCCTGACCGACGCCAATGTCGAGCGCTACTTCATGACCATCCCCGAGGCGGTGTCGCTGGTGCTGCGGGCCGTGGCCCAGTCGGCGGCCGACGCCGCCCCTCCGGCCGGCGTGCTGACCCTGGAGATGGGCGAGCCGGTGAAGATCATCGACCTGGCCCGCCGGATGATCGAGCTGCAGGGCCTCACGCCCGGCAAGGACATCGAGATCCGCATCACCGGCCTGCGTCCCGGCGAGAAGCTCACCGAGGCATTGGTCGACGTCAACGAGACCGCCGCGCCCAAGTCGGCGGGCGTGGTCGAGGCCACCCCGGTCGCGCCGCCGCCGCGCATCGACGAGGCCACCCTGGCCGGTCTCGAGGCCGCCGCCATCGCAGGTGACGAGTTCGGCGTGCGGGCCCAGCTGTTCGCCCTGGTCGAGCGCCTGCGGTCGACGACGGCGGAGACGGCGCA